>NZ_PIPL01000002.1 GCF_003987145.1 Aliidiomarina minuta | reverse complement strand
AGCCATGATCAAACTCTTCAATTATAAAGATTTTGATACTTACAAGTGCTCGTATGAATTGTTGGTTCTTTATTTGAATTCCACACCCGAAGGCGCTTCATTCGGTAGTCACCAACATCAATTGAGCTTTTTGGTTACCGAAATAACCTGCCACCGAAATGGCTTATTTGTACTCAATCAATGCAAGTGCCCACACAGATTGCTTGGCTTTGATATATTGTTAAAGAGCGTTGCTGACGTCTCAAGGAGTCCGTAGCAGGGAGGCGAATTCTACGCTTCCCGTGGCTGAAGTCAAGAGCTTTTGAAAACTTTTTCTTCAACCCTAAAGCCGAGTGTTATCAATCAACTTTAGTCGTTTCAGGTCAGCAACTGGCTGCCTGACAACGGAGGCGAATTATATAGATCCCCGGCGCACACGCAACCCCATTTGAAGCTTTTTTTACGATTACAGGATCGTTCGCTGGATCTTTAAACGATCTGCTTTTTTTAGCAGCACTTTTGGCTGTAAATACGAAAAAGCCCTGAAAAATATCCAGGGCTTTACTGACAATTTAACTTAAACTTTTTTATTCTTTCTTATCTTCGCTTTTTTCCGCTTCTGCTGCTTTGCTTTTATCATCGGCTTTAAAATCAGCATCTTCATCACAATGCTGATCACCAATCACATGTTCCAGCTTTAATTTACTGACATTCTTTATAGTCAGTACTGGGCCTGAAATGGCATACACAGTAAAGAGGACAAATAAAACCAATGCAGGCTCAGTTGCAACCACTACAAATGCCAGCACAACGACCAGAATAGCCAGGAAGTTTACTTTACCGCGCCAATCAACATCCTTAAATGAATGGTAACGGAAGTTACTCACCATTAAGAGGCCACAGCAAATAGTAAACAAGGCTACTATCAGGCTCACATTAGTTGGATCAACTTCATACTTAGCTCCGACCCATACCAGACCGGCTACAATTGCAGCCGCGCTTGGAATAGCGAGCCCCTGAAAGTAACGTTTATCGGCAGCTCCTGAATTATGCGCGGTATTAAATCGAGCCAAACGCAGAGCGCCACCAGCAACAAAAATAAATGCCGCGAGCCAACCCAGCTTGCCCAAGTCAGCAAGTGCCCAGTTATAAGCCACCAGTGCAGGGGCCATACCAAAGGAAACAATATCTGCCATGCTGTCATACTCAGCACCAAAATCACTTTCCGTATGTGTCATTCTTGCCACCCGGCCATCCAGGCCGTCAAACACCATAGCAATAAAAATAGCTATGGCCGCCATTTCATAGCGCTCGTTCATTGAAGCAACAATGGCATAGAAACCGGAAAATAAACCGGCTGTAGTCAACAGGTTCGGCAACAGATAGATGCCGCGATGCTTATTGGCTCCCTGTTCCTGGTTTTGCTCTGGCATATTATAAATTCCTGTAAAGCAACAAATATAATTTCATTCTGCCGCTAAGAATAACACATACTTTTTTCGGAGTATAAACCAACGCGGCGCCATAAACGAAAAGGCTCCCGTCAGGGAGCCTTTTCTAGTATCAACCGATTTCCAGTCCGTCTGGCCCAGCATCTACTTTTATCGGCACTCCGGGGGTTAATTCACCGGCTAATAACTTACGAGCTAATGGGTTTTCTAACTCATACTGAATAACTCGTTTTAAAGGTCTGGCTCCGAAAACAGGGTCAAAACCTACCCGGGCCAACTGAGTCAAAGCTTCATCTGAGATTTCCAGCTCAAAACCTTTTTCACGTAGCCGCTCCAGTAAACGCTCGATCTGAATACCTGCTATATGTTTAAGATGTTTTTCACTAAGCGGGTGGAAAACCACAGTTTCATCTACACGGTTTAAGAATTCCGGACGGAAATGCCCAGCCAGTACACCTGTGATCATCGTTTTCATTTCCTGATAATCCACTTCCCCGGCTTTCTCATGAATGAGCTCAGAACCAAGGTTCGATGTCATAATAATCACGGTATTCTTAAAATCGACAGTTCGCCCCTGGCCGTCTGTAAGACGCCCATCATCGAGTACCTGCAGCAAAATATTAAATACATCAGCATGTGCTTTTTCAACTTCGTCCAGCAGTATCACTGAATAAGGGCGGCGTCGAACAGCTTCAGTTAAATAGCCCCCTTCTTCATAACCTACATAACCAGGAGGCGCTCCCACCAAACGTGATACTGAGTGCTTCTCCATGAACTCTGACATATCAATGCGCACCATAGCCGCATCGGTATCAAACATAAAATTAGCCAGCGCTTTACACAGCTCTGTTTTACCGACCCCAGTGGGGCCAAGGAACAAAAATGAACCGATAGGACGATCCGGATCTCCGAGACCTGCCCGCGAACGACGAATAGCATTTGCAACTGAAACAACCGCTTCATGCTGCCCTACTACGCGTTTATGCAAAGCATCTTCCATACGCAAGAGTTTATCGCGCTCGCCTTCCAGCATCCGCGCAACCGGAATGCCGGTCCAGCGTGATAGTACTTCGGCTATTTCTTCTTCGGAAACCCGGTTACGTAGTAAGCTCATATCCTGCATTTCAGCCTGCAAGGCCAGGTCCAGCTGTCGTTCAAGCTCAGGAATACGTCCATACTGAAGCTCGGACATACGGTTCAGGTCGCCTGCGCGACTGGCAATTTCCATATCTTTACGAGCCTGATCCAGCTGTTCTTTAATGTGCTGGTGGCCCTGCAAAGCCGCTTTTTCTGAACCCCAGATTTCATCCAGTTCTTTATACTTAATTTCATGTTCAGCTAATTCTTCTTCAAGCAACTCCAGACGCTTCTTACTGGCGTCATCTTTCTCTTTGCGCAAAGCTTCGCGCTCGAGTTTAAGCTGGATCATACGGCGCTCAAGACGATCCAGCTCTTCCGGCTTGGAATCAATTTGCATGCGAATGCTGGATGCCGCTTCATCGATCAAATCAATCGCTTTATCCGGTAACTGACGGTCACTGATATAACGATGCGACAAGGAAGCCGCAGCGACTATCGCCGGATCCGTTATTTCCACCGAATGATGCAGCTCATATTTTTCTTTCAAGCCGCGTAAAATAGCTATGGTGTCTTCAACACTGGGTTCGCTCACCAGTACTTTCTGGAAGCGCCGCTCAAGAGCCGCGTCTTTCTCAATATATTGGCGATATTCATTCAGAGTGGTCGCGCCCACACAGTGCAATTCACCGCGAGCCAGTGCAGGTTTGAGCATATTACCTGCATCCATGGCGCCATCCGCTTTACCAGCTCCGACAACAGTATGCAGCTCATCAATAAAGAGAATAATGCGGCCCTCTTCCTGCTGCAGCTCATTCAGCACAGCCTTCAGCCGCTCTTCAAATTCACCACGGTATTTGGCACCCGCCAGTAATGAACCCAAATCAAGTGACAACACCCGCTTGTGTTTCAGGCCCTCTGGAACTTCACCATTGATAATACGTTGCGCGAGCCCTTCGACAATTGCAGTTTTACCTACGCCAGGTTCGCCAATGAGCACAGGATTATTCTTAGTCCGGCGCTGCAAGACCTGAATGGTGCGGCGGATTTCTTCATCACGGCCAATAACAGGATCCAGTTTGCCCTGTTCAGCACGCTCAGTAAGATCAATAGTGTATTTATCCAGTGCCTGACGCTGATCTTCCGCGTTAGGGTCGTCAACCTGTTGCCCATTACGAATTTCGTTAATCGCTTTCTCGACTTTTTCGGCTGTGACACCCTGATTTTTTAGAATAGTACCCAGCTTTGATTTGTCCTCGGTAGCAGCCAGGACGAATAGCTCGCTTGATATATATTTGTCTTTGCGTTTTTGCGCATACTTATCGCACAGGTTTAATAAAGTTCCGGACGCAGGCGCAAGCTGCACTTCGCCGCCGGTACCTTCTACTTGTGGGATTTCGTCAATGGCTTTGGATAACTGGGCGCGAAACGTCGGAATATTGACGCCTGCGGATTGCAACAACGGTCGCACAGAACCGCCGTCCTGATTCAGTAACGCTGTCATCAGGTGTAAGGGTTCAATAAACTGATGGTCCCGACCCAGTGCTAATGACTGTGCGTCAGAAATTGCTAATTGGAATTTACTGGTAAAACGATCCAGGCGCATATCAACCTCTCAAAAAAAAACTCACTGCTTTTAATGTGGGTATTATTTATGCAAATAACAAGGCGTTGTATACAAATAAGAAGTCGCAGAAAGAAACAAAGTTAATTCAGATCAACTTCGCCATAGCAGAGAAGCCATGCGTCCTGTGGTTCCATCGCGACGATGGGAGTAGAAATCTTCAGGCTGGTTATAGGTACAATACTGTCCGCCGCCAATAAAGCCGACACTTGCACTGCCTAACTGTTGTCGGGCCAGCTTATACAGGTCAGCTTTCCAGTGCATTCCAAAGGGCTTGAATGCTTCTTCATGAGCGGGATCCTGCAATAACATGGCGCTACGAACATCTTCGCCAACCTCGAACGCATCAGCTCCAATAGCGGGTCCTAACCAGGCGCAAATTTGTTCTCCTGGCGCCTCAAACTGACGCAATGCTCTTTTAATAATACCGCTGGCCATTCCACGCCAGCCGGCATGAACTAAAGCAAGCTCACGACCATCCCGGGTAGCTAAAAAAACAGGCAGACAGTCCGCGCTCATAATCACCAGAACCTGATTAGTCACCTGCGTATAAGCGGCATCGGCATCAGGAAGGTCAGCCAGACCATCTTCACCGATGCGGACCAACCCCGTACTATGGGTTTGACTAAGCCAGTTCGGCTCATCAGGAAGTTGCAACTGCTTTACCAAACGACGACGGTTCTGTTGCACGGCGGCTGGCAGATCACCCACATGGGTAGCGAGGTTAAGTTCGCCATAAGGTGCAACGCTAACCCCGCCATGACGTGAGGTTGTCAGCGCCTGTACATCGTTAATTACTGGCCAATCGGCTTTAAAGGTATTTATCATCTTTCATCTCGTGCGCATCCTTGCGTAGTAGTTCTGCAATTTTTACCATGTCATCAGGAATAGCAGCCTCCCAGGCAAGCCGTTCTCCAGTGACAGGATGATCCAGTTCAAGTTTGACCGCATGTAAGGCTTGTCGTTTAAAAATACGCAACCCTTGCAGTAACTCTTCACCCGCGCCCTGAGGCGGTCTTGGCCGTCCACCGTATTGAGTGTCACCAATAAGCGGATGCCTGATATGTGCCATATGTACCCGTATCTGGTGCGTTCGTCCACTTTCCAAACGTAACCTAAGACGAGTATGTAAGCGAAACCGCTCTGCCACTCGATAATGAGTCACCGCGGGTTTACCACTGCTCACTACTGCCATACTAGTACGTTTGGTTGGATGTCGCCCAATAGGTTCATCGACCAAACCACCTCCGGTCATTACACCATTTACTATAGCTTCATATTCCCGGGTAATCTCGCGGGCCTGCAAAGCATTTACTAAATGGGTCTGAGCGGGCAATGTTTTGGCTACCACCATGAGCCCTGTGGTATCTTTATCTAAACGATGTACGATACCTGCCCGGGGTACCTGAGCAATTTCAGGGTGGTGATGCAGTAATGCATTCAAAACCGTACCGTCCGGAGTGCCTGCTCCTGGATGAACCACCAACCCGGCTGGCTTATTCACAACCAGAATATCAGCATCCTCATAAACAATATCCAGCTCAATAGGTTGCGCCAGAAAACGCTCTTCGGCTTCCACCACCACATCCAGCTCCACCGACATGCCAGCGAGTACTTTTTCCCTGGGCTTCGTAACGACCTGTCCATCCAGTTCTACGGCCCCCGCCTGGATCCATTCTTTTAACCGCGAACGAGAATAATCCGGGAACAATTCCGCAAGCGCCTGGTCGAAACGCCAGCCTGCTTGTTGCTCTTCTATAATTGCACTATGAGTAATATGCTGGTTCATAAATATCTGCTGTGAAACCTGTAGTCGCTAAGGTAGAATGCTTAAGTCTAATCGCAAGTGTACCTGTTGTGACAGGTATAACTAAAGCAAAATAGAAAGAAAGGTCGCAAAGGTTCCTTATGAAAGTAGTGCTCCTCGCCATATTTTTAACAACTTTAGCCATTACTGGCTGCTCTTCAAACCAGGATCGCGAAGTTCGTGGGTCTGCTAATCAAATGTATAGCCAAGCTCAGGGTTACATGCAAAGCGGTAACTTTACCCAGGCCGCTCAGGTATTGCGGAATATGAACACCCGTTATCCTTTTGGTGCTCATGCTAATCAGGTACAACTTGATTTAATCTATGTTTATTACCAGGTGAGCGATCAGGACAGGGCTCTTACCACCATTGACCGTTTTTTACGCCTCAACCCTAACCATGCAGACGCTGATTATGCACGTTACATGCGAGGTTTAGTGCACCTGCAGCTGGAAGGCAATATGTTGCAGCAGCTGGCGGGAATAGATCGCTCTGATCGTGATCCAGGTTACGCCGAACAGGCTTTTAATGATTTCCGGGAGCTTTTACAGCGCCATCCTGAAAGTCAGTACGCGGCAGATGCACAAGCTCGTATGCTGGGCATAAAATCGCGGCTCGCCAGACACGAACTAGCCATAGCAGAGTACTATCTGCGTCGCGAAGCTTACATGGCTGCAGCCAACCGCGGACGCTATATTTTAGAAAGCTTTCCCAGTACCCCAGAAGTGAAACGAGGGCTGGAAATCATGGTTGAGGCCTATTCGGCGCTTGAACTGGATAACTTAAGAGATGACGCTCAGCAAGTGCTGGCTCTCAATTTTCCAGAATAACGAGCTCTTCTGAAATAAAAGGCGCGGTCTTACACCGCGTCTTCATTTTCTTCCCCAGTACGAATCCGAATAACCCGGCTGATATCTGAAATAAAAATTTTGCCGTCACCAATTTTTCCGGTTTGAGCTGTTTCCATAATAGCCTCTACACAACGATCCAGATCAGCATCAGCTATTACCACTTCAACTTTAACCTTAGGCAAGAAGTCGACCATATACTCGGCACCACGATATAACTCAGTGTGCCCTTTCTGACGGCCAAATCCTTTTACTTCAGAGACAGTCATACCGGCGATACCTACGTCTGAAAGCGCGGCACGCACATCATCCAGCTTAAATGGCTTAATGATGGCTTCAACCTTTTTCATGCTAGCTCCTGCTTCTTTTAAAACTTAATCCGATTACAGCGCCAGCATTGTATATAAAAAATGGCTGGTTATCGGGTAACGCCGTTCTTTACCAAAACTGCGCGACGTAACTTTAGGGCCAACTGCCCCCTGGCGCCGTTTATATTCATTTCTATCAATCAGACGTACAATGTGCCTGACAGTTTCTTCATCATATCCTGCATTAATCATATCAGCTAGTGACTGATCTTGCTCAACGTAGGCCGCAATAATTTCATCCAGAATCGGGTAAGGAGGTAGGGAGTCCTCGTCTTTTTGCTCTGGAGCAAGTTCCGCTGAAGGAGGTCGTTCGATAACGCGTTCCGGTATGGCTTTGCCAAGCGTATTTCTGTAACGTGAAAGTGTATAAACTAAACCCTTAGACACATCTTTTACCGGCGCAAAACCGCCGCACATATCACCGTACAAAGTACAGTAACCTACTGCCAGCTCACTTTTATTGCCCGTACTCAACAACAGGCTGCCTTCTTTATTAGAAATAGCCATTAGCAGCACACCGCGGCATCTTGCCTGCAGGTTCTCCTCAGTAGTATCAAGCTCTTTCTCTCCGGTCAGTGACGGCAACACCTGCATATAACTATCGACCATGCCGGCAACAGGTACAATATCAAACTGGCAACCCAGCCATTCTGCCTGCTGACGGGCATCCTCAACACTGATATCGGCGGTATACTGATAAGGCATCATAACTGCACGAACTTTATCAGCACCCACCGCATCGACAGCTAATGCCAAGGTTAAAGCGGAATCGATGCCTCCCGATAAACCCAGAAGTAATTTTTTGAAACCATTCTTCTCGACATAATCGCGTAGTGCCAGCACCAGAGCCTTATAAAGCGCAGCCTCTGCGCTAAGTTGTGGTGCCTGATAACTGTCTTTTAAAACGCCATCCTCAAAACGAGCGTTATATATTTCTTCTTCACAATGTGCCAGCTGAACGCGGGCTTCGCCTGCAGCATCCAGGACTACGGAGTTACCATCAAAAATAAACTCATCCTGGCCGCCTACTTGATTCACATACACCACAGGTAAATTCGTTTCAGTACTTCTCTGATGCAAAACCTGCAGCCGCTGGGCGGCTTTATATTCTTCATAGGGGGAGGCATTGACTGACAGAATAAGTTCGGCTCCACAGGCTTTTGCACGGGCAATAGGCTCCGGTTGCCATAGGTCTTCACAAATAAGAAGGCCAATCTGGTGTCCTTTAAATTCAAATACACAGCTTTCTTCGCCAGCGGTAAAATAGCGTTTTTCGTCAAAGATACTGTAGTTAGGCAATAACTGCTTGCGGTAATGGGCCAGTCGTTGTCCCTGATGAAAAACAGAGACGACATTATAAATTTGCTTACCGTCAGTCTCTGGGTAACCAATTAACACGGCGGTTTCCTGACTGGCTTCAATAACCCGTTCAATAGCCTCTTCCAGGGCATGATATAGATCAGAACGATAAACAATATCTTCCAACGGATATCCGGTCAGGGTCAGCTCAGGAAAAACAATAATATCAGCATCGGATTGCTCCTTAATAAGCTGCACCACTTTTTCCGTATTCGCTGAAATAGCGCCAACGGTCAGGTTAATTTGCGCCAGAGCGATAGTTAATTCAGCTGCCATTCAGGTACCTTTATGTGTTCACATTACTCGCCGTGTAGGCGCGCATCATAGCGGATGCCTGCAGGCCTCGCAACGAGCACTATTCATGTTGCAAATCTTCGGGAATCGGGGAGTCTTTAGGCTGCTTTGGACGTTTGCCCTGACCACGTTTATAGTCTTTAAGCTGAAATACGTAAGCCAGGATTTGCGCCACTGCAACGAATAAGCCTTCTGGTACTTCCTGCCCTATCTTGGTGCTGTAATAAATAGCCCGCGCCAGAGCCGCTGACTGCACAATAGGCACCTCACTATCCATTGCAACTTCACGAATACGGGCCGCGACCTCGTCATTACCTTTAGCCACTACCATAGGTGCGCCTTTAGATAGCGGGTTGTAGCTTAACGCAACTGCAAAGTGAGTCGGGTTAGTAACTATCACGTCGGCTTGTGGAATATCCTGCATCATGCGTTTCATCGCCATCGACAGCTGCATCTGACGAATTTTACCTTTAACTTCCGGACTACCCTCTGCGTTCTTGCGCTCGTCTTTAACTTCCTGCTTAGTCATACGTAGCTGCTTATTATGGTTATAACGCTGAAAAGGCACATCAATAGCTACAATAATAAGCAAGGAGCAAACCAATAACAGAAACATCAAGCCCAACAATAAAACTGCGTCATTCATAGTTTGCGGTATTATGCCGTAGGACAGCATCAGAATATTGGGAAATTGCCAGCGCAATAAAAAGAAAGCCGAGACCGCAACCACACTGAACTTAGCGATAGCTTTAAGGAGTTCAACCAGAGCCTGAGTACCAAACATCCGCTTGAAACCCTTTAACGGACTCATTTTATTAGGTTTAAAAGAAGCCCCCTGCCAGGAAAAATTAAAGCCACCAACTATGGTATTACCCACAAAAGCACCAAATACAACAATGGCAAAAAAAGTGCCCAGCGGAACCATTAGAGTACTCAGAATACCGGACCAGATATTGATAGTCGCATTCTCATCAAAAATCACTTCACGAGACACTGAAAACTGGCGCGCCATAATACTTAACATGGCTTCAGCCATCCAGCTCCCAACTGCAAGCATGCCTATGGCCGCAGACAATAAGACTCCAAGAGTTCCCATTTCTTTAGAGCGTGCTATTTGTCCTTTCTTTTTCGCGTCATCCAGCTTCTTCTGCGTAGGTTCTTCTGTACGTTCCTGATCAGTCTCTGCCATAAGCGCTCCTAACAGTTACCGCCCAGCAGGAAACACATGCCATTAATCGCACGCTGCCACTGGTTTTCAAAGTGAACGACGAAATTACCAACCGTCAGCCATAACACCATTAAACCGGAGATCATGGTTATCGGAAAGCCTATGGTAAATATATTAAGTTGCGGGGAAGCCCGCGTCATCACGCCAAAAGAAAGGTTAATCAGCAGTATTGAAATCATTGCTGAAAGTGCAAAACCCAGCGCTGCCGAAAACATCCAGGTAGCCCAGTTTGCAATATAGAAAAATGATTCGGCATCCAGACCCATAGGGCCTACCGGAATAGCTTCAAAACTATGCACCACCACTCGCAGCATAAGTAAATGCCCGTCAAAAGCGAGAAACATTAAAGTAGCCATCAGCAGATAAAACTGAGCTAGTACAGGCACCTGTTGACCACTGTTCGGATCCACCATAGCGGCAAAACCAAGACCCACCTGCATACCCAGCACCTGGCCGGCAATAGTGAAAGTATTTACTGCCAATAAGGATAAAAAGCCTAAAGCGACACCTACCAGAATTTGCTGCACGGTTACCAACATACCACTGAGCGATACGGGTTCGAATGGCATTTCTACGGCAGGTAACGCTGGTGCAATTGCAAAAACAATAGCGACCGAAAAGAAGATTTTAATGCGTGCAGGCAAGCCCTGGCCACTGAATACAGCCATAGTAAGAAACATACTGCTGACTCTGACAAAAGGCCAGTAGTGCTGCGCCAGCCAATCCAGGACGACGCTTTCGAGAATATTCATTAACCAACAACTTCAGGGATTCGCATATACATGCCGATGGTAAAATCCATCAGCATCTGCACAAACCAATGCCCCCCCAGGCCAATTACCGTTAGTGTTACCAGCAAACGAGGCAGGAAACTCAAGGTTTGTTCGTTAATTGAAGTAGCAGCCTGAAACACGGCCACGGCCAGACCTACCAACAGACTGGGAATAATAATAGCGCTGACCAGCACCACTATCATAAAAAGCGCATCGCGGAATACATCTAAAAAGACCTCTGGTGACATCAGTACCTCCCGCTATAATCCGTAACTACCAGCCAGTGTGCGCATCACCATGCTCCACCCATCGACCAGTACAAACAACATTAATTTAAAAGGCAGTGATACAATCATGGGTGACAGCATCATCATACCCATGGCCATCAGTACACTGGCGACTACCAAATCAATAATCAGAAATGGGATAAAGATCATAAAACCAATCTGGAAAGCAGTTTTCAATTCGCTGGTGATAAAAGCCGGAATCAGAATAGTCATAGGCACATCTTCCGGGCCTTCAATGCCCTCATAACCCGATATATCAATAAAGGTTTCCAGGTCAGTAAGCCGTGTTTGCGACAACATAAAAGCCTGCACGGGGGCTCTGGCTCTGTCGACCGCTTCCAACGGCGCTATTTCCTCCGCCAGGTAAGGTTGCAATGCGTCTTCATTGATAGTGTTCAGAACCGGGGTCATGATGAAAAAAGTCAAAAACAACGTAATACCAATCAGAATTTGGTTAGACGGTGAGGATTGCAAACCTATAGCCTGCCGCAGAATTGCCAGCACCACTATAATTCGGGTAAACGAAGTCATCATTATGACCATCGCTGGAATAAAACTCAGCGCTGTCATAATGACTAAAATCTGCAATGTAACCGAGTACTCCTGACTACCGTCTTCGTTGGTGGTCACTGTGATAGCACTCAATGTATCCTGAGCCTGAGCTTCAGGTATAAAGGTAGCAATGAACAACGCAACCGAAGTAATTAGGAGCGCGATTAACTTTGATTTCATAACGGGAGGGTTCCGCTGCTACTCTGCTAGCGGTCGCGGCGTATTGCCGTGATAACCTGCTGAGCAAAAGATGATGATGCCGATTTATCTGTGTCCTTTACCTTAAAGTCATCGGGCAACGTCTGCAATAACTGTATTTGATGAGCAGTAACACCCAACAACAGTTTTTGCTCGCCAATACTGACAATAACCAGGCGTTCTTTGGGACCCAGGGCTACGGAGCTCAGAATTTTAACCGGGCTATTATAGGTTGGCATACGCATGTTCAGCTTACGCACCAGGCCAGCCAGTAGTATAATAACCACCAGCACCACCAAGAGCATCAGCAGAGTTGAACCTGCGTCGGCCCAGCTTAACGCACCTGTCTGTTCCATTAGCGCAGCTTACGGATGCGTTCTAACTGGCTAATAACGTCAGTCAGACGAATACCAAATTTATCGTTCACCACAACCACTTCACCGTGCGCAATCAGAGTGCCGTTAACCAGTACGTCCAAAGGCTCACCGGCAACGCGTTCAAGCTCAACCACCGACCCCTGATTCAACTGTAATAAGTTGCGAATACTAATTTGACTGCGACCCACTTCCATAGAAATAGTCACAGGGATATCTAAAATGGCATCCAGCTTACGGCGCTCTTCAGGGCTTTGATTAGAGTCATCGCTTAGCTCTTCCAGCTCTGCTCTTTTCGCACCTAAAACATTATCACCCTCGACCTCGTCCTCAGCTTTTTCAGTATCTTCCTGTTCAGCCATGGCCGCTTCCCAATCATCCATTTCATCATGGGTGTCGTTGTCATCTTTATCACTCATAAACGCCTCTTGCCTGTTGGCTGTCTCTATACGTCAAAGTCTTCTTCCAGTTGCTGCAATTCAGCATCACCGCCAATACGTTGACCACCACGGGTCAACATATGGATGTCTGATTTAACAGTTTCCGGACGTCTGATTTTTTCTGAAATTTTCAGTGCCACGTTGTCACGTGACTGGCCCATTTTCGCTCGGAACGTGGGCAGTTCCTCAATATAAACCGTGAGGTCTTCCGGCATATCAATCGGAATAACATCCCCAGACTGCAGGTCCATTACCTCACGCAAAGACAACTCAGTGTCCAGCAGCTTGGCTTTAAGTTCAACCGGTACGTCCATGATTTCATCACGGAGCGCTTTGCCCCAGCGTAAATCGGTATCTTCTTTATCGCTTTGTACACCAGCATCCAGCAGCTCACGAATAGGTTCCAGCATCGAATAGGGCAACGCAATATGAAAATCACCGCCACCACCGTCCAGTTCTATATGAAATGAGCTGATAACAATAACTTCAGTTGGACTGACGATATTTGCCATCGCTGGGTTTACTTCTGAGTCCAGATATTCAAAACCCACATCCATAACGGGCGCCCAGGCTTCTTTATAATCTTCAAAAATAAGCTTCAACAGCATTTGGATAATACGCCGTTCCGTTGGCGTAAATTCACGGCCTTCAATTTTCGCGTGATAACGACCGTCACCACCGAAGAAATTATCCACCAGAATAAATACCAGGCGCGCTTCCATGGTTATCAGCGCGGTTCCTTTTAACGGACGAAAACGCACCATATTGAGGCTGGTAGGAACAAATAGTGTGTGTACGTATTCGCCGAACTTAATCATTTGCACGCCATTGATAGACACTTCGGCACTGCGACGCATCATATTAAATAAACTGATGCGCATATGACGGGCAAAACGTTCATTAACGATTTCAAGCGTAGGCATACGCCCACGCACAATACGATCCTGTGATGAGAAATCGTAATCCATCGCATCTGCGGAAGTGCCTGCTGCATCGACGTTATCTTCTTCAACGTCGTCTACTCCATGCAACAGCGCATCAATTTCATCTTGTGAAAGTAAATCGCTTACCGCCATAATGAACTCACTTTTGCCTTTTAATGTATATGCGTCGGTCAGGTACTGCGTTAACCAGCGAACTTTGTCTATTTACTTGTGCAAACTTACTTATCCAGATCAATGCAATTAATGATCCAACTATTGCATTACAAATCCGGTAAACAAAACTTCTTCCACTACAGCGCTGCCATTGGTTGCTTCACGCATAGCTTCCTGGGTTGCTTCACGGGCTTGCACACGAATTTCTCGTTTACCTTCTGGCGTGCTCAGTCGCTCAGCTGTTCCCGTTGAAAAAATCTGCAACAAGGAACCTTCAATCAACGGTATATTCCGCTGCGCTAATTCTTCATTCCGGCTTCCACGAACCATCAGCTGGACTGATATCTGCACGACCCGATCTCGTTGTGCACCTGGTACATTGAAAATAAAGTCACGAGGCATGGCAACATAATAAGCAGCCCCAGCGTCATCGACCCGCCGTTCCTGTTCTTCGCCAGAGGCGCTTCCCGTATCAACTTCTTCGCCACCGGTTAGTAGCCACAAGCCAACAATTATCACTATCACTGCAGCGGTTACAGCCCCTGCTATAATCAGGATCTTTTTCTTATTTTGTTTAATACCGACAACCGCTTGCTGCTCTTCTGGTTCTGCTGCCATTTTTCTGTCCTCTTTACCGGCGCCGGCTCATCAGTCCTTACGCTCAGGCATAGTAGTCAATTCGGCCATTTAATGGTTGTATATCAGCTTCAATATAAGCCTGCTCATCTAGTTCCGGCTCGTCACCAGACTGTATACTGCTCGCAAAACCGGCAGTTCCTTCGTCACTACCAGCCTGTTGCTCAGATTGTTCACTTACATTCGCTTCCGACAGGTTCAAGCCCTGTTCTTCCAACAATTCACGCAGTCGCGGAATACTTTGTTCCAGCGCCTCCCTGGCTTGCGGATTAGTAACCTGGAAACTGACCGCAGTTTGCTCCTGGCTCAGGTTAATGCGAATCTGCATGCGCCCTAAATCCGGCGGGTCCAGTCTTATTTCTGCAGCCTGAGTGCGGCTATTAAACATTACAGAAATGCGTTCCCGCAATTGTTGCGGTGCCTGAGGGCCAAGAATATCTATTGCCTGTTGAGTCTGCCGCGCACTTTCCTTAGCGCTACTCTGCTGAGCTTCCTGTGCCTGACGCTGCTGGGTAGACAGGGTATTGGCTGAATTATTCACTAAAGTCTGCGCATTATTTGCAGACTGGACGCTATTTTGTTGCGGCCGGTTCTCACTACCCGTATTTTGTTGCGCTAAGGTGTCAGCAAACAGCCGCCGCAAATTATCTACCTTCTCAGCGTCATCCGGCTTAGCATTATCATCTGATAAAGCACTTTGCATTTGCTGGCGCAATTCTTCACTCGCCTTAGCCATCGCCTGTACTACCGGTGATGGCTGATTCGCGGCTCCCCGAGTGGACCGACTATTATCATTTTCTTTCGGCAGCATCTGATTCAGCTGCGCCAGTAAATTTGCCACCAACTGCTGGCCTTCAGGTTCTGGAGATTCTTCGTCCGCAGTCTCTAAAGCGTCTAGCTGAACATCCAATAACACCAATAACTGTTCTTTGCTTTCTTCAGTGAGTGGTTGCCCTTGCCATTCAAAGTCCTCAATTACGGAAGCTAACATCGAACGAAGCTGCTCCATATCCAAAGATTCCAGCTCACCCTCGTTCATATCCAGCTGGCTCATCAAGTCAGCCAGTAAAGCCTGCAGCTTAGCGCTTGCTTCTTCGTTATCGGAGCCAGCTTCAATACTGTCTAAATCGACCTCCTGCAACCATTCTGGCTTAGCTTCTTCAATCTGCACTACAGCTTCCTGCAATTCCTGCATTTCCCCCTCACTCAGGTTTCGTGCATTCTCGATCAGGCTAAACCAATCTTCTGCTTCAGACAGGTCATCAACACTATCATCGGGCTTATTGTTACCCTCGACTTCTTCCTCTCCCTCAACTTGTTCTTTGTCCTTTGCCGGGCTCTTATCTTCGGCCGACTTCTTGCCTTCCTTGCCTTCTGTTTTGCTCTTTGCCTCTGTTGGCGCTGCGGCAACTTTTGCCGCTTTGCCGTCAGCCGCATCCCGCGACTCAGGCTTTACCTTAACATCCTGCTTTGAATGGCGGTCCAGCTCGTTCTCAAAGACCGTTTTTTCATTCTGCTGTCCAGCTGAATGCTTGCCCTTAGATGGGGTAGCTGGCGTAGGATGAACACTGATTTCAGTGGGTAAAATGTGCTGCATGAAAATACCTCAAGGACGGCAACCTATAGGGTCGCTACTCTATATTGCTCTAAACAATGCAAAGACCGTTCCAAACTTAATTAAATACTACGCCGACGGCGCATAAATCCCTGCATTGCATATTCATCCGAGGTTTTTTGTTCTTGTTTCTGACGTTTAACATCAATCTCTTTTTCATGCTTTTCAATAAGATTATCAATCGCTTTGCGCCGCTGCTGTTTTTCCATCCACAACTTCTGTCGTTGCTCGACAACCTGCTGCAAACGCTGTAGATTTCCACGCTGCTGCTGAATACCGGTGTCCAGCTTGCCAACAAAAGCATGATAATGGCCAAAACGCATCGACTGCAGCCCACCTTTACCCCGCTCCTGAGCGCTGTTCAGGTACTCCAGCCGGTATTGCTCCAGCCCCTGCAATCGCCGATGCTGCAAATCATGTTGTTGTCTTGCCTGCTGCAAAGACACCGCGGCTTGATCTTCGCGCTTCTTTTCCATATCCCGGACCAGCAGCAAAGCTTTTAAATTCATACCTTAGCCCGCCCGATTTGCAAGTTGGCCAAGCACAGCAACGCAGTCGTCAAACGGAGCGATATCCAGCATTCCCTGCTGCAAGAATTTTTCCACAAGAGGTAACATTTGAATCGCTTTATCAACACGCGGGTCTGACCCTTTGCTATAAGCACCTATGCTAATAAGATCGCGGTTTTGCTGGTAAGTCGAATAGACTTGTTTAACCGCCATGGCATGTTGCAAATGTTCCGGTGTCACTACCTGAGGCATCACTCGACTTACCGACGATTCAATATCTATGGCTGGATAATGGCCTGACTCCGCCAGACGACGGCTCAATACCACATGGCCGTCCAGAATAGCCCGTGCAGAATCCGCAATAGGGTCCTGTAAGTCATCGCCTTCCGTTAATACCGTATAAAATGCAGTTATCGAACCCTGACCATCACCGCCATTCCCCGCTCGTTCAACCAACGCAGGTAAGCGGGCAAATACTGAAGGCGGATAACCTTTAGTTGCTGGTGGCTCGCCAATCGCAAGAGCAATTTCCCGTTGCGCCATGGCATAACGGGTTAATGAATCCATCAATAGCAAGACATTCAGGCCCTGATCACGAAAGTATTCAGCGATCTGAGCCGCGGTTTCACAACCGCGCAGACGCATTAAGGGCGACTGATCAGCCGGTGCCGCAACTACTACACTGCGTTTACGCCCCTGCTCACCCAGAATATCTTCGATAAACTCTTTAACTTCGCGGCCCCGCTCACCAATCAGCCCTACCACTATCACATCAGCCGTAGACCCTCGGGTCATCATACCGAGCAAAACACTTTTACCAACGCCACTACCAGCGAAAAGCCCCATCCGCTGACCTTTGCCAACGGTCATCAGTGCATTAATAGCGGTCACTCCAACATCCAGAGGTTCACGTACAGGCCGCCTGGCCAGTGGGTTCATTTTTTTATGTTGTCGCGTACCGTGACGTTGCGTATTGATAGGGCCTAAGCCGTCCAATGGATTGCCAGCACCATCAATAACCCGTCCTAATAACTCAATACCCAGTGGGATGCCTACCTGATCAATAAGAGGTCGCACACGAGCACCCGGGATAACACCATGAGCATCATCCGCAGGCATTAAGAAGAGGATATCACCAGAAAAGCCAACCACTTCGGCCAGTACTTCGCCACCCGCGGTCTCCACTGCACACAAAGAACCAATACCTGCGCTGCAGCCTATCGCTTCGAAAGTAAGCCCTACAACCCGGGTAAGGCGACCACTGCTTTGTAAACGCGCGGGCCGGATATACTGGCTGCGCTGTTCGAGCCGTCGCTCAAGCTCAGTCTGCGCTGCCATCAGCCTTATCCTGGTTGTTGTTTGTGTCCTGTTCGGGCTGCTTTTGCTCTTCTGCAGCCTCTTGCTGGGCTTTTTGTTCAGCTTTCTGAGCCTGATGCCGACGTGTCATCTCAACCGCATCCTGCTGCGGCTCAGAACGCATAGATTCACTCGCAGGCGCTTGCATACCCTGAATATAGTATTTAAATACATCTGCGATTCTCGATTCCAGAGTCGCATCTACCCGGGTAACGGGGGTAATAACAACACAACCACCGCGCGTCAGCGATTCATCAACGCTGAGTTTCCAGCCAGCTTCAGTACGCTCTTCTTCACTCCAGCGTTGCTTAATTAATTCCAGATCCTCAGGGTGCAGACTCAGGGTCAGTTTTGTCCCCTCTTCACCCAACTCAGCAACGGCTTTTTGGACCACCTTGCAGATAATCTCAGGGTTGGTATTTATTTCATGCAGACAGACAGCCTGGGCCAAAGACGCAGTCATAGCTACCAGCTGACGTTCAACCGCTTCATTAATTTGTAGCGCAGGGTGGCGCATATGTTCGAAGAGCTGTTGCCAGCGCATACTCAGCTCCTCTGCCGCTTGTTCACCGACAATACGGGCTTCGCTTTCACCAACTTCTTTACCTTTTAACAGGCCTTCTTCATAACCCGACTGGTAACCTTCTTCATGCCCGGCCTTTAAGCCTTCATCATGCCCCTGGGCATAACCTTCCTGCTGTGCTTCATGCTGAATTTTTTCCAGCATTTCAGCGGTGAGCGCATTCGGCTCGCCGTCTTCCTCGTCATCTTCAGGTTCTTCTTCAGGTGGCTCAAACTGCCAGCGCATAGGTTTGTTAACCGCATTGCGCCGCTCAGTCTGCAAATGCTCTTCACTGGTAATATCGGGATACTCCCAGCGTGAAGTCTGTTCCCCAGCACCCGAACGATCGGTTTTACTCATGACCACTCCAGAGTGTTAGAACAAGAATTCATCATTAGTGCCACCACCCAACATGATTTCGCCTGAATCAGCCAGGCGTCGGGCTATAGCAAGTATATCTTTTTGTGCAGTTTCTACATCGCCAATACGCACTGGACCCATAGCTTCCAGATCGTCCTGCAGCAGTTCAGCTGCACGTTTTGACATATTGCGGAATATTTTTTCTTTCAGCTTGTCATCAGTGCCTTTAAGCGCTTTTTGCAAGACTTCGCCTTCCACTTCACGCAGCAAAGTCTGAATACCACGGTCGTCGACATCGATAAGGTTTTCGAAAACAAACATCAGATCCTGAATCTGCTGACTCATCTCTTCGTCCTGCTCGCGGATAGAATCCATTAGCGGGCCTTCGACACTGGTATCCAGATAGTTCATGATATTCGCAGCTGCTTTCAGGCCGCCCATTTTGGCTGCCTGCGCACCCGACTGACCGGCGAACTGCTTCTCCATGATTTCGTTTAATTCCTGCAACGCTGCTGGTTGAACTTCTTCCAGGTTGGCAATACGCATCATTAAGTCCAGGCGAACTTTCTCGGTAAACTGGGCCATGATTTCGGCAGATTGTTCAGGGTCCAGATAGGACAAGACAATTGTCTGAATCTGCGGATGTTCATTGCGAATGAGGGTTGCGACCTGCTTAGAATCCATCCATTTAAGAGAGTCCAGACCTTTAGCACCGCTGCCCATAACAATCTGTTCAATAAGATTGCCGGCTTTGTCTTCACCCAGAGCCGCGGTAAGTGCTTTACGCACAAACTCTTCACTCTTGAAGCCAATGGTGGTGAATTCCTGGATTTCTTCCAGGAACAGGCTGTGCACGGCATTGACCTTTTCCTGGCTGAAGTCTTCAAGACTCGCCATAGCCATACCTACCCGCTGCACCTGTTTAGGTTCCAGGTGTTTCAGAATTTGCGCCGCATCTTCTTCAGACAGGCTCAACAGCAAAATGGCAGCTTTTTCGACACCACTTAGTTTATGAACATCAAAGGCGGCATCATCATCAATTTGCGCCAGAGTGCGTCTTTTTGTTTTAGCTTCTGCTTCAGACATCTTCATTCAACCATGCTTTTACAACCTGAGAAGAAAGCTCAGGTTCGTTGGCAACCAGGGCACGTACTGCTTTTAATAAATCTTCATCTTTATGCAGATCGGGCAACTGTAGCGTACCATCCGGTGAGAAACCTATCGAATCGCCATCAAACTGTTCGGTCAGCATGTCAATAGTTTCGTCGCCCAGATCCTCATCCCGCGCCAGTAATTCATCAATACCATCATCTGCGCTTTCATCCGGATAGATAAGCTTACGCAGCATTGGTCGTACTACAGTAATAATCAATACCGATATAACCAACACGCCGGCCACTAGACGCATCAAACGCCAGAACCAGGGTTCTTCCCACCATGGGGCACGTGCTTCATCAAATAAAGGCGAGCGAATGAAAGGGAACGCGACCACTTCCAGAGAGTCACCTCTATTCATATTAAAGCCCAGGCCGCCCTGCAACATACGGCGGAGGTCAGCTAACTCTTCCTGCGTAAAGGGTTCCTGTACGGTCTCCCCTTCAGCGTTAGTCACATCCCGGAAATCCAGTGCTACAGAGACACTTAAGCGCTGCAATACGCCGCTTTGCTGGCGCGTATGGCTAATAGTCTGATCTAATTCATAATTACGGGTCCGTTCCCGGTGATTACGACCGGGCACTGGCGCGCCCGCCATTCCAGGCCCCACTTCTTCAGGAATATCAGAATCCAGTGGCGGCTGATTACTCAGCGCTCCGGGGATACCTCCAATACCACCGCCAATCGTATTATCTTCGATTAGCATTTCACTGCGGATAGCCGGCAAGTCTGGATTAAAAGTGCGTTGAGTCTGCTCTACCGAAGTGAAGTCCATAGTCACATCGACCTGGGACGTATAGTTACCATAACCGACAACAGGCGACAGAATATTGTCAATTTTATCCAGGTACTCCTGTTCACGCTGTCGTTCAATCTCATATTCGCGTCGTGCCTGAGCAGAAAGTTCAGTACGTGAACCAGAATGCAGCAATTTACCATTCTGGTCAGTCACTGTGACCTGATTAGGAGTCAGTTGCGGAACAGCCGAAGCTACTAAGTCGACGATTGAGTCGATTTCTTCACGGCCTAACTGAGGACGCCGCGTATTCACCATGACACTGGCACTGGGTTGCCGTTCGCGACGGGCAAATACATTTTCACGAGGTACCGCCAGTAAAACCCGGGCTTTACTGATCGACTGCATATCTTCAATAGTGCGAGCCAGTTGTTGCTCACGGGAGTATTTTAAACGTTCAGTTTCCAGTCGCTGGCTGACGCCAAAACCAGGATCCTGCATCAGAAAATCATCACCACCAGAGCGGTGTGCAGGGCCCATACCCTGGCGGGTCATTTGCAGGCGTATATCACTGTAGGCTGACTCACGTACATAAACCGTGTTGCCTTCAACACGGTAGTCATGTCGATTAGCATCCAGGAAATCCAGAGTTTCGACCAGCTCAGCTGTTTCCAGTTCGCCAAGCGGGCGATAATCGGGTTCCTGTACCCAGATCATAATGAAAACTGCGATCGCCAGACAAATGGCCAGCGCAACGACAATAATAATCTGACGTAATACGTCGAAATTACCCAGCCCGCTTAAGAAACCAGATTTCTGTTCTTCGCCGGATGAGCTGTCTTTATTAGAGTCTTTGCTGGCAGGAAAGTCCTGCTTTGAAGCCACCAGGTCAGTGGATTCTGCCATGATTTATACTCCTGCTTTGAATAGGCTGGTTTACACCGGCATATTCATAATCTTTTCATAGGCGTCCACAACCTTGTTGCGCACTTGCACACCAGCCTCAAAGGCGATGCTGGATTTTTGTGCCGCGATCATAGCCTCAGCCAATGATACACTGCTGTCACCCATTTCAACCCGGGTCTGCAAGTCACGAGCATCCGTTTGCAACTCATTAATGTTATCAATCGCCGATTTAAGCATACCGCCAAAATCGGACTGGGTTTGATTCGTCTCATTAACACGATTCAGCTGATTCATGCGGTCCAGCTGCTGAGCTTCAGGACGCATTTCAGAGAGCATGCTCTGCATTTCGCTGTAAAGATGATTGCTTTTAACGTTCATTGGTTTCCCCCAAAAGCGTCGCCTGGCGTCAATTTTTAGGCGCGCGCCCTGTAAATCTTCCGTAAAGATATTCTATGCAAAGAAAGCGCCAACTTTTATTCTATGGCAACTCTATCCCTTGTTCGCGCATCTGAGCTAATTTATAACGCAAGGTTCTGGCGCTGATACCCAGATTCTCGGCAACATCTTTACGTTTGCCGTTACAACGTTTCAACATATCCAGAATAATCTGTTGTTCCTGCTGTTTTAATTCACTACCCAGGCGTTCCGGTGTGCCATCATCCAATTCAGGCGCACTTTCCACACTAGCTTCAGTTGCTGCAGCAAAACCATCGTCCAGTAATAAGTCGTCAGCGCTGACCTGCCCATCCGAATGCAAGATCAACGCACGCTGAATTACGTTCTCCAGTTCACGCACATTTCCCGGCCAATTGTATTCCTGCATTTTGCGCTTAGCGCAGTCGGTAAAGGTTGGTGTGACCTGACTATTCCGTTCACAGTGCCGATTAAGTAAATGTTCAGCCAAAGGTAAAATATCACCAGCGCGATCCTGCAACGGACGCCAGTTTAACGGGAACACATTCAAACGATAATATAAATCTTCGCGAAATACGCCGTCAGCAACCGCCGCTTTAAGGTCTCTATTGCTAGTGGCTATAATCCGTACATCCAGTTCAATAGTTTTGCGCCCACCCAGGCGTTCTACCTGACGTTCCTGTAAAACACGCAATAACTTAGATTGCAGGCTTAAATCCATTTCAGTGATTTCATCCAATAGCAGGGTGCCACCCTGGGCCTGCTCAAACTTACCTGGATTAGCCTGTATAGCTCCGGTAAAAGCACCTTTCTCATAACCAAACAGGGTTGATTCCAGCATGTTTTCAGGAATCGCGGCACAGTTAATGGCCACAAAAGGTCCGTCACTACGCGTCGACTGTTGGTGAATATATTGAGCCAGCACCTCTTTACCCGACCCGCTCGGGCCTGTCACCATTACTGTTGCTTCGGTATTTGCGACTCGTCTTGCCAGCTTCAGCATTTGTTCACTGTTACTATCACCAACCACCGGCTGACCACTGGTGACTGACTTAGCGGGTAAATAGCGATTAACTAACTCTAACAAACGCTCGGTGGAAAAAGGTTTACTGAGGTAGTCCAGTGCGCCAGCGCGCATGGCTGTTACCGCATCATCAACTTTGGCATATGCGGTCATCATCAGTGTAGGAATCACTAAGCCCTGGCGTTGCATGCTGTTCAGCAACTGCAATCCGCTTAATCCAGGCATCTGAACGTCACTGATCACCATATCGACGACTTCCTGCTTCAGGCTCAATAAAGCATCTTCAGCAGAATCAGCAGTCAGACACTGGAAGCCATTCAGTTCCAGTGTATCCACAATAGCTTCCTGTAGATTTTTATCATCTTCCACAATCAGGATTTGGCGCTCATCATTCATGCTTATTATTCCCCCGGTAAACCGGCAACGCTAGCGTAAAAATAGTACCCCGACCAACTTCGCTATCCACTCTGATGCTTCCCTGATGAGCTTTGGCGACTGTTTTAACCACAGCCAGACCCAGCCCGGTGCCCTGTGATTTGCGAGTGAAAAACGGGGTGAAAATATGTTCCAGATCTTTTTTATCTATACCGGGGCCGTTATCCAGCACCTGAATAAAAAGCTGTTCTTCATTAAGACTTGCAGCTATACCTACCCGACTATTCTTAGGGCAGGCTTGCAACGCGTTCATAACCAGGTTTTGAATAGCGCTCGTCAAAGCCGACATATTGCCAATAAATTCAGCATCTTCATCTGCGATTACGACTTCCAGTTGAATACTTTCACGCTGTGCTAATGGTTCTACTTGTTCCGCTACTTCGCGAACAACATCATTCAAAAATAAGTGCTCAACAGGTAATTGCTCGCCACTTTTAGCAAATAGCAACATGTCATTCACCTGTTGCTCCAAGTCCTGTAATCGGTCAGTTAGTTTACGACTGAATTTTTCACGTTGCGCTGAAGGCAATTTATCGCGACGCAGGTTTTCTGCGTATAACATAGCCGCTGACAAAGGAGTTCGAATCTGGTGTGCCAGCGAAGCAACCATCCGGCCCATCGCTGATAAACGCTGCATCTGGCCTACTCTGGCCTGCAACGCCCGAGTCTCTGACATGTCAGTAATAACAATTAGTTGACCAGGATCTGGCTGCAAAGAGGAAATATCCAGGCGCACCCGTTGACCTGAAACCAACGAAACTTCATGGCCATCATCTTCACGCGGGGAAAAGGCTGAACTAATCACATCCCGCCACAACTCACCGTTCAGTTGCTGACCAAGTAAGCGCTCAGCGGCGGGGTTTGCAGAGCTAATAACCCCTCGGGAATCGAGCATAAGCACCCCATTTGGCATAGCTGCCAAAACAGAGTCCATTTGCACCTTTTGCGCCACTGCAGCCGCTTGCGTCATAAAACCATCCTTTACTGCCAACAGCGGGAGTTATGCAATGGCTATGCCATCAAATTTGCGCTTTCTTAACAATTAATTACGCTTTAATTCGTATTTGCGCATTTTTTCCACCAGCGTGGTTCTTCGCATTCCTAAAAGTTCGGCCGCCCTTGCTACAATCCAGTCCTGTTGCTCCAGCGCCTGACGAATAAGATCCACTTCAAGTTCACCCAGCAGACTTTTTAAATCCACTCCTTCCGGAGGCAACTGAGTCATCACACCTGGCTTGTCTTCACCAGGGTAAAGCACATTGTCGAGCGTTTCTTCATCATCCGAAAAAATCGCCGTCAAGGCATCCCGTTCGTGAATCTCTTCCGGGTATTCCGGAATAAACTGAGGACTATCAACGTGGCGGTATTTGACTGGCAAATCATGTACGTCAATAACACCGTCAGGATGAGTGATGCTCATACGTTCGATAAGATTAGCCAGTTCCCGAACATTACCCGGCCAGTTGTGTTCCGCCAGAGAGGCTATCGCCGACTCGGTAAATTTAAGACGTATGCCCTGTTCTGTCGCCAGTCTGCGTAATAATTCACGAACCAGTAATGGAATATCTTCCCTACGCTCACGCAAAGAGGGCACTTCAACCGGGAATACATTCAGACGATAGTATAAATCTTCACGGAACTGGCCATGCTTGATCATGGTATCCAGTTTACGGTGTGTCGCTGCAACAATTCGCACATCGGCCACGATTTGTTTACTACCGCCGACTCGTTCAAAAACCCGTTCCTGCAGAACACGTAGAAGTTTAACCTGCATTGGCATTGGCATATCACCAATTTCATCAAGGAATAAAGTGCCGCCCTCGGCCATTTCAAAACGACCTTTTCGGGTGCTGATAGCGCCGGTAAAAGCACCTTTCTCATGGCCAAATAATTCGCTTTCGAGCAAATCACCGGGGATAGCACCGCAGTTAACAGGTACAAAGGGACCTTCATAACGAGAAGACAAATCATGAATGGCTCGCGCGGTAACTTCCTTACCGGTACCTGATTCACCCAATATCAGTACATTAGCATTGGTACTGGCCACCTGAGTGATCAGCGTGCGAACCTCTTCAATTCCCTGGCTGTGCCCCACCAGGTTTCGCATCAAATCCTGCTGGTGTAGGGTCTGTCCGTTCGACAATTGATGTTGAGGGCGCTGACGATGGTACTCCTGACAATAATGCAGCATCTGGGTAAGTTCGGAATAACTGACACCATCGGGAATCTGCCCCAGCGCATTCGCACAATCCAATATGCTCTCATGCTGCTCTGGAGTGAGCAGGAAAGGGATAGTAGTATGTTCTTTAATCAGACTTTCTGCATCTACAGAAGTACCTGCGATAATACAGAAGGGTAACTTCTGCTGGCGTTTAAACACCTGTTCCAAGTCGCCAGCTGCAACCAGCAATGGCCGCTCACCCACGAACTCAAGCAAGGTTGCCAATTGCTGGCAACGCTTATCGGCTTCATCTACCAGATATATTGTCTTGTTATGTTGCATTTACAACCCCTGATAAGGCTCAATTGGCCTACCACCCCTAGGATTGCGGTCCTAACCAAAATCGGGCGTCACCACTTTGAAGATAATATCCTGCTTTTTCATCGTCTCTGGCTTCTTCAGCCAGAGCGGCCCATTGATAATACACGTTTCGGTGGACTCGCGCCAAAAAACCGTCACGGATTTCGACCGCTGGTAAAGAATCTACAATACGTAGGGGATGCTCATGAGACAAGATATAAACCTCACCGATATTAGTAACCAGTTGAATTAAATCAGGTTTATCCTCTGGGTTATGCCATTCAGTGACAATAAAAGGGCAATCTTCTACAACAATTCTGACTTTTTCTGCAGGCGTAATTAAATAATATTCGTCATTTTCCCGCCACAAAACACTAGCAAATAAACGCACCAATTCCACGCGCTTGATAGGAGACCCCTGATATAACCACTCCCCGTCTGCCGTAATACGAATGTCGATATCACCACAAAAGGGAGGGTCCCACTTTTCAACAGGTGCCCGGTATTGTTGCTGCAAACTATGAGTCAAATCTTTGAGGTCGATCATCAGGCGCTTAGTTTGTTCTGCCGTAACAGATACCACAAGGTAGCTTCGGTGCGGTTAGAGACTTTGATCGCCTTAAATATGGCTGACAAATGAACTCGGATTGTACCCTCTGTAATGCCCAGAATATTAGCAATTTCTTTATTCGAAAGACCTTGTGCAAGTAACTGCATAATTTCTTGTTGCCGAGGCGAAAGATGACGCTGTATGTCACTACGCACAGACTTACTACCTGATGAATCCTCAACCGGCAAATAGTCTTTACCCTGCAATAAACCATGAATAGCTAACTTCATTTGCTCAGCACTCGCACCTTTACAAAGGTAACTGCGCGCGCCCTGCACTATTGCTTGTCGAATGTCCGCATTATGTTGACGCCAGGTAAACAGAACCTGATGGCTTTGCGGTGCCAATGAATAGATACGTTGCACGATATCCCTATGCTCGATATCCGGTAAATCGAGTTCGGCAAAAATCATATCGTAGCTTTCACTACCAGAAAGGTAACTCTGTGCTACAGCGAAGGAATCCGCCTCGTATATGGCGACATTGTCACTATAACTGGTGAGCAAATGAATAAGCCCTGAACGTGTTAAAAACTGAGGGTCTATAATTAGAATTTTCATGCGATGCAATTCAGTCTGTTGTTATTATTGTAGTGTTTACCGCGTCATTGACACGATCCTTAACTTTCCGCATAGTGCCTGCTATACGATATTCATTATTAGTTTAACAAATATATTATACCAATGTTAGGGATCATGCGATTCACTTTACTTCTATTCGTACTATTAGTGACAGTGTCACTGTCCTGATTTAACTCCTCACAAAGCCGCACAACTAAGCCTTTCATCTCTTATGAGCAAAAAAAAAGCTGCGCTGACAAACAATAAATAGAGCAGACATTAAATTATACATTTGAATGTAAAGAACGGTAAAATGGCAGAACAATGACATTTTCAGGCAACCTCAGTAGTGGTTAGTATGCTTTGGAGCCCACCCGGGTACCTGCAAATTTGGACAAAACAGGATATAGTCGATGCAATCAATCACGAGAACTAAGACTTTGAGCATGAAGAACTGGCATTTAATAACCTACACAGGCGCCTTATTGGGACTTTTATTAAGTTCCAGCGCGATGGCTGCTGACCTTTACCATAATTTTACGGGTTACACTTTTAGCGGGAAACCAGGGGCCGAAGCGCAGTTTTCCAGTTTTTCCGTGTTGGTAGTAGAAGATGGAAAAGTAGTCGCTAAAGGCGATAAAGATCTGAAGCAGGACTATCCCGAGGCAACCTTACATAATTTGTATGGCCGTACCCTGCTACCCGGTTTAATTGACTCCCATGGTCACATCCAAACGCTGGGTGAAAACCTGATGCAGGTTGATTTACGTGGTATTAACAATCGCACAGCGACGGTAGCTAAAGTAGCCAACTATGCCGATTCACACCATGAACTGGAGTGGGTTATTGGTCGCGGCTGGAATCAAGAAATCTGGCCAACCCGCGAATATCCGAACCGTCAGGATTTGGATGATGTTATTTCTGATCGCCCGGTATGGTTGACTCGTGTTGACGCACACGCGGGCTGGGCAAATAGTAAAGCTCTGCAACTGGCTGGCATTACGGCAGACACCGAGGATCCAGACGGTGGCCAGATTATTCGCGACGCCGATGGCGAACCGACTGGCATTTTAATCGACGCCGCAATGCAACTGGTTCAGGACATCATGCCTGCCATCACTGACGAACAGCGGGCAGAAGCCGTTAAGCTGGCACAGGACCATATTCTGCAACTTGGTATCACTCATGTGCTGGATGCAGGTGTAAGCGCTAAAGGGCTGGAAAACTTCCGTCAAATGCATGCTGAGGGCACTCTTAATCTACGCGTAAACGCGATGATCTCAGGTTCCGATCCGGCTCTGACTGAGCTACTTGCTGAAGGTGTTTATCGCAGCGAGGATGATATACTGCGCATCGGCAATGTTAAGTTGTATGGTGATGGCGCTTTAGGTAGTCGAGGAGCCCGGCTAATAGAACCCTACACTGATGATGAAGAGAACCTGGGATTACTGATAACCCCCGAAGAACAGGTTGCAAAGCTGTTTCGCGAAGTTCATGAGGCTGGTTTTCAAATCAGTTATCACGCTATCGGCGACTATCCTAACCGCCTGGCACTGGACGAATTTGAAAAAATAACTGCCAACGATGACGAGCTAACCGATTTGAGCGCATTCCGTCACCGTATTGAGCACGCACAGATTGTGCAGGTAAAAGATATTCCGCGTTTTAAAACACTCGGAATAATTCCATCGATGCAGCCTACTCACGCAACCAGCGATATGAACATGGCAGAAGATCGTGTCGGCAATGAACGCATCGCCGGTGCCTACGCCTGGCGTAGCTTTCTTGACCAGGGCTCGATAATTGCAGCTGGCTCAGACTTCCCGGTAGAACTTACCAATCCATTTTATGGTTTACACGCTGCTGTTACTCGCCAGGACAGAAATAATGATCCTGTAGAAGGCTGGTATCCTGATCAAGCTATGACATTCGCTGAAGCGTTGCGCAGCTTCACACTGGACGCCGCTTACGCTGCTTTCATGGATGACAGTATTGGTACTTTGGAGGAAGGCAAATGGGCTGACTTTATTGTGCTGGATAAAGATCCTATGAAACTGGAGAGCAAAGACCTTTGGCGCATAAAAGTGCTATCGACATATATAGCGGGCGAGCGTGTACATCATAGCCCGAAATAAGTGTTACTACGAACTGAGGATTGGTTATGTCAGATGAATTTCTATTTGCTGAAGAAGATCCAGAAAACGCTTTAGCAGAAAATCAGCTGCCCTATCCAATCCTTATTGTTGATGATGACGAAGAAATTCATGTCATCACGCGTATGGCGCTAAACGATTTCAGACTCGACGGTCGCCCACTGGAGTTCGTATCAGCCTATTCAGGAGTTGAAGCTCAGCAATTGCTGCAAGAAAGAGATGACTTTGCACTGGTACTACTGGATGTGGTCATGGAAAACGACCATGCGGGTCTGGACGTCGCACGCTGGATTCGGGATACGCTGAAAAACCGGATGATTCGGATTGTACTCAGAACTGGTCAGCCAGGTCAGGCCCCCGAAGAAGAAATTATAGCCCGTTATGAAATCGATGATTACAAGGAAAAAACAGAGTTAACTTATCGCAAGCTGGTAACTCTTATGTACTGTAGCCTGCGTGCTTATCGCGAACTTCGCACTATTGAGGCAAACCGACAGGCGTTGGAAAGTATTATTGAAGCCTCCTCTGAGCTTTTTAGTGCTTCTTCTATCCGCCAACTCAGCCAGGGCATATTGCAACAACTGGTGGCGCTCATTACCCATGCAGATATGGCCGCATACTGCCAAATCGACAGTCTAACCGCCGAGCGGGAAGCTGATTCAGCTTACGAAATTATCGCTGCTACTGGTCACTATCAGCAAAATATAGGTCAACTATTACAGCAACAAATCCATAGCAGCGTAATCAAGGAACTCACTCAACGAAAACAATCCGTCTGTTTTATACTTCGTCGACATGTCTACTATGGTTTATACAGCACCTCAGCCGGCAATTACTACCTATTGTATATTGAAGGTATTAAGCAATTAAGTGATAGTGATCAAAAGCTACTTGAGCTTTTTATGAATAATACTGCGATAGCATTTGAACATGCCCAGCAGCATACTCAATCAGCCGGATAAGCAACATGAAAATTGATGATATACGACGTGAATATCAGCTGCAGAAATTACAACGAAAACAACTTTCTGATGACCCTGTTCTGCAGTTTGAAAGCTGGTTAAATCAGGCAAAGCTAGCTGAGCTCAGCGCCGATCCCACGGCTATGGTGGTAGCTACCGCTGATGTTCAGGGTAAAGTCAGCCAGCGCGTTGTGTTACTGAAAGCTTTTGATGAGCAAGGTTTTGTTTTTTATACCAACCTGAACAGTAAAAAAGCGCAACAAATAGAAACGAATGCTAACTGCAGCCTTCACTTTGCATGGTTGCCCCTGGAGCGCCAGATCACTATTGAAGGTAAAGCTGAGTACCTGAGTGAAGAGCATAACCAGGCATATTTTCACAGCCGCCCCCGTAGCAGCCAGATTGCTGCATGGGCTTCAGCTCAAAGCCAGCCCGTGGCGGATCGTCAGGCCTTAGATGCTCAGTATCAGGCGCGCGAAGAAGAGTTTGCCAACATGGATACTATACCTCTGCCTCCATTCTGGGGTGGGATCCTAATCCGACCTGAGTATATCGAGTTCTGGCAAGGGCGGGCTTCACGTCTACATGACCGCTTTGCTTATCAACTAGACAGCGAGCGAAACTGGAACATCCAGCGCCTGCAGCCATGAATTCTTGGCCTACAGGGGACCAGGCAGCTGTACATTAAACTCCTCAGCACACTGGGCCAACAACGTCAGAATACTATCATCCAGTTCAACTCCTGAGGCTAATTGTTGCTCACGCCGTTCTAAACTGCGCTGCCCTGGAATACGCACAGGGTTTTGCGGGTCAATCGGAGGACAGCGACGCGCTCGATCCAGCAACTCTTCAGTTACGTCATAAAAAGTTTCACTCTCACCAAAAGCGGCTGGGTCAAGAATCTGCACACATAAGGTATTGCTCTCACCATCAGAGCGGCCCTGCACCCGGCCATAATTCGCTAACGCCATAGTCCATATTTCGCTCATCAGGCATAAACCATAACCTTTGTATCCAAGATCAGCGCCTCCCAATGGTAAAATAGCCGCATCCTTTTGCTCAACGTAATCGGCCGGGTCACTCGATAATTTCCCGTCAGCTTTGATAATCGCAGGCCAGGGTAATTGTTGACCGCGCTCATAGGCCTGCTTTATTTTCCCGGCAGCTGTCATTGAAAAGCTGATGTCCAGCAACATTGGTTGTTCCCGTGTCGGTACGCCAATAGCAAAAGGATTGGGCGAAAATACGGCAGCTTTCCCCCCGTGAGGAGCCACGCTGCGCTGTGCGGGAGTGGATGCCATCAGGCTAATAACAAAACCCTGGTCGGTAGCAATACGCAAATAGGCCGCCAGACTGGCCACATGCTGGCAGCGGCGAACCACTATAGTTGCAGTACCAGCATGTCTGGCCTTATAGCAGGCTTCCTCAACCGCTTTTGCGGCTATGTAAGGGCCTGGTAAAAAATGCGCATCCCAGGTCGCTACAGCAGCTCTGTCTCTTATAATTTCGGGTTCTCCGTGACCGCGACTATGCTTATCGCGTAGTTGCGCTAAATTATAATACAGTCGCTTAATCCCATGCGTGTCAAAACCAAGCAAGTCACCTTCCAGCAGGTAAGTCGCACAGGCCTGCGCCACATCACTATCTGCCCCAGCATGTTCAAGGCAGGTATAGGCAAACTGCAGCAAGCTTGGATAACTGAATCTTTTCATTTTTTTCCCGTTTTGCGCAAACTGGCTGTAAAAACTAAGTGTAACTGCTAATTGGAGCTTGGTCAGCAGCACTGCTTTAGTTAAGCTGGTAAAAAGTAAATTAACAAACTAGGAACTTCGATGGAAAAAATAGCTGTCATCACCAGCGGTGGTGATGCTCCGGGAATGAATGCCTGTATTCGGGCGATTGTCATGACAGCGGATCAGAATGATCTTGAAGTTATAGGTTTTGGTCATGGTTACCGAGGCATTGTAGAAGACCTGAATCAACCCCTCAGACCTAACGACATGCGCCTGGTAAGCCAGCGCGGCGGTACCATTTTACTGAGCTCGCGTTTTCCTGAATTTAAACAGGACAAGATTGCTAAACAGGCGGCAACGGTGCTCGACCAACATGGTGTCGGTGCCCTGATTGTTATCGGTGGCGACGGTTCCTTTCGCGGCGCCAGCCATCTGGCCAGGTTCTGGCAGGGTCAGATTATTGGCATTCCAGGTACCATCGACAACGATTTAGCAGGTACAGATACCACCATTGGTTTTGCCACCGCTGTCGATACCGCCATGGAGGCTATTGATCGTATCCGGGAAACAGCAGAAGCCATGGCACGGGTATTTCTGATTGAAGTCATGGGCCGCCACGCTGGTTTCATTGGTTTGCACGCGGCTATAGCTGGCTCCGCTGAAGCCATGCTGGTGCCTGAACTGGAACCTCAGCCAAAGCTCGCTGATTTGGCTGATAACATACGGCGGGCTCGAAAAGCTTACCCGGATAGCAGCTATATTATTGTAGTTTCCGAGAATCTATGGCCAGGAGGTATTGACGAGCTTAGTCGGGCGCTGGGCCAGGCTACCGGTGTTACTTGTCACGCCGCGCCACTAGGTCACATTCAGCGTGGCGGAAGACCCAATGCTCAGGATCGCATTTTATCCATGCAATTAGGACAATCTGCAGTACATGCCATACTCGATGGTAGCAGGACTGTTATGATTGGCATTGAACAGGGTCACGTGGTCCAGGTTCCTTTGCATCTGACTTTTCAGCGAGACAAGCCGCTCGATCAAAGACTGGTTGACTTACAGCTTGGTCTACAGCAAATAAATTTTGCTTCAAATGATGCCCGTGAATCCGCATAATTGCGACCTCAGGTTAAAGTCATCAATAAAGGTATATTATTTTGTCGCACCCAATCGATTTTAACGTCAGTTTAAGCGAGCCGGTTCGGGCTTATTTTGGCGCTGATATTGCCCGTCAGTTGTACCCTGGCCACACCCATATTGTTGGTTTTGGTTTCGACGGCACAGCTTGCTTTCGTAAAGGCACCCGCCATGGACCTGATGGACTGCGTTCAATTTCAGAGGATATTGAAGCCTACTCGCCTTATCAGGATTATGATCTCGAGGATTTTACCTTTTATGACCTGGGCAACCTTGAGTTAGGCGATAAGGCCGATGTAGAAGCACAGTGGCAACATGCCTGCGATGATTTCAACCGCATTTTTAGCAAAGTCGACCTGGCAGCCGAGGATATTCGCATCATGACCCTGGGCGGGGAACATTCGGTTTCTTATGCCCCTATCGTTAAATACCTGCAACAATATCCAGATCTGGTTCTGTTACACCTGGATGCGCATGCTGATTTAAGAGACGGATTTGAGGGTTATCATTTCTCACATGCGTCTATTATACGTCGTGTACTGGACCATTTCGGGCCTGATCATGAGTTGATCCAATACGGCATTCGTTCTGGTACTCGTGAAGAATACCGCTGGATGCATGAAAATAAGACGGTACGCACCTCGCGCAAGGATTTTCTTGAGAGCGTAACGGCCATAGCCCGGGACCGCCCAATATACCTGACTCTGGATCTGGATTATTTTGACCCGTCATTTTTACCTGGCACCGGCACACCAGAGCCAGGCGGAGAAGATTTTCACTCCTTTGTCAGCCTTATAAAGTTGTTAGGTGAACGTAACCTGGTGGGATGCGACATTGTTGAGTTGTCGCCCAAAATAGATCCAACCGGCAATTCAGATGTGTTCGCCGCCAAAATTGCACGCGAACTGTTAATTACAATGCAAAAAGGACGTCAGGAATGAACGAGTGGAGCATTGACGACGCCGAAGAACTCTATGGCGTGAATCGCTGGGGTGCCGGTTATTATTCAATTGGTGAGAATGGCAATATTCAGGTTGCCCCCAATCACAGAGATCAGGAAGTCACTATCGATCTGAAAGAAGTGATTGAGGAAATGATTTCTGAAGGCATTCAGTTTCCTGCGGTTATTCGTTTTCTGGATATCCTGCGCTCACAGGTAGAAATTCTCAACGAAACCTTTCGCGATACTATCGAGCAGGCGGAATATAAAGGCCAGTATGTCGGCGTATATCCGGTAAAAGTTAACCAGATGCGGGAAGTGGTAGAAGAAATCATAGACGCCGGTGAACCCTATAACTATGGTCTTGAAGCGGGCTCTAAGCCTGAGCTAATGGCAGTCATGGCCTATAACGAAAACCCGGAAGCGCTGACCATACTGAACGGCTATAAAGACGAAGACTACCTGACATTAGGCCTGTTGGGCCGTCGTTTGCAACGCAAAATGATTGTCGTGATCGAAAAGTTCAGTGAGCTGGAAATGCTGATTGGCTTGTCGAAGAAGTTCGGTATCGAGCCCCTGATCGGTCTACGCAGCAAAATGATGGTGAAAAGCCAGGGTAAATGGGCCAGCTCCAGTGGTGAGCGTGCCAAATTTGGTCTGAGCATTGCTGAGATCCTGAATGCGATAGATTACCTGAAGCAAAATGACATGCTGCACACGGCGAAACTACTGCATTTTCATATCGGCAGTCAGCTTTCTGATATCCGTAAAATTAAAGAAGCGGTTACCGAAGGTGCTCGCCTCTACGCCAAGTTAGTACAATTAGGTGTTCCACTGGAATATCTGGACATAGGTGGTGGACTGGGTGTCGACTACGACGGTACCAGCTCTACTACCGACTCCTCGCGCAATTATTCTACTGAAGAGTACATAGCGGATGTCGTTTATGGCGTAAAACAGATTTGTGACCTGGAGAAAGTTCCCCACCCCAACCTGGTCAGTGAAAGTGGTCGTGCATTAACGGCTCACCACAGTATGGTGGTTACCAATGTAGTCGGCGAAATAAAAGCCGCAGGTACACCTTTCGATATCAAACCAGATGCCAGTGAGCATGTACTGGTTAGCAACATGCGTGAATTGATAGGTGAAGGCAACGACTTGCACCCGCAAGAGCGTTATAACGATGCCGCCAGTACGAAAGAAAGTGCTTATGAAGCCTTCAAACTCGGGGTTTTGGATTTACGTGAAATTGCCAAAATTGATGTCATGTACTGGCGAATTCTAAGTGACATTCACCAGGCGCTAGATACTGATAACTATGTTATTCAGGAACTGGAAGACCTGCAGAATGTACTGGCCAGCCAGTATCTGGCTAACTTTTCAGTATTTCAGTCCGCCGCCGATACCTGGGCCATAGGTCAGGTGCTTCCTATCGTGCCTGTAAGCCGTTTACATGAAGAACCTAAGGTCAGGGTGTCTATCGCGGACATCACCTGCGACAGCGACGGTAAGATCAATAATTACATCGAAGGCACTCAGGTGACTCCTAATATACCTATGCATGATTTACGCAAGGACGAGGGGTATCACATAGGTATGTTTCTAACCGGTGCTTATCAGGATGTTATGGGCGACATGCACAATTTATTTGGCCGCCTGACGGAAGTGCATGTTTTTTCACATGATGACGAAGACGGTGATTTTTATATCGAAGAAGTCGTTCCTGGTAATTCAGCGGCTAAAGTGCTGGAAACCATGCAATACAACACGGATTACATGGCTAAAGTGGTCAAAAAAGCCGTTGATAAGCAAATTCGAAAAGGCAATGTCGCGCCCCGGGAAGGGGTCCGCTGGACTGATTTTTATGAAAAGTGTTTACAGGGAAGCACCTATTTACGTACTGAAAAGTAGTAAAACGGGCATTTCCTGAGCAATCAAACGCAAAAGCCTAAAAAGCGGTTGACTTGAAAGCCGGATTTGCGTTTAATTGCACCCACGCCCGGATAGCTCAGTCGGTAGAGCAGAGGATTGAAAATCCTCGTGTCGGTGGTTCGATTCCGCCTCCGGGCACCATATTAAGGAAGCCTGTCCATACGGACAGGCTTTTTTGTTTGTGCCCCGGCGTCATCTTCGATTATTCGCCACATCCATGTGGCTCTCCCCTTCGGGGTCCACGTCGCTTCGCGCCGTGCCTCCAAATCGTTCCCGACGATTTGGTCCGCCTCCGGGCACCATTATTAAATGAGAAACCCGCCTCTTGGCGGGTTTTCTTTTTTGTGCCCTCGAAACGCTACCACGGCAGGTGGAACCTGCCCTACCGTCACTGCCAAATCTTGCGTAGGGCAGGCTCAGCCTGCCGGCCAGACCTGCCAATGCATGCCAACCGTCAACAGCCCCTTCCAACATCATGCACGCGGACCGCTACCACGGCAGGTGGAACCTGCCCTACCGTCACTGCCAAATTTCGCGTAGGGCAGGCTCAGCCTGCCGGCCAACCCCTTCCAACATCATGCACGCGGACCGCTACCAAGGCAGGTCGAACCTGCACTACGCTGCCTTTCCCAATTCCGCAGGGTTCAACAGCAGTCGTTGCAATGTGCTTTCAATTACTCAGCATTGGAAGTCACTCGCTTCCGCGTTGCTTCGTCAATTATTGCAAACAATATATACTTTACCCGCATGGTTTTTGTATACTCGAAAAACAGTCTCATAGCGATGCTAATTAATAATGAAATTTTTGCCGCTCGGCTTTATTCTCTTATTTACCCTATTAATAACCGAACTCCTTCTTTTCCCCTATAAGGTCTGGTTGAAAAGCAGCTACGAAAGTGAACTTCACCAGGTCGCTACAAATCTCAACAGCTTTATATTAAATGAGCTGAGCGAACCTATTTATATCTCCATTGGCATCAGCAGTTATATTCAAAGCCATAAAGGGAGTGTTAATAACGATGTTTTGTCGGGCTGGCTTGAGTCACTTTTTAACTACACCAGCCATACTCGCAACATCGGTGTCGCCCCGGATAATGTTTTACAGTTTATTTTTCCACTCGAGGGTAACGAAGAAGCCATTGGCATAAATTACCAGGATATTCCAGACCAGTGGCCAGCGATAGAGCAGTTTATGATAACGGGTAAAAGCCAGTTTTTAGGCCCAATTACTCTAGTTCAGGGGGGCAAAGCTTTCGCATATCGGCATCCCATCTTTGTCGACGGTCATTACTGGGGCCTGGTCAGCACTATTATTGAAGCTAGCTCCATTCTTTCAAGCATTAAGCGCGAAGCTGAACTTTACGATGCAAGCATTCGCATTCGTAATTCCGAAGGTGAAACTTTCTATTCAAATGAAACAAAGACAGCCGATACTGCCCGTTATCGAGTGTCACAGGATGTCCCTTTACCCAACACTTCTTGGCAATTAGAAGCCGCTACATCAGGCTCACCAATTGCACTTTATTCTGCTCGTGTTGCATTAGCAGGGTTCTGGTTATTTATCTTAACTTCAAGTTATTGGCTTTATATAAACGTAAAATCCCGCAAATCAGAAAAACGTCGCGCGCAACAAATGAAGTCTCAATTTCTGGCGTCAGTCAGCCACGAGCTAAAAACCCCGCTTACTGTATTGCAAGGTTCTCTATCCTTATTGGGTCAACCCGGCCTTTCAACTGAAAAGCGTACCATCCTGGTTAATGCGGCCAATGAACATCAACAGCGCCTGAACCGCCTTATTTTAGATATTCTCGATTACAACCTTGCCATCAATCAGCTGCTCCCAATACAAATACAAACAGTCGAACTTATTTCCTTATTGCAAAATATAGCGGCAGAGTACGAGTCTAAATGTAAGCAATTGCGTATGCATTTTTCGATCAAGCTCCCCGAAGATGAAAGTTATAAACTACGTACTGATTCGCAACGACTGGAACAAGTTTTACGTCATTTATTAGATAACGCCGCCAAGTTTTGTAGCGCAGACGACAGCGTTGAATTGAGCTTAATAATTAACGATAAAATTGCGATAAGCATTACCGATACCGGTCCAGGCATACCCAAACAATTTATTTCTTCAGACGCTGAGCATTTTAGTCAGCATGATAGCAGTGATACCCGACAACAAGGTGGCACTGGATTGGGGTTAGCATTATGCAAAGAGGTTATCGCATTGCTTGATGGCCAATTACTTATAGAAAGTGACTCAGCCAAGGGTACCCGAGTGACTATAAGCTGGCCGAATAAAGACTGGCACAGTAAAAAACCGTAGATACGAATAAGAAGGTGAGTTCAATGATAACTTCTGACAAAGAACAACAACGGCTGCAAGCCTTATGGGACTCTGAGCTTTTAGATTCATCTGCGGAGCAGCGCTTCGACAGAATCACCCGCTTAGCACAACAAGTCTTTGACGTCCCTATCGCATTGATTAGCCTGGTTGATGATTACCGGCAATGGTTTAAATCTAAACAGGGGCTTGATGTATGTGAAACCCCTAGAGAATACGCCTTTTGCAAGTACCCTGTCGACTCAGGTGAGCCACTGATTGTTAACAACGCATCTGAACATCCAGATTTCATCAATAATCCTCTGGTCACTGGTGAGCCTCATATTCGCTTTTACGCTGGGGTTCCGATCCACTCCCCGGAAGGGCATGTCTTAGGTACTTTATGCGTTATTGACACCAAGCCGCGGGATCTTGACCAGCCACAACTGGATTTTTTGACCGACCTTGCTCACTCAGTAGAAAGTTTAGTGGCTGCCGACGCCCTGAAACTGCAACTTACAGAGCTACAAACTTTACGCACCGAGGCTGCGTATCAGGCCTCCCTTAATCAGGCAAAAGCTGATCTTGCTATTCAGGTACAGATGAACAACTTCCCTCTGAACGAGCAATTCAAGCTTATTGTTAAAACCTGCTGTGAAGCGCTCGATACCGAAACAGCCAGTATCTGGTTAAAACAAGACGAGGATACAATAGAATGCAACGGCCAGTACGAGCGGCTCAGTGACACCTATTCCAGTGGTGTAACGCTGGCTATGCAAGACCAACCAGAATACTGGCAATATTTAAAGGCAAACAGTGAAGTGGTCGCCGCAGATGTTACCCAACATGCGGTGCTTGATTCATTGGTCAAGGATTATCTAGCACCGCAACAAGTTTTGTCTTTGCTGGACGTGCTGATCAGAGATGAATCGGGCTTTGAGGGTTGTCTGTGTATAGAGTCGCGCACCCAACGACGCAGCTGGAGTCCGATTGAAGTAATTTTTGCCCACGACATTGCAAGCCTTATTAGCAAGCTGCAGGCGGTGCATCGCCAGCAAAAAGTTGCTGAGCAGTCCGCAGCACTGGCCTCAACCCTGAGCGCGGTAATGGAGGCCGCCGTTGATGTGGCAATAATTGCCACCGCCTCTGACGGCACTATTCGTATTTTTAACCGCGGTGCACAGAATATGCTTGGTTATAGCGAGTCAGAGGTGTTAACGAAAGAAACACCCTTGTTATTTCACGACGTCGCTGAATTAACGTCTGTTGCAGAAAACCTGCAATTACCCATTACAAATGGCCCTTCGTTTGAGTTCTTCCAGTATGCAGTTGACTCAGCTGAGCTCAGTCATCGGCACTGGACTTATGTGCGTAAAGACGGCTCTAAAATAAAAGTGCTACTGAAATTATCAAAAACCCATGATCAAGCCGGCAATGTCAGCGGGTATTTAGGGATAGCTCTGGATGTTACTGATGAATTAGCGGCTGAGAAAGAATCAACGGTTCAGCAGTCGCGCTTGCGTGCGTTGTTCGATTTGTCCCCGGTGGGTATTGCTTTAAATGACTTTAAAACAGGAAAGTTCCTGGACGGCAACGCTAAATTAGTAGAACCAAGTGGTTATACTGAAGAGCAGTTTAGGGAACTAAGCTACTTTGACCTGACACCGTCTGAATATTATGACAAAGAGCAGGAAATGCTTGAGTCAATGCTCAGTAAAGGGCGCTACGGACCTTTTGAAAAAGAGTATATTAGAAAAGACGGCACTCGCTATCCTGTGTTACTCAATGGTGTGGTAATAGAAGACCTTGAAGGGCAAAAACTCATCTGGTCTATCATTGAAGATATCAGTGAGCGTAAGGAACTGGAGGAAATGAAAAGTCAGTTTATTTCAACCGTCAGCCATGAATTACGCACCCCGCTCACCTCTGTTGCTGGTGCGCTTTCACTACTATTATCGGGCCGACTTGGTGAAATCAGCCCCAAAGCTCAATCTATGTTAACCATTGCAAATAACAATAGTAAGCGATTGGTGACCCTCATTAATGACTTACTTGACTTCGAAAAGCTAGCTTCCGGAAACATGCGCTTTGAGCTGGATTCCCATGCATTGGTTCCATTGGTGCAAAGTGCCATTGACGATAGTAGCACGTACGCCACACAGAAAAACATTCAGATTCAATTGAAAACCAGTGACCTTGAAGTCGATAAAACATATGTCAAGGTCGATGAAGAGCGCTTTCATCAAATCATGAACAACCTGTTATCTAATGCACTCAAGTTTTCCGCGGCTGATAGCTCCATAGATATCAATGTGGTCGGCCTGCCGGGTTTTGTCCGTGTCATGGTCACGGACCATGGCCTGGGCATTCCAGACGATTTCAAAGACAAAATATTTAAACGTTTCCAGCAGGCACGCGCATCTGACACCCGTGCCACCAACGGCACAGGCTTGGGCTTAGCCATCACTAAAGAACTTATCGAAGCCATGGGAGGGCAAATTGACTTTGTCTCTACCCCAGGCAAAGGAAGTTGTTTTTATTTTGACTTACCGCTCACTGTGCAGCACGAAGACGAACTCCATATCGTCAGTAAACCTATTATTACAGCCGACAGCTTACGCAATGCACTCGTAATAGAGGACGACCCTGACACCTGTGAAGTGCTGGCTGAGATTTACATTGGCCATGGCTTTCATGTGCAGACAGCGACAACCGTCAGTGTTGCCAGAGAAAGCATACATACCCAGGCATTTGAACTTATTAGCCTGGATTTAAATCTGCCCGACGGCAAAGGCCTCGACTTCCTGCACGAAATACGCGCCAGCGACCTTAATGCTGAGAGTAAAGTGATTATAATTTCCGGGCAGGAAATGAGTGGCAGTGCTCCTGAAAACTATCGCAGCGCAAGGCTCGACTGGTTACTCAAGCCGGTATCGGAAAGCATGCTGACCAAAGTTATTAATCGCATTGCTGGTAAAAAGGAAGCTTTTCATGTGCTTCACGTCGAGGACGACAATGATCTTAGTCAAGTGGTGAGCTCAATATTGGGAAATAATTTCAAAGTGACTCACGCTGCAACCTGCAAACTTGCGCGCAAGTTTATCCGCGAGTCCAAATTTGATGCAGTCTTGCTCGACGTTGGTTTACCGGACGGTAGTGGAACCAGACTTATTCCTGATATCAAAGCCAGTAATCCTGATGCAGCCATTATAATTTTATCTGGCCAGGATCTGAGCCACACCACCGCTTTTGAAATTCACAATGCACTTTTAAAGACAGATCTGCCGAGTATCGACCTACAGGAAACTCTTTATCAGGCACTTAAGCAACCAAAGAGGAACGAATTTTGAAGACTTCGCTAACTATTTTATACGCAGAAGACGACCAGGATATTCAAATGATCGCCTCAATGGCGCTTTCTGATATTGGCGGCTTTAAGGTTCACCTTTGCAATAACGGCGCTGAGGCCTTAGAACAGGTTCCTTCGGTACAACCTGATCTTATTCTACTCGATGTCATGATGCCTCAGATGGATGGTCCCTCGGCGTTAGTTGCTTTGCAACAGTCATTGGGCGACGAACTTCCTCCGGTCGTATTTATTACTGCAAAAGCCTCGTCTCAGGAAATTACCCGATTGATGAGCATGGGAGCGAGTGATGTCATCACAAAGCCCTTTGACCCGATGACGCTCGCCGATGATGTCATGAATTGCTGGAGGCAAGCCCAGCATGACTGAGTCAACTAAAAACAAGCTAGCCGCCATGCAGCGCAGCTACATTGAGCAACTTAAAGTAAGTTTACCGGTAGAGCTGGCTAAAGCCGAAAGCGCTGCGGATGTGGCACAACTTGCTAGCCTGAATCGTTATCTGCACAAACTTGCAGGGTCCGGCGGCAGCTTTGGTTTACCCCAAATTACAACTCTCAGCAGAGCCGCTGAGCATACCTTAAATGAAATAGGTGAAGATCCAGCAAAAATGACGCCTGAGCGTATGCTGCGCTTGCAAGAGTTACTCAGCGAACTTACAAAACATGTTGAGAGCATTGAACCCGAATCTGATACCAGCCCGTCGCCTATTAAGCCTAAAAGTGAAAAGCAACTCCATGCTGAAAGCGGCAGTGAAAAAGCGCCTTGCTTATGGCTGTTCGACGACGATAAAAGCCTGTTAAACAAACTTTCTGAGAAAATGGTCAGCTTCGGCTTTGACGTGCGAACATTCAGCCTCTTTTCTGAGCTTGAAACTGCATTAAGTTCCGGTGAGCCAGACTTTCTCATTGCTGACGTCAACCTTGGCGAAGGTCTTGATTTTTACCAGTATATGGAGCGCAGTTCAATCGAACTATCCTCGGCCGGGCTGATTATGCTGTCGTCATTTGATAATTTTTCAGCGCGCATCAAATCCGTCAGAGCAGGTGCCATTACCTACCTGCAAAAACCCGTTGATACAACCCGGTTAGCTAACCTGATTCGAGAATATCACCTCGGTAGTGATTTCAACCCAGAGCGCGTGCTACTGATAGACGATGACACAGAACTCGCAGAACTTTATAAAGCCCACCTCGAATCTGCGGGCATGAAAGTTGTTAACCTGACAGATCCAACCCAGGTCATCGCATCGATTCAGGAGCACAAGCCTGAGCTGGTTCTGATTGATTTATATATGCCCGAATATAGCGGCATGGAGGTTGCCTCCTTGATTCGGCAGTTCGATGCTTACGCGTCGATGCCGATCGTATATCTGTCATCTGAAGCAGATAATGTTCGCCAAACAGCCGCACTTGAAAAAGGCGCAGATGATTTCCTGACCAAGCCAATAAGTGCAGCATCATTAATAGCAGCCGTAAGACTGCGCATTAAAAGAGCCCGTCAACTGCAGGCTTTGATAAGTAAAGACAGCCTAACCGGACTACTAAAACACAGCTCCATCAAAGATGCCCTGAGTAATGAACTTTCGCGCGCCTATCGCAGTAAAGAAACCCTCTGCTCCTGTATGCTCGATATCGACCACTTTAAGCGCGTTAATGACAGCTACGGCCATGCGGTAGGTGACACCGTGATAGCCTCGTTAGCAACGCTACTTACTCAGCGCTTACGCCAGTCCGATCATGTCGGTCGCTATGGCGGCGAAGAATTTATGCTAGTAATGCCCGCTTGCCATCACGATGCAGCGCATTCGATACTAGATGACATTCGACAGCGATTCGCTGCTATTCAATTTATTGCCGGCAGTGAAGTCTTTAGCTGTAGCCTGTCGGCTGGATACGTGGTTGTGGTCCCGGATGATGAGCAATCACCCTCGGCCCAGGCAATAACAGAGCGCGCCGATGCCGCTTTGTATGAGTCTAAGAACAATGGCCGCAACAGGGTAACCCAAGCCCCTTAGGGCAGGGTTTATTCTCAGCTCATCCTGTGCGGTTCCGAGCGCGGGTTCTATTAAGCTTGATTGAGCGCGGAGAGTGGCTGAGGGCGTTGCGACTGGAGGTGTCGAGCGCAGGGATGCGCGAGTCAAGCCTACAGGGATGTACTTGCGGCGTCCTTCAGGGGTATAACCCCTCTGCCACCCGGTAGCGCTCATGCGGCAGGTGGAACCTGCCCTACCGTCACTGCCAAATTTCGCGTAGGGCAGGCTCAGCCTGCCGGCCAGACCTGCCAATGCATGCAATGCCTACCAACCGTCACCAATCCCTCCAAACATAGTGCACGCGGAGCGCTACCACGGCAGGTGGAACCTGCCCTACCGCCGCTACCAAATTTCGCGTAGGGCAGGCTCAGCCTGCCGGCCAACCCCTTCCAACATCATGCACGCGGAGCGCCACCACGGCAGGTGGAACCTGCCCTACCGCCGCTGCCAAATTTCGCGTAGGGCAGGCTCAGCCTGCCGGCCAGACCTGCCAATGCATGCGATGCCAACCAACCGTCAACAGCCCCTTCCAACATCATGCACGCGGAGTGCTACCACGGCAGGTGGAACTTGCCCTACGCATAATAAAAAACCGCCTTCTCGGCGGTTTTAGAGAGCTAAAGCTAAGGCTGGGTTAACCAGCGCTTTTGAACTGCTCTTCTTCGGTTGAACCTGTCAGTGCAGTTACAGAAGAAACCCCGCCCTGAATCACATTGGTCAAATCATCAAAGTAGCCAGTTCCCACTTCTTGCTGATGCGATACAAAAGTGTAGCCCTTGTCCGCAGCGGCAAACTCGTCCTGCTGTAATTTCACATATGCAGACATATCGTTACGGGCATAGTCATGCGCCAGCTGGAACATGTTGTACCACATGTTATGTACACCCGCTAAAGTGATAAACTGGAAGCGATATCCCATTGCCGCCAGCTCGCGCTGGAACTTAGCAATAGTGTCGTCATCCAGGTTACGCTTCCAGTTAAACGACGGCGAACAGTTGTAAGCCAGCAGTTTACCCGGATACTTAGCGTGAATAGCTTCAGCAAACTGACGCGCTTCTTCCAGGTCCGGCTTGGCGGTTTCACACCACAGCAAGTCAGCATAGGGTGCGTAAGCCAGCCCACGGGAAATCGCCTGCTCAATGCCCGGCTTCACCCGATAGAAACCTTCAGCGGTGCGCTCACCGGTAATGAAGTCCTGATCGTTCGGATCCACATCATTGGTCAGCAAGTCAGCGGCGTTCGCATCGGTACGCGCCAGCAACAAAGTTGGCACGCCAGCAACGTCCGCAGCCAGACGTGCAGCTACTAGTTTTTGTACCGCTTCCTGAGTCGGCACCAGTACTTTGCCGCCCATATGGCCACATTTTTTCACTGACGCCAGCTGGTCTTCAAAATGCACACCCGAAGCACCTGCTTTTATCATGTTTTTCATCAGCTCATAGGCGTTCAGCACACCGCCAAAACCGGCTTCAGCATCAGCTACTATTGGAGCGAAGTAGTCAATATAGGTCGGGTCTTCCTGATGAATGCCCTTGCCCCACTGAATCTGGTCAGCGCGGGAAAAGGAGTTGTTAATACGGCTTACCACTTCCGGTACTGAATCCACTGCATACAAGGACTGATCCGGGTACATAGTACCTGAAGTATTATTATCAGCCGCAACCTGCCAGCCTGATAAATAAATAGCCTGCAAGCCTGCTTTGACTTGCTGAACAGCCTGACCACCGGTCAGAGCACCCAGCGCGTTGACATAATTCTTACCGAATTTTTCCTGCGCTTCGCCATTCACTAAGCGCCATAGTTTCTCAGCGCCACGTGCGGCTAGCGTATGTTCCACTTTCACTGAACCACGCAAACGAACGACGTCTTCAGCGCTATAAGTGCGTTCTACATTTTTCCAGCGCGGATTGGTGTCCCAGTCCTGCTGTAATTCCTGAACGGCTTCTTTAAAGTCTTTAGTAGTGCTCATAATGGTATCCTGTTGTTGCTGTATCAAGTTTATAATTAAGGTAATAATTAAGGTAATAAGTCATAACCCGGCAGGGTCAGAAATTCGGTTAACTGGTCAGCCGTGGTAATGCTGCTAAATAGTTTCACCGCTTTATCGAAGTTTTCACTGGCCCAGCGTTCTTCGCCTACTTCAGTACGCACAACCTGGGCTTCTTCAGCCAGCATGTCTGCAAACAGGCTCTTAGTGACAACCCGGCCATCGCTGAGTGGCTGTTCGTGTTGAATCCATTGCCAGATTGAAGTCCGTGAAATCTCTGCGGTGGCGGCATCTTCCATCAAACCGTAGATAGGTACGCAGCCACGGCCGGAGATCCAGGCCGCAATATATTGCACCGCTACCCGGATATTAGTGCGCATACCCTGTTCGGTACGCTCTCCAGGACAAGGCTGCAACAACAGCTCAGCACTGATCTCGGTGTCATCCTGACGGGTAACGTCCAGCTGATTAGGTTTATCGCCAAGGTGTTTCTGATAGACCGCTTTCACAGTCTCAGCTAAACCAGGATGGGCTATCCAGGTACCGTCGTGGCCGTTGCCAAATTCCTGCTCTTTATCTGCCCGTACCTTATCCAGTATTTTCTTATTTTCAGACGCATCTTTGCTTGGAATGAAAGCGGCCATGCCCCCCATAGCTAAAGCACCGCGCTTATGGCAGGTTCGAATCAGTAGTCGTGAATAGGCATTCAGAAAAGGTTTGTCCATGCTCACTGACTGACGGTCGGGCAAAATGCGGTCCGGATGGGCACGCAAAGTTTTGATGTAACTGAAAATGTAGTCCCAACGGCCACAATTTAAGGCCACAATATGCTCTTTCAGGCTGTGCAGTATTTCATGCATCTGAAACACAGCAGGTAAAGTTTCAATCAGAATAGTGGCGCGGATAGTGCCGGTCGGCAGACCAAATTTCTGCTCGGTGAAGTGAAAGACTTCTGACCACCAGGCCGCTTCTTTATGGTGCTGTAGTTTAGGCAGGTAGAAATACACACCACTGCCATTTTGCAGACGCTGTTTGTAGTTATGAAAGAAGTACATCGCAAAATCGACCAGAGCGCCCGGTACGGCTTTGCCATCCAGCTGTATATGTTTTTCCGGTAAATGAAGACCGCGCACTCTTGCGATAAGCAAAGCCGGATCCTCCTGCAAGCGGTATGACTTACCGCTTTTCTCATCATCCAGACTGATAGTGCCGGCATTGGCATCACGCAGGTTCAGCTGCCCATGCACCATGCCTTGCCAGGTTGGCGACTGAGCATCTTCAAAGTCAGCCATAAATACATCAACATCTGCATTCAGGGCGTTAATAACCATTTTGCGTTCCACCGGCCCGGTGATCTCCAGGCGGCGTTTCTGCAAGTCCTTAGGAACAGGGGCGACCTGCCAGTCTGAGTTGCGAATGTCTGCCGTTGCCGGATCAAAATCCGGTAAGGCACCACTGTCGTATGCTTTCTGCGCTTCTTCACGAGTGCTCAGAAGCTGATCCACAGCGGGTGCAAACTGCTGTACCAGCTCAGCCAGGAAGTCTTTCGCCTGCTCGCTGAATATCTGTTCGCTTGCGTTATCCGAAGGTTGCGTAAACTGAAGTGAAGCTTTGCTCATAATCCGACCCAAGTTGTTGATTGCCTGTTAATACAGACACAGCTTAGAGCGAATTAGTTCATCATGGTAATTTATGATTTATATTGCAATCATTTAGTTTGTGAATGAATAAAGAGCATAAGCCAGACTTATACTAGTCTGCGCAAAGTTTGTTAAAGCGTATTGTGGAAGGGTAAGGGAAGATATCAGCTATTTCCCCGGCAGCAATGCTCTGCTGCTGTTCACGCCAATAACCCGCTTCAATAAGTTCAGGGTGCTTACGTAAAAAAATCTCTCTCAGTCTGCGATCATGAAAAACAAAGGTTGCTATCTGTTCCGGAAACACATCATTTGGACCTACCGAATACCAGGGTTCATCAGCCAGCATGTCCTGCTCTGAGGTAGCCTTAGGTATAGTTCTGAAATTCATTTCGGTTAAGTATTGAACTTCATCATAATCGTAAAAAACCACCCGCTTACTGCGGGTCACGCCAAAGTTCTTAAGCAACATATCTCCCGGGAAAATATTCGCTGCCAACATATCTTTAATCGCTTGTCCGTAGTCATCCAGGACCGCTTCCGTTTCTGCTTCTGAGGCATATTCCAAAAAGATATTCAAAGGTGTCATACGCCGTTCAATGTACAAATGACGAATAATCACAAAATCATTCTCTATTTCCATAGAGCTGCCAATACTGTTTTGCAGTTCAGTCAGTAAGTCCGTTGAAAAACGAGCTCGGGGCAGGGCTACATTCGAATACTCTATAGTGTCCGCCATACGACCGACCCGATCATGGCGTTTTACCAGTTGGTAACGTTTTAATACCGTCTCCCGGCCAAAGTCTTTACTGCTGCCAAATTTATCGCGAATAACTTTAAAAACATAAGGAAAAGAGGGCAACGTAAATACCATCATCACCAGCCCCCGAATGCCCGGCGCCGCAATTAGCTGATCATCACTGCGTTCCAGATGATGCAATAACTCACGATAAAATTCGGTTTTACCCTGCTTGTGCAAGCCTATAGCTGAATAGAGTTCAGCCAGGGTTTTATGCGGCATCAGGCTTTGCAAAAAACGCACTAACGCTGAAGGTGCATGGGTTTGAACCATAAAATAAGCCCGCGCAAAACTGAAAATAATGCTCAGCTGATTGTTGTCGGTGATCAGAGCATCCAGATACAAGCGGCCTTCTGCATTGACCAGCACAGGTACAATAAAAGCGTAATGCGCTTTACGGGTTACAATGCGACCCACAACATAAGCCGCTTTATTACGGTAAAAAGGGCTGCGTAATACATCCAGACGTAACTGATGCGCCGCCAGAGACTGCTGTGCTGTCTGCTGACTAAAGGCCTGCACCAGTTGCTCAATATTAAGCTCAAGATCCGCGAACTGCGCACTAAAACCCGCATCCCGGATAATACGTTGCAAAGTCGAACGAATACCCTCTTCTACCGGAAAATACGACCTGTATTCTGCTGCCACAGGTACCGGAATACGATCATCAATAGTGGTTTCTACAAAAATAAAACCATTATGAAAGTAGCGCCGGTGAAAGCACTTACAAAATACCGAGTTATAAAAGGTCTCAGCCAGCTCCGCCTGAGGATGAAAGGCCAGCAGGTCGGTATACTCAATTTTCACCTGCGCCCACAACGGTTCATCCAGATGTTCGTCCAGTAAATGTTTTTGCAGCGTGGCGGTCGTTTCCCTGACTCTTACATCATAAAAGGAGATGCGTTCACGCGCCGCTGCCTGCACCGCTTGCCAGTCTCTGTTCTGAAACCGCTCGCCAGCCTTATCGGTAATCTCCTGAAACAATCGGTAATGATGCTGAAACCCTTTCAGAATCAGGGTGGCAATGCGTTGAGCTGAATTCGTCTGCGTGACCATAGTCTTTGTCTTTTATCCTTATTTCAGGCACCCTATAATTCACCATACTTATTTAATAAACGAAAGATAATTCACCCGATGAATCAATTTCGCAATATCGATCTCAACCTGCTGGTTTACCTTGATGCCCTGTTACGGGAACGTAATGTAACCCGCGCAGCAGAACAGCTCAACATTACCCAACCGGCTATGAGCAATGGCCTGAAGCGCCTGCGTACGCTACTGAATGACCCTATCCTGGTACGCACCAGCGAAGGCATGATGCCAACCGAACGGGCACTGGAGATGCAGGCACAGGTACGCCATATTCTGTACTCCGTTGAAGAGGTTATTCAGCCCTCGCGCACCTTTATTGCTGCGGATAGCGACCGGGTTTTCCGCATTATGGTGTCCGACTATGCCGCCTCTACGCTGATGTCGCCCCTGCTTGGCGCGTTACGCGAACAGGCACCGAATGTCACTATAGATTTGATGACACCCAGTGACGTCAGCTTTCACGATGTGGAAAACGGTAAAGTGGATATTGCTATTAATCGTTTTGACGAGCTGCCCCAGTCTTTTCATCAAAAACTGCTCTGGAAAGACGATTTTGCGTGTTTACTGCATAAAGAGCATCCGCTGATTGATAATTACACGCTGGAAGAATACCTCAAAGCAGGTCACAGCTGGGTGAGCAAAACAGGTTTTGGCGTGGGCATTGGCATGGATCCAAATGACGTGCAAAAGCTTGGCTGGGTAGATGAGGCTTTAAATAGATTGGGTCATCAACGGCGCATTAAAGTATTCACCCGCAACTACCATGTCGCCATGTATCTGGCCAAAGAAGGTCTTGTTGCAACGCTGCCACGCCGTGCTGCGAACCTGTATCAGGACAGTCCGGATCTGGTGCTGCGCACACCTCCTTTTACTATTCCCCCTATAGAGCTAAAAATGATCTGGAGCCCGCTGCTACAGCACGACGATGGCCATCGCTGGTTCCGCCAGCTGATTGCTGACGTCGCCGCGGCTTAATCAGTCGCCGCGGCGTCATCAATTACACAGTAAACAATTACACAGTAAAACGTGCCGCCAATGAACGTAAGCTGTCAGCCACCCGGGTCAGTTCGCCACTGGCCTGAGTCATTTCAACTGAACCTTCCGCTGACCGCGACGACATACCGCTTATTTCATCAATATTGCTCTTAATTTCATGAGTCACACTCGCCAGCTCTTCCGACGCCGTCGCCACCTGATCATTTATACCGGTAAGCTCCTGCATAGACTCGCGGATTACATTCAACGCTGATGAAGCCTGCGAAGATTTATCCAAAGTAGCCAATACCTGTTTCTGACTGCTATTCATGACAGTAACTGCACCGCGAGTTTCTTTTTGCAGATTCTCAATAATATTCTGAATGTTTAACGTCGAGTCCTGGGTTTTGCGCGCCAACGATCGTACCTCATCAGCAACTACCGCAAAACCACGCCCCTGCTCACCCGCACGCGCCGCTTCAATCGCAGCATTCAGCGCCAGCAAATTGGTCTGCTCCGCTATATTTTCAATAACCTCGAGCACGGTTCCGATCTCGTTACTTTTACTTTCCACACTTTGTACCACAGTGGCCGCGCGCTCGACTTCTTCCGCCACTTGCTGAATTGCTTCTGCGGTTTGCTTAAAGGCCTTGTCCGCTTCTTCCGTTCGGGTTTGTACCTTACCAGTGGTTTCAAGCGCTGAAGCCGCATAATCTGCAATACCCTGGACCGTTTCGACCACCTGAGTAATTGCAGTTACGGTCTGTTCAATCGCTTGTTCCTGTTGCTGTATTGTCTCATTGGCGTCTTCAGCAACGCGGTTAGTGTTGTTAGCTGCAGTGTTCAGTTTTTCGCTGGCCGAAGTAATATCCGCCAGTAAATCGCGCAGTTTATCAGCCATACTCAGCATGGCTGATAACACGCCAACTTCGCCTCCCTGACTATCCACCCGCAGATCGCCAGCAGCTATCTGCTCTGCAATATTGCGCATTTGTGACGGCTCTCCACCCAGGGGCAGGGTCACGGTTCGGGTCACCCATAAGCCCATCAGAATAGCCAATACAAAACCAGCCACTACTACTACAGCAATAATCCAGAACGCCTGATTGACCGAGTCCTGTGCGCCCTGCGACGCCTCGTCATTAAGAGACTGCGCCGCACTTTCCACTTCATCGAGGGCAAAAGTCACCGTCATGATTTCATCGGCCATACTGTCCATTGAGCTTTGCACTGTACTTTGAATATCAAGTTGCTGAATATAGGTATCCACTAACTGTCCCTGTCCCAGAGCAGCCTGCTGCCAATCTCGCAGAAGGTTCGAGACTTCTTCAACACTGTTACTTACAACAGTATCATCGCTCGCTGCCAGTCGCTCCAGCGGGTAGTCGAAGATCTCAAACACCTGCTCTATTTCTTCCCGTAATGGGATCACTGTGGCTGGTGAGTCCTGATTCAGTAAATCCCGGGTCAGATACTGAATTTCCATAACCAGGCTTTGCAAGTTAACAGCGGAGGTCGTCAGCTCAATGTCTTCCAGCATTTGTTCCGCATGAAAAGACACATCGCCCAGTTCACCCGTCAAAAAAGCAGCTATACGATCAAAATCATTCAGTCGCCGTCTGACTTCAACCCCATTCGCGATGGTTTGACGCTGGTAATCAAAAACTGTTTCGGCTTCCTGCTCAAAAGCTATCCGGGCAGCCTCGGTTTCAAGCAAAACTTCTTCCAGCGACCGGTCATCAACCAGCTCCTGTAAGCGACGATAGCTGGCAGCAAAAACTTCACTGGCAATTTCAAAATCCTCAGCCAATAAAGTGAGGTCATTAATAGAAACAGTAGTTAAAGCCCGTCCCACCAAAGCATTGGCTTCGAACATCGAATTCTTCAATTCTGCCGCAGTAGTAACGGTAGGAGTCGTGGTTTCACTGACATGGCGCAAGGTACGCTCAAAGTCATTAATAAAGGTCAGCCCTACCCCTCCGGTAACAGCTACCAATAAAGCAACACCAATAAAACCAGCGATAATACGTGTCGATATTTTATCCAGATATTTTTTTAACCAGCTCATAGTAGTGCCATTTTTTTATTATTAATCCAGGATTTAATTTCTATTCAAAGTACCGCAGCCATCTCTCTTTGCAAAGACTAAAAATCAGAACTCTTTGATTTATATATCGACATGAATTGGAGAATCCTGAATCGAAGCACAAAAAAAGGCTGAAGTTTAAGCTTCAGCCTTTTTAATCGAGTAGTAATCAGCGCTTTTTAATCTTCGAAATACAAAGGCGCTCTCGGTTGCACATCTGAACCCAGTTCCTGCATCTCTTCAGCATCAAACAGGCGACCATTAACCATGACATGGCTAACGCGATCCGACACTCGCAAGTCTTCCAGGATATTACCTTCCACTAACACCATGTCAGCCAGTTTACCGGCCTCGATCGAGCCTATAGCATGCTCCATGCCCAGGCTAGTAGCAGCGTCTATAGTGGCTGTACGCAAGGCTTGATGAGCACTCATGCCGCCTTGCTCCATCATCCAAATTTCCCAATGTTGCGCCAGGCCTTCACGCTGACCGTGAGCACCTGCTGTTACCAGCACGCCTTCGTCCTGCAGCGCTTTTGCACCGGCTGCAATATTGAAGTGGTTATAATGGTGCTCTGGAGCAACTTCACGACGCATGCTCCGCGGACGCAGAACGCGTTCAGGAACATACTGGCTCAGTCGCGGATGCTCCCAGACATTGCTCTGTGCATACCAGTAGTTCTCTCCCCAGATACCACCATAAGCAACCCCTAAAGTCGGCGTATAAGCAGTTTCTGTCTGACGCCAGAACTGCAGCACATCATCAAAAATTTCAGCCACCGGAATCGAATGCTCAATCGCACTATGGCCATCCTGCACCATGCTTATATTGTGCTGGAACAGCGAACCACCTTCAGGCATCACCATCATTTCCATTTCACGAGCAGCCTGAATAAATTGCTGACGCTGATCACGACGTGGCTGATTGTAACTTTTAACTGAAAACGCGCCCGCTTTTTTCAAACGTTCAATATGAAAACGTGCGTCATCAAGACTGTCTACATGGGCGGTAAAACCTGGACCTGCAGCACCATATAAAATAGTGCCGGTAGAGAATATACGTGGCCCTACAATGTGACCCGCCCGTTGCATTTCACTGGCCGTAAAAATCTGCGCCGTGTTATTTGACGGATCATGAATAGTTGTGACACCAAAAGTAAGTCCAGCATAAAGATTCCAGTTCTGCTGTGGAATAATCTGGCTTTCACCCTGAGCGCCGTGGGCATGGGTATCAATCAGCCCTGGGATCAGGGTTTTACCGGTAAAGTCGATACGTTCAGCATTCGCAGGAATATCCACTTCGCCATAACTACCTACCGCTGTTATCTTATTGCCTTCTACCAATACCACGGCATTCTCAATCACCTGGTCACCGTTCATGGTTACCGCAGTACCGCCGGTAAACGCAAAACTTTGCTCAGGTATATACACCGACTGACTAAAGCCAATATTCGTGCCGTTTTCAACTAGCTGCAGTTCACCGTTGTCGCGAATATCAAAGATACCGTCCAAAGATGCACTATAAAGCTCTGGGCCTAAGGTCCAGTAAAGACTGCTGGAATCGCCGGCCCAGGAAATATTGTCGCCTGCGCGCTTCGACAGCTGTTCAATCGGGAACTGATTGTCGCTGGGGCTGATATGAATAGCTGAGCCACGAGACGCAAAAGGCGTTACATGCACCCGGAAGCGCTCAGCGAAGGCCAGATACTGACCATCCGGAGACACTTTAAATTCAGTGGCATGCTCTGAGGTATAAAGCGTACGCTGCTGTTGATCCTCAATATTAATTTCACGCAGTTCCGGCCCTTGAGCGGTGTAATACAGCTTATCTGAACGGTCACCAAAGTGAGCCGAAGAACCATGCGCTGTCAGGAAAGTCGGCTCATCACTGTCCAGCGACAAATGGTAAATACCTGGCTTAACACTGTGTACAGGGTCACTCAGATAACCACCGCGAATCTTACGGTACACTACCGCATTGCCATCGGGCGCAAACACCGGTTCAACAAATTTACCCTTGCCAGTTGCCAGTATCTGTTCTGCCCCCGTTTCCAGGTCCCGGACAATAATCTGACCCTGTTCCTGATCGTGCCAGGTTGCATACACCAGATGACGGCCATCACGGGAATATGAAGGGAAGAATTCAAAACGCTCGTTCTGCCCGGTAAGACGAGCTGGCTCGCCGGCTGGTAGATCACGTATATATATATGACCCATAGCATCATAAACTGCCTGGTCCGCATCAGGTGAAACCTGAGTGTGGCGTAGCATACGAACATCGAATTCATCTTCTTCTATTGGCTGACGAAAACGCAGTGCCTGCTGCACCTGTTTTTGCGTGTTTACCGAAAAAGGTACCTGAGCGACGCTTGCGTCATTCAGGTTCAGCCGGTGAATGCCGCCACGGGCATAAAACACCAGTTCTTCGCTATCGTCAGTCCAGCCCATATGCGGATAGACACCATGAATGGCCCAGGTTTCCTGCATATCACGACTCAAGTCGTCATACAGCTTACGGCTTTCACCTGTTTCCATGTCTTGTACATAAAGCGAGCTTTGGAAATCATCGCGAGCGACGTAGGCCAGGTAACGTCCATCCGGTGACGGTGTAGGCCGGATAGCTCCACCCATACCCGATATTACGGTATCAATTTCACCATTTTCTAAATCATAACGGCGCACCGCATAAATGCCGGAAACCGAATCCTTACTATACTCAAAGACAGGTCCTGGGGTCACATCCTGAGAATAATAGACATAACGGCCGTCAGGCGAAAAAGCAGGTTCGCCCAAATCTTTCTGGTCATTAGGGCGCTCAGTCAACTGCACGCCACTACCACCACGGCGATGGTACATCCAGATCTCACCCGCTCCCAGTGAGCGGCGTGCGGTAAAGTGCTTACGCGCTGCCAGATAGTTACTATCCGGGCTCCAGGCGGGGCTATTCAGTAAACGAAAAGTTTCATTGGTGACCGCATAAGCGTCACTGCCATCAGCGTTCATGACCCAGATATTATCGCCACCATTTTCATCTGAGGTGAAAGCAATATAATTACCATCAGGACTATAGGTCGGCTGCATATGCCAGCCTATACCACCACGCAACAACTCGGCGTCGCCACCATCTGCTGGCATACGGTAGATGTCGCCCAGTAAATCGAACACAATATATTCTGAATCCGGGCTGATATCGACACTCATCCAGGTGCCGCTGTCGGTATTAATCTCAACGCTGGTGAATTCACCCATAGGGTCGCTGACAGACCAGCTGTCATTGTCATTAGCATCTGCACTGTTGTTACAGGCCGAGCACGCTAACGCGCCAACCATTCCCAGTGCTGCAATAGATTTTGTTATTTTCATTCTAATCCTTTGCTGTTGGTAATAATTTGGTAATATGAGCAGAGCCTATTTCTACGTCACTCAACCCAGCGTGTCCAGCGCAGCACGCCCAGTTAACAACCAGGCAAGACTAAAGGCGATCAACATGCCTTCAGGGAGTACTAACCTCGCCTGGTGTCACGGCCACACAGCCAATGCCGCAATGGCCACCAACCCGGCAACCAGGGGCACCAGCACAGAAACCACAAAAATATCTTTGTAAGCTTCTTTATGAGTCAGCCCCATGAGCGTCAGCAACGCAATTACAGCCCCAGAGTGCGGTAATGCATCCAAACCGCCCGCAGCCAGATTTGAAACACGGTGAAGAACTTCAGCACTCACCCCAGCTTCCAGATAAGCGGGCGCTAGACTAGACATGAAAATTTGCAGGCCGCCAGAAGCGGAAGCCGTCACGCCGGAAATCAGGTTAGCCGAAACGTAGACAGATAACAGAGGCGGCATGTTCAGACTCAGCAACCACTCAGCGAATTGGTGAAATCCCGCTGTTTGAATAACCACGCCACCAAAACCAATCACAGCGGCGGTGTTTAATAATGGCATAACGGAATCATCAGCGCCCTGCCCCAGGGTTTTCGAGAATCCTCTGCGTACTGGTGGAAACAGCAGCAAACAGGATAACGCCCCGGCTATCAGCGCCATACTCGCCCAAAGAATTGGCTGCGCGAGGTTAAAGGCAACCACGGCTGAGGCCCAATCGCTACCCGTTAAACCGCTCAGCATCAGAATACGAGGCAGTACAATGATACCCAGTACTATCACTATAGGTATCAGTGACAAACGCCAGTCTGGGACTTTACCTGCCGAGGCGGCCAGTTTTTGCATCTGCTGGTCCTGCTCGGTAGCCTGATAGCCTTCGCCCCGTGCCAATGATTTTTTCCATTCATGCTGTAAATACCACATACCCAGCGCCGCCATCAAAACACCGGCCAATAAACCTATCCAACCGCCAGCAAACAGATCCGTACCCAGAGCGTTAGCCGCAATTACATTATGAATTGAAGGTGTTCCCGGCAGTGCGGTCATCGTAAACGTACCGGCTCCAAGTGCGATAGCCGCAGCATAAATACGACGCGGTATATTGGCCTCACGCATTAGGGTGACCCCCAGCGGATACATGGTGAATATCACCACAAAGACAACCACACCGCCGTAGGTCAACAAAGCACACACCAGCATAGCTACCAGTAAGGCACGTTTGACTCCAAGCCAGCCAGTAATAGCTAAAGCGATACTACCTGCAGCCTGGCTGGCAGCCATAATGCGACCAAAAATAGCACCACATAAAAAGAGTAAAAAGAAGCTACCGGCAAAGGAGAAGGCCCCTGAAGAACCAAAGGGAAAATACTGCAGAAAAACATCCGCCATGGCCATGTTGTTTGTGACGCCAATAAGCAGAATCGAAAGCAGGACGGCAATTAGAATATTCATGCCGCGCAGTGCCAGTACAATAAGCAGAGCTAGTCCCAGCAGAAGGCCTAAATTACCTAACATCTGAAGTTCCTTACTCGTCGTCCATCTGAATGCCCGCGATTTCCCTTACCATCGCGATCACCGCCTGAATTTGTTCGCCATCCTTAGTCGCGTAAGCTGTATTGGTATACCCCCACCAATCCCAGCATCCCTGAGGGTTCATCGGCATCACTTTACTAGCTTCCACCTGGGGGTACAGAATCACCAGGCGATTGCTATCTGCCCAGCGGTTCAGTCCATTATGCCGGGCGAATACATCACCTACCTCTTCTCCTTGCTGATTACAGCCATGAAAACTGATATGTAAACTACAGGAAGCTCCCTCAGCACAATCTTCAGGTACATATACATAACCGTCTTCAGCCAGTGTTCTGCTATGCTTTCCAGCGGCCTGATGCTGATTAAAGGTAATCAGTTCACCTTGCGCCGGCTCACTGGGTTCATGCGCAAAACCATATAATGCCTTTAGCAACTCGCCCGCCGCGTCATAACCGCAGGCTCCAAGATAAGGCGGTTCGCTGACATTACAGTCGGTACCATAATCAAGAGTCGGAAATAAATGATTTATATTTTGCTCTGTTTCCACATGCAGATTGCCAGGAGCAACCAAAGCCCGGTAAAAATCTACCTGGCTGGCAAATACATCCGCACCAACTGTAGTGTCCTGCTGACCACGAAACAGCCATACCTGGTGCCGTTGCACCTGACCCAAAGAAGCAATTTTTCGCTCTTCAGCTCTTTTCATAGCCCGGTCCAGCAGATGGCTGGCCGACGGCGGGGTTTCCGGGTTTCCCATGCACTCAGAAAGCGCAACACCCAGCGACCCTTGCGCACAGTCATAAGGGCCCGCTGCAATAATAGCAGCACCTTTTACTCGTTCAGCATGTGCCAGATGAAGCTGCTGTGCCATATACCCACCGGAAGAAATACCCGATACGGTAAGGCTAAAAGGATCTATTTTAAGAACGGGCAAGCCTGATTCCGTAGGTTCTACGGGCTCACTATTGCTACAGGCCGCTAACAGGCCAATAACGGTCAGGTACAAAAAACGCATCGCAGACTCCTGCTTATTTTTAATTCTTATTTATGATTCAGGTGCACCGCGTCACGCACCACCTGGCGCAATTCTTTATCGTCCCAGGGCTTAGTCAGAAACTTATATATCTGCCCCTGATTAATAGCAGCCGTTACTGATTTTAAGTCCATATAGCCGGATAATACAATACGAACAATAGAGGGGTACATCGACTTCACATGATTCAGCAACTCAGTACCATTCATATGGCGCATTCTCTGGTCGGAAACTATGACATTGACGTCATGCTCCGTCAGCAGTTCAAATGCCTGTTCTGCATTCTCCGCGGTTAGTATTTGATAACCATCGCGTCGCAGCAAGCGTTGCAAAGAGCGCAGCACATTGGGTTCGTCATCCACCAGTAACACCACAGGCAGCATAATATCTGCTTCTTTTTCCACCTCAACCTGCTGCCGGTACTGACTCATAAAAGATTCAATCGCTTGCAAAGGCATTGGCCTAGCCTTCAGAAACCCCTGAATTTCATCACAAAGTGCGCGCTGCAAAAAGTTCAGTTGCGCTTTGCTTTCAACGCCTTCAGCGACAACCCGCAAGCCCAGATGGTGTGACATCGAAATAATGCCCTGAACAATTGCCGCATCGCCTTTTTCATGGGTAAGATCAGCAATAAAAGAACGATCGATTTTCAGCGTATCAATAGGCAGTTTTTTCAAATAACTAAAACTGGAAAAACCAGTACCGAAATCATCCAGGGATAAGCTCAGCCCCAGTTTCTTAAGTGCCCGCATTTTTTTAATACTATCTTCGGGGTCAGATAACAGTACTGATTCGGTTATCTCAAGGTCAAGACAAGCAGGCTCGAATTCAGCCTCACGTAATATCTCCCGTATACTATCGACAAAGTTATCGCGCAAAAAATGCAAAACAGAAATGTTGACGGATACTGAAGGTAACTCAGGGTCTGCTTTCTGCAAAATCTTAAAATCTTTGCAGGCCTGCCTTAGCGCCCACTCACTAAAAGAAATAATAAAACCAGTTTGTTCGGCTACCGGAATAAAACGCGAAGGAGAGATTTCTCCCATAATAGGGTGATGCCACCTTGCAAGGGCTTCTATGCCACTGCACCGCTGGCTACGTAAATCAAATTTCGGCTGGTAATGGAGTGTAAACTCATTACCTTCTATCGCCTTTTGCATATGATTACGAATATTCAAAAAGTCGGTCACTGAGGCATTCAGATCACTGCTGTACCACTGAAAATTATTGCGGCCTCGTTTTTTAGCCTGGTGCATAGCTAAGTCAGCCTGCTGGATAAGCACCATAGGATCCGGTAGCGCCTTTTCACTCAAGGTGACACCAATACTCGCGGAGAGCTGCACTTCAACTCCCCGCATAATCACTGGCACTGCTATTTCTTGCAAGATCCGCTCGAGAATTGCGACCACGCTGGTTGCAGAGGCCAGATCAGGCAGCAAAATAACAAACTCATCGCTTTCTATCCTGGCCAGAGTATCCCCGGCACGAACCAGGCCGAGTAGACGAGTCGCCATCGCCTGTAACAGGCTATCGCCAAAGCTATGGCCAAAATGATCATTAATGGGCTTAAAACCGTCCAGATCGAGGTAAACTACGGCCAGTTCCCGATTCGGATAACGTGGCTGCTCAACGCATTGAATCAGGCGCTCCTGCAAAAATTTGCGGTTCGGCAAACCGGTCAGGGAATCATAGTTGTCATAGTCAGCAAGCTTACGGGATAACTCTTCTTCTTTACTGGCATCACGTATGACGCCGATAAAATGAGTCAGCTCTCCACTGGAATTATGTGCCGGACAAATGAAAAGCTGGTTCCAGAAAAAGGAACCGTCTTTACGATAGTTTTTGAGGGTAACCCTGACTTCCGCGGGCGTTTCAATGGATCTGCGAATGGTTTCTATTTCATCAGCTCCGGTTTCTGGCCCCTGCAAAAAGCGCATATTACGGCCTATCACTTCCTGGGGGCTATAACCGGTAATTTTTTCAAATGCTGGATTTACATAAACCAGGGGCAACTCTGAATTGTTCGCATCACAAACCACCAGGGCATTGCTGGAAGCACTCATAGCATTACTGAAAATATCTTCCGGCAAGTCCTGCATTCGCATCATCAGCTTCAGTCCTCCTGCGGTGGTTCCGACTCTGAGTCAGGCGCCACTTTGTCTTGCGATGATACGTCAATCAGCACATGGTAGTGCTCACGACGGGTGCGTTCAAAGCCCATCAGCTTCTCAATCATACCTGTAGTCAACACTGTGCCTTCAGTGAGTAACAGAAAACCACTGTCTGTCAGCAGGTTACGTTTTACTAACATGCCAGTTTTGAGTTGCTTAAGACGACACAATATAACGCCTTCTGGCAAAGGTTCTAAGTCGGGGGCTTTATCATGCACCAGTTCAATAAAACGGGCAGACATCTCAGGGTCATAGACCCGGTCTGCGTAGATCCCCAGGTTATTCAAAGCATCATCGCGGTTCATCATACGATCCAGAATTATCCCGCGTTGCAGTTCAATATAATCAATAGCTAATTTAAGCAGGCGTGACTCTTCCGGAATATCGCCCCCTTCCAGTTGATCCGGAAAGCCGCGTCCATCCCAACGTTCCTGATGGTGGCGAATAAAATAAGCGGCCCGTTGCAGAGGCTCCAGTGATAACAGCAGACTTTCACCAAGCTCTGGATACTCGCGATATTTATCTCTGTCTTTGCCACGAAAATTATCGCTTGGGGTCATCAGCAAATCATCAGTCCAGGTAACTTTTCCGAGATTATATAGAGCAGCCGCCATACTTAAGTCATTCACACGTTTCGCATCCCAACCGGCCTGTTCTGCATAGGCTTTAACCAAGGCGCTAATTTTGTCATTGGTTTGCCGGGTTTTTGGCAGACGCTGGTTTATCAATGCCGCGAATACTTCGGTGGAGTTATGGTAACTTTTTTCCAGCTTTTTATAGGCCCGATCACGTAAGTGAATAGCTTTACGCAATGCATTTGTACGCTTGGTTACGCTTGCCTCAAGCTGTTGGTTCACTTCTGACAGCTTCTTATTACGCGTCTGAATAAGCTTGGTCAGGCGTATCCGTTCGCGCTCCGAAAAAGCCAGCCGTGTAGCCTGACGCAGTACCAGGCGCACTTCATCGTCATCCCAGGGTTTCTGGATAAAACGATATAAGTGCCCTTCATTAACACTTTTAATCAGGTCGTCAATATCCGGGTAACCGGTCAATAGAATACGAATGCAACGAGGCCATTTTTTCTGTACCCGAGTGAGCAGCGTTGTTCCGTCAACTTCAGGCATACGTGAGTCTGACACCAGCACATCAACCAGCGTTTCCTCCATAATCTGTAAGGCTTCAGCCGCGCTATTTGCCAGCAGTAATTGGTAATCTTCCTGCCGCAGCAGGCGCTGCAGGCTACTCAACACATGGGGCTCATCATCAACTATGAGTACGGTCACTTCTTTGGCCATGCTGCGCCACCTTTTACTAAAAATAGTGAGTGTTACATTAACGTTTACATTAGCTGCTACATTAACGGCCTGATTTAAGCTGAGTGACTGGCAGGCTCACTGTAAACGCTGTTCCCTTGCCAGGAGTACTCTCCAGCTCAATACTGCCACCGTGCTTTTTGATAATGTTATAGGCCAGAGGTAACCCTAGCCCGGTTCCTTCACCTACAGGTTTGGTCGTAAAAAAGGGTTCAAATATACGAGATCTGTGCTCAGGCTCAATTCCATGGCCACTATCTTCAACCCGTATTTCGACCCGGTTATTGAGTGAGCGGGTACTGACTTTTATAATTCCGAAATCATCTATAGACTGAGCCGCATTCAGAAGTAGATTCATAAACACCTGATTAATCTGGCCGAGATTGCACTCCACCAGCGGTAGTTCGCCATAATCAGTTTCTACTTCCGCTTTATATTTCAGTTCATTCCAGACCACACTTAACGTACTTTCCAAAGCCTGTTGCAAATCTGATGACTCAGTCTTTTCATCGTCACTTCGCGAGAAATCTTTAAGCGCAGTGATAATATGTTTCACTCTTTCTATGCCCTGAGCAGACTCGCTCATAAGGTCGCTGACGTCATTACGAATAAACTCATAGTCCAGAGTATTTTTCAGGATTTTAAGCTCTTCTATTTCGCTAACCTGGTCAATAGCTTCAATAATCTGACGTAGATCACCCAGATACCCGGCCAGAGTTTGCAGATTCGAATACACATAACCGATAGGATTATTAATTTCATGAGCAACACCAGCTGCCAACTGGCCGATAGCGGCCATTTTCTCAGTCTGTACAAATTGCGCATTAACGCTTTCGAGTTTGCTAATCAATTCATTCTTCTGCGTCTGCTCCGCCAGTAAGCGAGCACGATCCTGTTCCAGTTCAATACTAAGTTGGGACTCCACTGATTCCTCTAGCAAAACCAGGCACATATTTTCCTGCAGGGGTTTGGCGCTAACGACAAAAGCATGATTGCGCCCCTTGTTATCCTGCAGTCTTATACGAGTACTATGACTTGCCTCTTTTGGCAACGCGATAACTTCAGCATCATCCATGATGCAGCTGAGTGCCTGACCATTCAGGGCTGTCGATTTATAACCTAGCTTCTCGGCGAGGTAATCATTCGCGCTAATGATGGAGCTTTGTTGCGGATTAAATATAAGTACACCTGCAGGTAGTTCATGATTCCCGATTTCCATTTTCACGCTCCTGTTCATCTTCAGCATAGCGCTGCTCTAAAGTGCCGGAAAGCGGAACACGAGCCAGTAATAAAGCCCCCAAAACAAAGAATCCGAGAACCATGAGTAGAGCTGATTGGCGGCCAAATATATCTGCCACAATGCCAAAAGTGGTCGCCAGCAACATAGCCAGGCGATTGAAGGTACCCCACCAGCCAAAGGCACTGCCACCAGCATTCGCCGGAGTAAGCTGCCCCACTAAAGAGCGGCTGGAAGACTGAATAGCACCGATACCGGTACCAGCCAGTAAGGCCACACCCAGAAACAGGGTGGCTACATCAATACCGGAAGCCTCGACCATGAAGGGGAGCGAATACATAGCGCCAATGGCAACCAGCCAGATACCTATAACAGCAAACAGCGTCGGCCGGGCACCTATTTTATGCTCCACAAAACCAAAACCCACAGCCCCTGCCATGGCGCTGAATTGAGTGGCCAGAAACACCGACACTAAGTCGGACTGAGTAAGACCCAGCTCGCCGCTACTGTATATGCCAATAAATTTAATGACCGTCTGCACGCCCGCCATATAAAACAGGAATGCCATGAAAAAGCGCAGCAATACCGGCTGACTACGACCCAACTGCACCAGGTTCAGCGCCTGATACCAGGCCTGTTTCTGAACCCGTTGAGAAAGTTTAGGGGGGCGCTCTTTAAGTAACACAAAGGTCGGTATAGCAAAAATCACAAAGTATATGGAAATGGCCACCATAGCCCATTGGTTCTGGCTAATATAAGCCGCAGTTTCAGCATCAGGGTCGGCTGTCACTATAATCAGGGTCACCAGTATCATACTGATTAATCCACCGATATAACCAACACCCCAGCCGATGCCGGAAACCAAACCCATGTTCTTTCGTTTAGCAATTTCCGGCAGGAACGAAGAGATAATAGCCTCACCAATCATCCAGGCGGTATTGGTGATCAGAATCAGGACTACGCCCAGCCAGACATCACCTGGCGAGACAAACCACAGCGAACTGGTAAAAAGCGCGCAGATAATAGTTGAGATCGCCAGCAGCCTTTTTTTGCTGGCCCCCTGATCCAGGTGCTGCCCAATAATCGGCGACAACACCATAGCAACCAGGATCGAGCCAATCAGAGCGATTGACCAATAGGTATCCTGTAAAAAGCTGTCATCCGGCACTATATAACTGACAAAAAAAGCAGAATAGATGAAAGAAATAACAACGGTGGTATATGCCTGGTTCGCTACATCGTACATAGCCCAGGCAAATATCTCCCGTTTAGGTGCCGGATTGCTCATCAAGTGCTCCTAGTCACGCAAGTTCACATCACTGTTCGCCAGGGCTTCAGTCAGGATAACCCAGGCCCGAAGGTTCTGTTTAACAGCGGCAGGATCGACCTTATCCAGGGTGTCATTATTGGTATGATGGTAGTCAAAATAGTCGGTACCGTCCTGCTGTAAGCGACCAACAGGTACGCCTTCCTGTTGCAGGAAAGTAATGTCAGGTCCACCGCTGGCGTTATTATGGCCACGTTGAATACCTAAAGGTAATAACTTCTTATGCACTTCATCGGCAAATTCCAGGCCTTCTTCCCCGAAATTAGTATCAAAGGCAAAAACCCGCCCTGCGCCAAAGTCTGACTCAGATGCAAAAATGTGGTTGTGCAGATTATCCGCATGCTTATCGGTATAAGCACGGGCTCCCACCAGACCTATTTCTTCAGCGCCAAAAAGAACCACCCGCACGGTACGTTCAGTTTCACCACGCTGACGCACCATGGCACCGGTGGCCATGACAATGCCAACACCGGCACCGTCATCCAAAGCTCCGGTGCCTTTATGCCAGGAATCATGATGAGCTCCGATAAGGATAAGCTCATCAGGACGCTCAGTGCCGCGCATTTCAGCAATTACGTTGTGGCTGGTGACTTCACCTTTAGACTCATTCTGCAGATTAAAATCCACCGTCAGTTCAGGCTCTCTTTGCAGCATACGGCTCAGTTGGTTAGCATCCGGGACCGATAAGGCCGCGGCTGGAATTTTTTCTATACCGTCCTGATAACGCATCATGCCAGTGTGGGGAAAACGATCATCACTGGTGCTGATAGAACGGATAAGTACCGCCACAGCGCCCAGTTCAGATGCAACTACGGCCCCTTGCGAACGACCACTGACCGCCGGGCCATAAGTGGCGCCTCTGGGGTGCCGTTCCATCTCCCGGTTAATAAATACGATTTTACCTTCCACGTCGCTCGGCTCTGCTTCACGCAACGACTCCAGGCTGTCAAACTCAACCACTGAAGCCTGAATGCCCTGTTCCGGGGTAGAAATTGAGTGTCCTAGTGAAGCCAGTACTAAATCCTGCTTAAAAGGTGCCTGCACATGCAAAGATGCACTGACCGGCTGCCAGTGTTGCATCGCAAACTCTTCGGTCCATACCCGGTCATAACCAAGACGTTCAAATTTATCGACCGCCCACTCTACCGTTCGCGCATCCGCTTTTGTGCCTGGCATACGAGGCCCTATCTGAGTAACCAGAGACTCGGTCAGGTGATAAGCCAGATCTTCATTCACGACCATTTCTTTAGCCTGGGCTGAATGCCCGACAAGGCCCAGTGCCAGACTAGCAACGGTTAACAGATTCAGACTCTTTTTTGATAATTTCATGGACTCACTCCGTATCAATTTTATTTTCTGCAGCCAACACTAAACTATAAAACCTGGCAGCAGCAACTAATTAGCTAATTCAACATCCAGAATACGCTTATAGTTCATGATGATTTTCCAGCGTTGCAGGACTACCCGACCATCGCCTTCGACATCCCGTACAACCAGATTCAGGGTGTAACGTTTATCAACCAGCTCTTCGACAATTTCATCCTGTTCAAGCTTGAACACCTTGTGGGTGCTGGGGTTCATTAAGCGCATTAAAACGTCTAAATCGAGAATAATGCTCTCTCGGGTTTCTGCATAACCGCTTAAAAAGCGGGCCGGTAACATGCGTGAATCATTGCGATAATGTAGGACTGTTTCTCCCCGCTGGGGACTGTTTCCCTTACGGGCTTTGCGTATGTCATCAGGCAGGTCGCGAAATGCTTTATAATCGAACCACTCTAATGAACGCCCTACCGGCTGTTCAGAGTTAACATCTATATAAGTATGCTTCCATTTGGGCCGTCCTTTACGTAGCCATGCCCAGAGTTTCTGTCGTAAGTCGTCTTTAAATAACTCACGGGCTGCATAAGCTACCGCTACCACCAGCAGGAATATGGCGGTAATATCGCCTAACAATAACCGGCTTTCAAAAACAAAAAATGAAACCGCCGTCATCACTATCGCGGTTACCAGCGCCTTCACCGCTTTTTGTTCGCCACCACCGAGCTCTACCGATTTACGCTTAAAAGTGACCGGGTATTCCAACAAACGCCGTAGCAAGCGCATCTTATTCGACATCCGTGCACTGTCATCATTGATACGAGACGAGTTGTACTCTTTCTCCTCACGATGACGGTGTTCACGCTTGGCGACTTTGATCAGAAGTTCGCGCAAATCCTGCTGATCATCCTGAAACGGCAGTTTCATGGCTAAAGCTAGCAACTGTTGCTCAGTTAACCAGGACAGATAGTTATCAATGTTGACGTGATAACGCGACAGACTTTCTTCTTTCGGTGTATTGCGTCGCAAACGCTTGAGAATAGTCGCGGTCAACTCCAGTAGTTCCCCCACTTCCTCCCGCGACACCTCGTCGCTATTACGTAATTGACGAGTCGCTGCCTCCAGCGCATTTGCGTACTGATATGCGTACAAGCTCAGGCTTAAGCGGTATTTAGGGTCGGGTCGTACACTTTGGCCTGCCGCCCGGCTGATCAAACGACTCTGCACTAAAGGTGCAAGCTGGGCCAGGCTGGAGTAGGTTCTTTTCACATGAAGACCGAGCAGGTAGAATTCCTGCTCAGGCAAAGTCTGGGGGCTTAAATCGAGCTCACCAGGCACAAACAGGTACATATCCAGCCTGTGCTCAGGTGCCTGACCCAGTTCCCGGGTCAGTTTTAATGAAATTTCGTCCTTGCGCTCCAGATAAATCACGCCTTATTTATCATCCTTAACTTTTTCGTCCTGACCATGCAGAAAGTTTTCAATCGACTGGCCCGTAAGTTTGTTTAACTTATAAAACAGATAAAAAATAGCCACCATCATCACCAGCATAGTGGGCAGGGCTATGACCGGGAAACTCAACGCAGTCATGCGTCCCAGCTCTTCATTAAAAGCAGTAGTCCCCGCAGGGCTCACGACTATCATGCGGGCCAGTATATAATTAAGTATAGCGGATAAGAAGAATGCACCCGCGACCAGCCAGGTGGCCTGTTTTAATACCCGTTCAAAAGCCTTGATATTGTCACGCTTTTTCACCGCCGAGTAGACTTTGTCGACATCCATTATCTGGTCATTCATCAGTAATTTTTTAACCAGCGGAAAACGCGTGTACTGACTGATAAACACCGCTAATCCGATAACCCCAGGCACGGCTGCTTCTTTAATAGCTATGTACTGAGGGTCCAACTCAAATAAACTGATGCCCCCGGTTAACAGCACACTGATAATGCCCAGAATTGAAAAACCATTCACTTTGCCGCGCCGTTGCAGGTCCCAGAGCCCGTAGCCAATAGGGAAAGCCAGAGCAATGACCACGCCCAGCGCCGGGCCTAAATCGTCAGGCCCACTGAACTTCATTAAAATAACAACAGGAATCAGTATGTTAAACAGCATGTTGCTGAAAAAGCCACCCTGTTTAGCGGTTTTTTGTTGCGCCATAGTTTTGCATTACCTGTAAAAAATAAGGAACCGAGTATAACACTGGCAGCCAGAGGAAATAGCACTGACCAGTGCTATTTCCTGTATACACTTTCATGAGAATACGCTGGCAGTAACAGTCTCTCAAACTCATTCAACGGCAGCGGATGGCTGAAGTAATAGCCCTGGAAGCCATTACAGCCATACTCCAGTAACCTCAGATAGTGGCTTTCAATTTCGATGCCTTCCGCTATGACCTGCATCTGCAACTGATTAGCAATACCAATGATGGCCTCAATAATGATCCACTCCCTGGCATCCACTTTGTCGCCCGCATCGCGTAAAAAGCTCTGGTCAATTTTCACTTCATCAAAAGGCAATTCTGCTAAATAAGCCAACGACGAGTAACCGGTACCAAAATCATCCATTGCAAAACGAATACCAATAGCTCTTATCCGCTGCATTCTGGCTTGAGCATCTTCTAAATCCTCCAATACCAGACTTTCTGTCAGTTCAAGGATCAACAAAGAAGGGTCGATCTTGCTCTCCTGTACCCGACGAATTAACTCCCCGGTAAAGCCAGGTTGATAAAACTGACGGGCACTTACGTTAATAGATAAGGTTAAAGCAGAAGTCTGTGCTGATTTTTCCCAGAGTTTTAACTGAATGCAGGCCTGCTCTATCACCCAGTAGCCGATAGGCACAATTAAGCCAGTCTCTTCTGCAATAGGAATAAAGTCAGCCGGCGTAATATTTAGCTGTACGGGATGCTGCCAGCGCAACAAGGCTTCAGAGCCAGTAATTCTACCACCAGCATTCAATTGTGGCTGAAAAACCAGACTCAGCTGCTGTTGTGCCAGGGCTTCCCGCAAGTCCGCTTCCAGACTGTAACGTCGCTCAACTCGCTGTTGCATTTTGGGAGTAAATAAACAAATGCGATTACCGCCCGTGACTTTAGCCTCCTGCATTGCTATGTCAGCATGTTTTAGCACCTGTTCGCCGCTTATTCTTGATTTACTGAAGCTTGATTTACTGAAGCTTGAGTTACCGAAACTTGAGTTACCAAAGGAGCAGACCCCAATACTCAACGAGCATTCAAAAGGATATTCCTGAACCATGAAAGGCTGGTTTAAAGCATGCAATAACTGCTTTGGAAAGTCGCTGTCTTCACTATGACCGGGCAACAACAGCAAAAACTCGTCACTGCTTAAGCGTCCACCCACCGCAGATTGCGGCAAAATTAACAGCAAGCGCTCGGCGATCTGAATCAGCAGCTGATCGCCCGCCGAATGCCCCATAGTGTCATTCAAACGTTTAAAGTTATCCAAATCAAAATAACAGGCAATCCCCGGAACCTGGTGGTCAGCAACCATATCCTGCAGATAATCATGCATCATACGTCGGTTCGGTAAATTCGTCAGGGCGTCGTAATACGCCAGATGGTGAATGGTCTCATCCGCTTCCTTGCGATCACTGATATCGGTGACAAAACCGCTCCAGCTAATACCACCATCCTCTTCCTGAACTGGCATCGCGCTACCTAACAACCAACGTTCCTTATGGCCTGTATGCGCCACCACCCTGAATTCGTGCTGCCAGGCACTTAAGTGTTGCGCTGAGTGCTGAATCGAAAACGTTAAATCCCGCAAATCTTCCGGATATATTTTATCCAGTAAAAGACGGGCATTGCTTTCAACCTGTGCCGGTGAGATACCAAAAATGTCATTGCTGGCGTCGCTTAAATAGGGAAAACTGAATTTTCCGCTGGCGGACTTACGTAACTCGTAGACCATGCCAGGTACGCGTTTAGTAATAGTGGCTATACGATCCTGCAGCGTTTTAGCCAGATCTTTTGAATGCTGCGAAGACTGCTCAGCACGGTACCAGTGAATTCGCATAATCACTGCCGTAGTAGTCATAAGCACGATCAGTATAGCGCCAGCAGCAGCGGCACCAATGAGTCCACCGCTTGTCATGGCAAATCCGGGCAACACGCTCTGCACCTGCTCGGAGGGCATAAAAACGGTCGCATGCATAGCTACATAATGCATGCTGGCAATGGCCAGTCCCATCAATACCGACGACGCCAGGTTCAGTAACAATGGATTCTGCAAATAGCGACGCAATAACGGCCGTATAGCAAGTGCGCAGGTCGCAAGAGTAATAGCCGCGCCAATAGATGCCAGAAACCAGCCAGGCTGATAAAGGCGATCCGCCTGCAATACCATGGCGCCCATTCCAATATAATGCATGGCGCCTATACCGGACCCCATCAGCACTCCGCCACCGATAATGGTGGTCAGCGCAGGTTTTGTATAGGCAATTACATATAGCGTGACATAACCGGCCAACACAGCCGGAATGATAGAAGCCAGCGTCAAACCAAGGTGGTAACTCACTTCAACCGGCAAGCGGAATGACAACATGCCCAGAAAATGCATGGCCCAGACACCAACCCCCATCGCAAAGGCACCTGTCAGGTGCCAGGGAAGACGAGCCAATCTACTATTTTTGCGCTGCATAAGTTCAATATGACTAAAGCTGGCAAATGCAGCCAGAATCGCTGTCATAACGGAAAGTAAAATCAGACCCGTGACATGGTGGCCCTGGTAAGCCTGACTTAAATCAATGGTGTTACTGCTGAATTGCAATAGAGTCATATATCCGGCTTGAAAGGTGTTAGTTAACACTTACTATCAATTATTGTCATAGTAACAGTATCCAGAAACCACAATCGGTAAGCAACCTATTTACTTCGGGTTATTATGAAAGATATAGTAAATTGTTAATATTAAAAAAAATGAGCGCATCGGCGCTCATTTTTTAACCTTTCGTATTTTAAATACTGCCTGATTTACACCTTAAAGCGATTCACCAGCTCATTTAAATCACCCGCTAAACGCGCCAGTTCCTGACTGGACGCGCTGGTCTCATTCGCACCTGATGACGTCTGACCGGACAGATCCTGAATGTTGACCAGGTTCTTATCCACATCTTTCGCCACCTGGGCCTGCTCTTCCGCGGCACTCGCGATTGAAGTGTTGCGTTCACTGATTTGCGCCACTGAATGGGTAATCTGCTGCAACGCTTCGCCTGCAGAACGCGCAATCTCCAGTGTTTTATTGGCCTGTGACGAACTCAACTGCATACCTTTTACTGAATCTGAGCTCGACTGCTGCACCGCCGCCACCATGCCCTCAATCTCTTTTGTTGATTGCTGAGTACGGTGCGCCAGGGCGCGCACTTCATCTGCTACCACAGCAAAACCACGACCAGACTCACCCGCCCGAGCCGCTTCAATCGCCGCATTAAGGGCCAATAAGTTAGTCTGCTCTGCAATGCCACCAATCACATCCAGAACTTTGGTAATGTCATCCACTTTTGTTGCCAGTGTTTCGATATTGCTCGCCGAAGTCTGAATTTCATTTACCAGACCTTCTATTGTCGACACCGTTGTCTCTACCCGTTCACGGCCTAGTTGTGCCTGGCTATCGGCAGCATCCGATTCTCCTGAGGTGTCCTGAGCATTGCGGGCCACTTCTTCAATCGCTGCGGTGAGCTCATTAACCGCCGTTGCTGCCTGTTCCAGCTCAGCGCTTTGTTCATGCAGACTGCGGGTTGAGTCTTCAGTGACCGAGCTCAGCTCTTCTGAAGTAGAAGCCAGCTGTGCCGAAGAGTCGCCAATCATGCGAATGGAATCACGCAGATTCTGCTGCATACCCTGCAATGCCGTCAGCAGTTCAGTCGCTTCGTCTTTGCCATCAATTTCAATCACCCGGGTCAAGTCACCATCAGCAATAACCTGCGCATTCGTTACCGCTTCTCGCATAGGATTGACAATACTACGGGTCAGAACTACAGCCATGGCTGACATTAAAGCAAGCGCAATAATAATAGCGATAATAATGGCCAGACGCCCAGCATTAACTATTGCATTCGCCTCCTCGACGTCGGCAGCCATGCGCTGGTCATACAATGCCGTCAGTTCTACGATTTGATCTCTGATCTCGTTCACCAAAGGCGGGATTTGCTGCTCACGCAAACGTGCTACCTGCGCTGAGTCGCCTTGCGCCGCAGCTTCTATAATGTTGTTAACCAGTGCTCGATAGTCTCTCTGGGTATCTAAAAAATTGTCAAAAATAGCGCGATCCTGACTGTCCTGAAGCAAGTCCCGAAATACATTAATCTGGTCATTCATCCCTTGCCAGCGTTCGTCTAAACGCTCCTGGGCTGGTGCCCGTTCTTCCGGACTGGTAGCCACAATAGCGTTGGTCGCATCAAGGCGTACTCTCAGGAATTCACGATACAGATCAGCAGCAGCCATCATGCTCGGAACCCGAATATCCACAATCTCTTCAGTTTCGCCATACATACGTTCGAGCTGGGTAATCGCAAAAATCCCCGTGATGATAAAAATAACTCCAATAGCCGTGAAAAACACAGCTGAGCGAAGTCCTATCTTAATGTTCCTGAACATGGCGATACCTCTTGAGACCCTGAGTATGTAAGAAACGGATTCACGTGAATGCGCTTAAGTAACTGAAAATAAGAACTATCATTACAGTTCAGTTAGGTTATCGGCGCAGGGTGTTTTTTCTACAACAAAAAAACTTGAGGTGTTATTTCAAGGGGGGTTCCCTGTCGCTAAACAATCCCGTTGATTGGTAGTGACCAAGATCCCTGTCTATGCTTTAGGAGTCCAGCCGCAGAGCACCGTGCATTGTAAAAACAGATTATTACCGGAACTACCTTATGCAAAAAATATTTTTTCGTAACACGAGCATATCCCCGGCCAAACTGGCGCGCTGGCAGTTAGTGGGAGCGTCAGTTTTTTTTGTAACCATAGCGGCTCTGATGTTCACTGTTCCCAACGAGCAATTGCAGGATCTATTGCAGAGTCTGCTTGATAATCAAGGCTGGGTGGCCAGCCTGACACTCATCGGGGTCTATGCTCTGGCCGTTGTTCTGATGGCACCGCTATCCCCCTTTGCGGTAACTGCAGGGCTGTTTTTTGGTTTCTGGCAAGGCTCAGTCATCTCGCTTATAGCAGTAAATACTGGCGCTTTAATCAGTTTCTTAATCACACGTCACTTCATTAATCGCAAGGGGCTTAGCCATGATTGCTTTCGTACTTCATCCCACTCCAAATCCATGCGCCTGCTGACAAGTAGCGACATCAGGATAATCAGTTTATTGCGAGTGAACCCTCTGGTTCCCTTTAGCCTTCATAACTACCTGTACGGTGCGGCCTGCACCGACTTACGATCGTATCTGTGGGGGACCTTTCTGGGGAGCGCCCCCTTAACTCTGCTCCTCGTGTACTTTGGAGTCGCAGGCCGGACTATCTACAGCGCCGAAGACTCATTCGGCACCTGGGAATACAGCATGATCGGACTGGGAATCGTCTTTTCAATTGTTTTACTGGCACTCACCAAATATGCCAGGTCGGTCAGTCATATGAGCTCATAAGGACATAGCTATGAAAGTATTATTTCTTACGTCGCAGTTAGGTTTCGGTCATATTCGTGCCGCCAATGCAGTGGAGCAAGCGTTACAAGACCATTTTCCAACTCTAAGCTGCGAATACCTGGATTTGTGGTCGCTGATGGATGAAAAAGTCGCCGCAGCGGTAAAGGGTAGTTATCTTCGAATGACCCAGGACTATCCGGACTATTATCAGAAGCTTTATGATCTCGACAAAGCAGTCTGGCAACAGCTCAGCGGCGAGGCCCCTTTAGACGAAGGCATTAAACAATTCTTAGCAGACCAGCAGAGGCACTGGTTTCCCCAGCAGACCCGTTGGCTGCCTATCAGCCCACATAATCTGGATAGTGCGCTATTAAATAGTTATGTCCATTTGCTGGTTAACCAGGACGAGAGAAGCAGTTATTCAATCATGCTACGCAGCTTACTACTGCTCATACGAACGGTGCTGTTACACCGCATGAAAGAACGGGTAGAAAATATCGCTCCTGACGTTGTCGTAGCCACACAAATGTACCCCGCTGCGCTGTTTTCTCAACTGAAACGAAAACAACAGTTCAGTGATATCCCATCGCTGGGCGTACTCACCGACTATGGCCTGCAAAAAGTGTGGGTAAAACCGACTACCGATGGGTATTGCGTACCTTCCCAGGCCGTTGCCGATCAATTGTTGGCGTGGGGCGTACCCCCAGACAGTATCTATAAGACGGGCATTCCTCTGGACCGGCAATTCGATAATCCCCCGTCTCAGAGCGAGGCACGAGCCGCATTGAAATTAAATCTCCGTAAGCCGACCGTGCTGGTGACCGGCGGCCAGTATGGAATTGGTCTGGTGCCAACCCTGGAATGCTTGTGCAAAGCCGGAAATGACCTGCAAATACTAGTCACCGCCGGCAATGTCGACATTGGCAGCCCCAGTTTGCAAGCTTTGCAGGAAACTTACCCTTCTCAGATAGTGCTCTTCGACTGGGTAGAAAATATGGCGCAGCTTATTGCCGCAGCCGATGTTGTAGTAGGCAAACCCGGGGGTTTATCAGTAAGCGAGGCGCTGGCGTGTGGACGCCCCTTCTTCGCTACCTGCTCACTGGGCGGTCAGGAAGCACATAACATCCGGTTTTTAAAACAGCAAGGCATAGGAGATAAACTATCGCCCGCGCAGCTATCAGCTCGCTTAGAACACTTATTCGCCGAACCTGAAATACTCGCTGCCATGCAAAAACGTGCCTATCAGACAGGTCTTCGCAATGCGGCAGAACAGGTCGCTCTGCGTATTATCGCCCGCTTGCCGGCTTCGCACAGCCCAACCGCAGCGCCCACTATTAACCAGTAAATCAGGGATTGAAATCATGTTCAGATCATATGCCTGGCGACTTTTGAACACCTGTTACCTAAGCTACGACAGAGCCTACCGTCGCTTGCATCGACTAGAGCCGGTTGATGATTTTTTGCTGATAAAAAGGCAGTACTACCAGGGGGACCCAAGGGTATTCCGGGATGGAACCCAAGTGACCGAGGGTGATGCAATTCTGGTGCTGCATTTTAACAACGACTTTATGGCTCGGTTACACGATCGCAGTGAGAAAACCTCCTCTCGTCGCGTGGTCTGGTCTTTTGGGAAAGCGCTCATACAATCTATGGCACGGCTAAGCGAGAACCTGCAGACCCAGACCGCACCCCATGAAATAAAAGCCATCACAGGGGTGACCTGGTTTAAAACTCATGGTGACAAAGTGGGCTTTGAGAGCCATCCGTTGCCGGCAGGCTGGCGACGGAAGCTATTGCACTGGCACTTCCGGCTGTTGTTGTTAGCCCTTTTTCCGCAACTGCAGGCTCACCAGAATGGTCAGCTAGTACCCCATCAGTTCTGGCTAACACCTGCACAGCTGCATAATAACGTCGAAGGAGAGCGCTCCCATGTGGCCCAACGGTTTTCTTAACATCACCAGCCGGGGGCGTCGGTCTGAGTCACAGGTCTATCTAACCTTCGACGATGGCCCGGATCCCCGTTTTACACCCTCCCTACTGGATATACTCGCGCAGCATCAGATCAAAGCCAGTTTTTTCGTGCTCGCCGATGCCTGTGCGGCCTATCCAGAGCTGGTACGCCAGACAGCGGAGGCTGGACACGATATAGGTATTCACAGCTACTCCCACGCTCATCCCTGGCGGTTACGCCAAGCCGAAGCCCGTGAAGAATTGCACCGCTGCTACCATACGCTAGCCAACATTACCGGAAACCCTCCCAGCCTGTTCCGCCCCGCCTACGGCCGCATCCGACCAGCCACCCTACAGGAAGCCAGAGCGTTACAGTTACATACCGTGTTGTGGAATCGCAGCGTTATCGACTGGGGCGCATGGGGAACCTTAGCTGGAGTAAGCCGACGTCTCGCAGCATTAAAACCAGGGGATATCGTATTAATGCACGACGCCAGACCAGACACCAACCGACCAGAGACCACCCTCACCGCATTGCAGAGCTTTCTCAACACCGACAAAGCAGCCAGCTTGGAGTTTAGTGGCCTCTCGCACCTGACAAAAAAACGCTTTCGGAACTGAAGCAGCAGTTCAGCCACCATCACAAAATCCCACAGCAGAATTATTATCTAAGTAATTCTTTCAGTTGGCTTTTAGTCATTGAGCCGCTTTTTCTAACTAGTTCACTGCCATTTTTAAAGACTATAACGGTTGGTAAACCCCTTACTGCATATAACTTACTGAGTTTTGAGCTCAGAGACACATCAATTTTAGCCACAACCACCTTGCCAGAATACTCCTTTGCCAGGCTAGTAATCGCCTTGTCCATTAACAGACAAGGACCACACCATTGCGCCCAAAAGTCCACTAACACAGTGCCCTGCCCAGAGATCAGCTCTTGCAGCTCATCAGCTGAACTTACATTAACAGGGTCTCCTACAACCAATTCTTTTCTATTCAACTTTTTGGAAATGGCAGAAAAAGGCCATTTAAAAATTGCGATAAAATTAGTAGTAATCAACGCAGCAAATAATACTATCCAGCCCAATATCTTAACCGGAAACAGGTAAGCTGGAGCTTTAGCAATGAAGTTTTCTATGCTGTTTAATTTGTCGGTAATTCGGTTACCAAGACTCATTGTTAATCCAGGGCTTCGGTCATTTTCAGGTTTTTTGGCATGTACATAAGTTCCTTGTAGTTGAACCACCAGTTGCGTCTAAGACAAACATATTGCCACGAAACATATCGTGCTCAAACAGTTTGCAAGAAAACAGCAAATAAGACATTAAAATTAGAACTCTAATCTAAGATCGCTTTTCCCGAATTGCTCGTATACTTAAAAAATAACCACAGTCTCGGGCGCCTGGTGTCTGGGCGCACACTGGAAAAAATCACCATGAAAACATTCACAAGTTTACTGTCGGTCCTGCTCCTACAGGGCTTTTTATCTCAAACTGCCTTAGCGCAAGAAGAACGAACAGCGATGGTGCCTTTACCTTCACAGGACGACTTCACCCGAGGTGAAGACGGCTGGGCGCTCGGATTAGGCCTTGGCATTGAATATGAAACCGCCTACGAAGGGTCGGACGAATTTGGCTTTGAAGTCGACCCTGCCGGTGCATTGCAGTGGCGCCGGGGGAACAACATTTTCTATTTTGCCGGTGAAGCCATCGGCTGGCGTGGCCTTCGTGCTGATACCTGGCTACTTGAGGCTCTGGTGGGCTTTGAGGAAGGCCGTGAAGAAAGTGATTCCGACAAGGGCTATCTGGATGGCCTTGGTGACGGCGATGAAGGGCTGGAACTCGTATTACAAGCACGCCATGCGTTCAGTGCCGACTGGCGTTACTGGTTGGTTGGCCGCTTGGTCACCGGCGAAAACGGCAACCTGGGCTTATTTGGTGTCGGTCGCCGCTTCGGTGACCAACTCGACGGCTCCGGGCTCGAAGCGAACCTAGTGGCCGTGTTTCACGACAGCGAATTTGCCAATAAAGATTTCGGCATCACCGCACAGCAATCAGCGGCATCAGGGTTGAACGAAACCCGGGTAAGCAGTGGCCTGCGCTCAGTGGGAGTCGATTTCAACTATCGCCACCACATCAACGACAACTGGCAGATTTACGGCGAAGCACTGTACGAACACTTTAGCAGTGAGGTTCGCTCTAGCCCCATCGCTCGCAGCAACTACGAGGCCGAAATAGGCATTGGGTTCATTTACGTATTCTAGGTTGGTTTACTTTGCCCTGCCGGGCGTGGGATGTTCACCTTTACCGTACGAGCCCGTTTACTAACTGAAGCATCATGAACATGGTGGTGGCCCGGTCGCTGTGCGTTTTTGTCGAGAATTTTTAAGCGCATACTAATGATATTCTGAAAGCTCGAACCTATCAGACTTAATAAAATAACTCCTAATATCTTCTAAATTAATATTAGCGCTATAAACAAGCCCTGTTTTTATTGATTTTTTCTTACCCTGCATGACAGATAATGAAAACCGTTTAAAGATATAGGTTATTCTCACAATCTGAGAACAATTCAAATTTACCTTTTCACGCTCAGAGTAAAGTACTCCATTTACCACGTCCAAGGTGAAGTGCTTAGGAGCAATACAATACTGAAACAGATTAAGGATTAAATACAAGAGGGCAAAAGGTGCAGTACTCACAGATACTAGAAACCCCACAAATTGATGATCGTAAACGTCTGGATAAGATGAAAGTCCATAACCTCCAGCTACAACGATGATTATCAGCACAAAATATAACCGAGTATTCAAAGACTTCGTTAGCTTAATTACTGTCATTGTCATTCAATGTTTCCCATTGCTCAGAGGTTAGACGGTATAGACGCACCGCACGACCATAAAATTCCAGCTCATCAAAGCCGGAAAAACCCGCCTTCTCAGCGACCTTCAGCGATGCCGGATGCCCGGGCTCTATGATAACTACCACTGACTTGCAAAGTTTCTGTGTAAAAACATAACTCAGAACGGCTCTAGCCGCCTCAGATGCCAGCCCTTTATTCCAATAGCGTCTGGCAAGCCGATAGCCGAGACTTATTTCTTCGACATCAGCGACCATTTCTGGCCCGGCACTGCAGAAGCCTATGAGTTCAGAAGATTTCTTATCAATTAATGCCCATGGCCCCGCGCAATGCGACTCATAACAGGATAAGGACCACTCAATAAATTCCCGGGTAGCGGCCTCATCACAAACGCCCCGAACCGAGTGTTTCATCACCTCAGGATCGCTGAGAATTTCCGTCAACGCAGGAACATCCTCGAGGGACAGCCGCCTTACAATCAATCTATCCGTTTCACAAATCTGCACCAGAGTCTCCTTGTGCGTAACGCAAAGCACACACGAGCTGCGTATTGTCAGGCATTTTTTCTACCCAGAACTGACCATTGCTGAAAAGTACCTACCGCAAATAGACCGCCAATAAACAAACATATAGCTGCAATGGCAACCAACTCCAGAAGTAACGAGCATAGGATACCAGAGTCCTGGCTCAATCCATCGCAATGCTCTGAGCCGCTTACGGGCGGTCGGCAGTATGTTGCTTTTGCCAGATAACCAGCGCAACGCCACCGAGAATAGCGATAGACGCCAATGCAAAGCGCAGAGTTATTGGTTCACCCAGAATAATAATACCGCCCACAGCCGCAATCACAGGAACACTCAGCTGAATAGTAGCCGCCTTCGTAGCCTTCAACATAGGCAGAACCCGGTACCAAATCGCGTACCCCACCCCGGAAGCCAGTGCACCCGACGCCACGGCGTACCAGAACCCAGCCATGTCCAGCGATGCGCCGTTCAACATAAACAGGCTCATGATTAGCGTGATCGGAACCGCACGCAGAAAATTTCCCGTGGTTACCCGCGTAGGATCACCTGACCCTTTCCCGCGTAGGGAATAGACACCCCATGCAACCCCGGCCGCCAGCATCAATACCGAACCCAACAATGGCGGTGTCGAAAGTCCCGGCAGCAATAAGCCAACAAGCCCCCCAAAAGCCACAGCAAGGCCAATCAGTTGCAGTTTAAGCAAACGTTCACCCGCCCACATACCATAGCCAATCATGGTCGTTTGTACGGCACCAAAAAGCAGCAAAGCCCCGGTTGCCGCCGGCAGACTTATATAGGCAAAAGAAAAGCCAGCCGCATACACAAACAAGGCTATTGCCGACAGCCAGTTGCCTGCACCGGCCGCTGTGCCTTGCCTGAACCTCAGAATTAACCAAAGCACCACTGCACCAGAAAGCAACCGAATAGTCGTAAAGCTAGCGGCGTCAATGCTGGTATGCATAAGCGCCGCCCGGCAAAGCAGCGAATTAGCGGCAAAAGCAATCATGGCTAGCATTGTAAGCACGATGATGCGTGTGTATGGCATTTTATGTTTCATCAACCCAAGCCGATGCCGCACTCGGCTTATCTTCGGCAATGTGTTGCGCAATACTTTCCACTCGCTCTAACGCAAGCGGGGACCACACTATTTTCATTGAGTTAACTTACTCAAAATGCGCAATTTCGCATCTTCATGGAATATTCCTGCACCATTAGCAATTTGCTCTTCAGCGCGGTACACCTCTTCGAGCACTTCCAGGCGCTCTTGCATCTTTTCATACTCTTGAACATCAACCAGCACTGCAACCCCGCGGCCTCGCTGGGTGAGTACCATAGGTCGCCGCGTCTCCTGAATCTGCTTCACAAACTTTGCAACTCCGGCCCGGAATTCAGATAAAGGTCGAATATCTTCGTCAACACGAACCCTTGTCATGGCCACCACCTACGTACAATAAAATGTACTTATGAATGTACGTTAGAGTCTTGGGATTGGCAAGGTAAGGATGCGTGAAACATAACGCTGCCAACACGCGCAGCTTTGAAGTGCAGGGATCTACTTAGCTCACTGTGGCGAAAATGAAAGCACTTAGCGTCTCTGCCTAAATATCTTCTTACCTATGTACTGGTTCATCAGATGCCTTGTATCGCCGGCGATCTGAGTTAATTCAGTCAGCTCAGAGATAAGAGGCGAAGCTGCATTGAAATAAGCTCCTGCCCGCGTCACAACCTTGACCTCGTCAATATTCCGGATCAAGCGATATTGATGCATGGCATCGGCATCACGATGCGCTATGGTTTTATTCCGTATCTCGCGAAACTCTTCGTGCAACTCAGCTTGAATTTTCCTAACGTTCTCAAGCTCCTTCATTAATCGCTGTCGACGATACTTGGATGGGCCGAAGTAATTAATCGCCTCCCGAAACTCCTTACCCGCTACTTTGCTTAAATCCAACTCATACATCATCAGTGCAACATTTCGGGCCAATAATTTTCGTAACCACCAATCCTTGGCAGTCAGAAGATCAACCTTGATTGCAGCAATGTCTCGGTTGGCAGTCAAAAAAAATAACGATACGCGGTGAACAGCCATTGAGTGCTTTAACTTAAGTCTCTCTGCTCCCCGGTAGGCATAAAGCACTGACTCATGAGCGGCAACAAGAGCTTTTTGACTCTCTTTCGCTTCCCTACGCACCCTACCACGCGCTAACCGTCTACCAAGGTTCTTGCTGAGCCGTATACCAACGTATCGCCCCCAACGCGCTGCCAATCCAGGCTTTCCATCAGCCAGACGAATTAGGAGGCTCTTTTTCCTTTCATTGTCTTCGTCATAATCATACTCCATCATCTAGCACTCCATATGAGGCACTTAACGCCGCCGGCTTTCCCTAAACCCTACTTAATTTATATAAAGCGCTTCAAACCCGATTTCTACATCCACTAAAAAATTAGTCGCTTTGATAAACCATTCTGCTGGCGTGCATCACTACTCTGAACGAGTGCGCTTACACCGGTGCTGAACCTGAAACTAACTGGGACGAAACTGTAACCCGCTTTTTGACTAGGACAGATACCGGTTAACCGATGAATGTCTAGTGCCCCAGACCAACCTGCAAGGAGCAACCCGGTTTGGCAGTGGTTAACCACCGCACTAAGAGAGCCTCAATAGGTGTTTGCTGTAAGCCACCAACAGCCAACGATGACAGACGAAGCAGGCTCACTGGCTCAGGGATTTGGTATTGGCCGCTAACGCGGCGGCCAATAAAAACTAGTGCCTAATGACAGAACGAAGGCTCATAGGTGTTATGTGCTATTTTGACTACTTGCCTTACCCTCCCAGAAAGATACAGCATTCTGACTCACTCCAAGTTCTGTTAGGTAGTTTCCAATAGCTTGATATGTGCTTGCCATATTTAAGACGGCATTATCACTTGAAAATGTTATACAGGATTTTATAAATTCCTCCCAGCTAAAATAGACAGATAGCTTGCATCCCATATCTCTTGCTCGCTCATAAACTTCAATATACTGATCAATGACTTGACGATTACTTACCGCAAGGAATACAACGTTATCCACATCAAGAGATTTAGCCTTCTCAATGCTCGATAATATTTCCGCTGAGCCCACAGGCTTATCCTTAACCTCGACTGCAATTCTAATCGAATTTGAGTCGCTAGGGGAATGAATAGCAATATCTAGCGGAAAATTTCTATCTGGATCGTTTACATGACCTACATCAATATTGTCACTTCCGAATAATACGGCTAGACAGCCCGACGCAACGGATTGAGCTATGCGTCCTTCTTCGCTACCTAGCTTCATGAGTTCCTCTACAGCATCAATTAAAGTAGGGAGGACCAGATAGTCGCCCGCCTCTTCACCTACACTAAATACTGACTGAAAATCATTTCTTCTTACATTTATAAAGCCCCGCAAAGCAGATTTGGCATCGTCTGTAGTTGTATATGTTGCGAGTAAGTTTAGGCATTCAATTAGAAATGCGTATCCGTTCTTATTTCGAACATTTCGAATTTCATCAATTCTTGCTTTTCCTATAAAAGGTGTATTGTTTAGTGGATTTGCTCCATTTGCCCCTAAATCTATGCCTAATAGAGCCCGGCTTTTAGCCCATACGTTATCAGCAAGTGATCGGGCAGAATACGATGTATCGCTCCCATCACGCTCGAGCAAACAATATACATCTACTCCAGGGTCGATAGTTTTTGCCAGCATTGCAGTGCCTAGGGCCGCAACAAACGTTGAGCTTTTTCGATATGGACATAGTTCCGTTAGTCGTTCAATCCGTCCAGTCCACTCAATGGATATAGTGTCTTCAATGTTATCAAGAGAATTTTGGTACTCTTTGAAAAGAATTTTTTTTGCTTGTAAATGATCAATATTTATTGTCATGTCTTTACATCGGCCTTTTATAGTTCTTTAGACTCATTCGTGAATTCGAGTAAATCTTGAATGTCGCAATTAAAATATGAGCAAAGAGCGTCTATCGTAGCCAAAGTAGTGTTGTAATCCGGTCTAGAGCCTACAGCCTCCAAAGTTGCCTTAGACAAACCAGTAAGCTCCGCAAGCTCATGATAAGTAAGCTTACAGCCATTCTTTTTACCGTAGGCGGACATCAGTTCTCGTAATTTTACTTCAATCACTTGTACTCTCAATACAATCTTGGTACTGTTGGAAAGGTTTATGATCGCGGCAGTTGCGAGCATCCGTAACAAAACTTCCTAAGGTAAATGAAATAGATAATATGCTCAAGACAATTAGCTTATATACAGGTGCAGGAGGTCTTGATCTGGGTCTCGAAGCAGCAGGATTTGAAACAACTGTTGCCGTTGAATTTAACAAGTGGGCTTGTGAGACTATTAACCACAACAGGCCTCAATGGAATGCACTTCATCGCGACATTCACGATGTACCTAGCAGCGAGATAGTTGAAGTAGGTGGTTTTTCGAATGAAGAGCCAAGCCTATTAATAGGCGGGCCTCCTTGCCAGCCATTTTCGAAAGCAGCTTACTGGTCAAAAGGTGATACCAAAAGACTAGATGACCCTAGGGCTGATACGCTCACCGCCTATTTGAGAGTTTTAAGGGACTTAAAGCCAAAAGCATTCTTAATGGAAAATGTCTTTGGTATTACTTATAAAGGAAAAGATGAAGCTATAGATCTTTTGAAAGGAATTATTAGCAAAATAAATTCAGAAGAAGGTACTAACTATAACTTTAATTTAGGCGTTATTAATGCAGCTGACTTTGGAGTACCCCAGGTCAGAGAAAGGGTTTTTATAATTGGCTCAAGAGATGGGGCAGAGTTTAAATTTCCCATACCAACTCATAAAAAACCAGAAGATTGCGACAATGATTTATTTCCTTTGGAAAATTGGAGAACTGCTTGGGATGCTATAGGTGATCTAAATTCTTTAAATCACGCAGATATTGCAGCAACTGGGAAATGGGCTGATCTGTTACCAAGCATTCCTGAAGGAAAGAACTATTTACATCACACAAACAGGGGAGACGGGCTTCCTTTGTTTGGTTGGCGTACTCGATATTGGAGCTTTCTTTTAAAACTCGCAAAGAATAAGCCATCTTGGACGATACAGGCTCAACCGGGGAGCGCAATAGGCCCTTTCCATTGGAAGAACCGCAGACTATCCACTCGTGAGCTTTGTCGTTTTCAAACATTTCCTGACGATTATGAAATATTAGGCGGTAGAACCGAGGTTCAAAGGCAGTTAGGTAATGCCGTCCCGAGTTTGATTGGAGAAATTCTGGGAAGAGAAATCAAGCGGCAATTTTTTAATATTACTGAAAAAGAACCTTTGAAACTCCTACCAAAAGTGAATACTGCTCCGTACAAAAAACAACCAGTAAAGGCAGTGCATGAAAAATATCATGATTTATTGGGAGAGCATCTTGATCATCCTGGAACTGGAAAAGGGCCACAAGCTTTGAAGTCGAGTGACACATAAGATTTTTATAGTGTGCGAACTCTTTTTCTCAAACCCTCGTTTCGGCCAGACATGGAATCAGAGTATTGGAATAACGAAGAATTAGAACTGAGCATGTTCGTGTTGCTTTCACGCTGTGTCTGATATCCTTCGCCACACTCAATTATCCTATTGATATTAAAAGACTTATTTTAACCAGGTAAGCATACGTGTGCGCTATAAACATTTGATTGGGGATTCGGCTCGCTCATCAAAAAGGTTCTCGACCTATTCAAGCATTCAACTAACTACCCCAAAGTAGTACTGGTTTGTATCGAGCATAAGTGCGACGCCATTAGAATGATTTCCCCAGATCAGAATCAAAGTGTGTCTGTAATTCGGATGCACCCTTCTTGGCCTAACTAGTTATCTTCAACCAACTCTTTCAACTGACTTTTTGTCAATGAACCACTTTTTCTAAGAGCTTCATCTGTAGTGGCATAGTTAATTTGGCCACCTGATTAGAGCTGTTATGATGACACCAGAGCAGGTGGAAATCCGCGAGCTTAAAAAGCGTGTTGAGCGCCTTGAGTTAGAAAAGGATATATTAAAAAAGGCTTCAGCTCTGTTGATGTCGGACTCCATGAAACACTCGCGTTAATCGAGAGACTGAGTCAGAGCAATACCCGCCGGTATTCGGTAAAAGATTTGTGCGAGGTACTGGACGTCCACCGCAGCACATTTAAATACTGGCAGCGACGAGATAAACGTATCTCGCCAGAGGCTATCAAGCTTCGCAGCCTGGTGCGCAAAGCGCACCGTTTAAGTAATGGCTCAGCCGGCGCCAGAACGGTCGCTGACATGATTACCAATGATGATACGCACAGCATTACGCTGACACGGTATCGCGCTGGGCGCTTGATGAAGAAGCTAGAGCTGGTTAGCTGCCAGCTACCGAAGCATGCTTATAAGAAAGCGGCACAAGAGCATGCCGCTATTCCAAACTTATTGGACCGTCAGTTTGCAGTGACGGCGCCCAATCAAGTGTGGTGCGGCGATGTCAGCTTTATCTGGACGGGCAGCCGCTGGGCTTACCTAGCTGTTGTTATTGACTTGTTTGCGCGACAACCAGTTGGCTGGGCAATGAGCCATTCACCAGACAGTAACTTAACGCGTCAGGCGTTAACGATGGCGTTTGAGCGCAGGGGACAGCCAAAGGGCGTGATGTATCACAGCGATCAAGGCTGTCATTATACCAGCCGTAAATTCAGACGATTAATCTGGCGTTATCGAATGACACAGAGCATGAGTCGTCGCGGAAATTGTTGGGACAACAGCCCCATGGAACGCTTCTTTAGAAGCTTAAAAACGGAATGGGTACCAACCACTGGCTATCGAAGTTTTACGGAAGCTAAGCAACGGATCAGCGATTATATTCTCGGTTATTACTGTCGATTGAGACCGCACTCGTACAACGGTGGATTAACACCATCTGAGTCGGAGAAACGGTACTGGAATAACTACAAACCCGTGGCCAATATTACTTGACCACTACAGACCATGTCCTCGTGAAGCACTCGAACAATAAGAATTTCCGCTTCAAGCACTTTATAAAATACTACGTGCCGCTCTACCTGCAATCTGCGATATCCCGGAAGAACATGGGAATAGTTGGTGCCGAGTGACGGATGATTCATTAGCTGTGTCATGCCTGCTTCCAGCTGTTCCAGATATTTATCGGCCTGTTCCACATTCCATTCTTCGCAGGTATATACCCAAATTCCGATAAGGTCTGATTCCGCTTTTGGCGTGACGCTCAGCTTGCTCACTATCTGGCTGCCTTCATCCGTTTACGGCCCGCTGCCTTAACAGCGGATATATTAAGAGGCTTAGATTCGCCGCTTGATTCACCTTCGACAAGGGCGTTCCGAAGCATACTAATACGTTCCTGGGCTTGCTGGTCGCGCCGGATAAGGTCGCGAATATACTCGCTATCATTACCAAAGTGACCGCTCTCAATCTGGCGTTTCACCCACCCGTCCTGTTGTTCAGTCAGCGTGATGGTTTTTCGATGCATGCTCATAAGCGATGCTCCTGATACAGTGGAAGTATGACAATATCATACTATACGCGACTACCTGTCTGTTCAACACGGTGTTTTTCAAGCCAGTGCTTAGAGTTCAGCGACAAAACCCCACACCTCAAAGCCAGAACCTGCTCCTACACTGCAAACGGATAGTCCGGAAACGCCATGCTAGCCAACGCCCAGGTGTGCCGGGCCAAGTCGACCGACTGTATAAGACTCAAGTAATGCTCTGAGTCGACTATCCTCAACTTCTATATATTTGAAGCTATGGCCACTTCTTAATTGGCTGCCGTCCCCAGCAAAATACGCCCGAACAAATGATGACTGTCCTTGTAGATGATTCCTGAGCCTTTGATACAGGCCTCCCTTACCGCGTGGTGTCTGCCCCACATGCAATACTGCACCATCCGGATCGATCACAACGTATACGCATTTATTCGTCGGCGCTAGAAGCTGCTTGCGCTGGTTGGGAAAAGGCTCAGCTCTTGCGGCTTCTAAATTAGCAAAGAGCTTCGCTATGATCTCGAACTCCTCAGTCATATACAATTTCCTACAAACAGAAGATACAGCACGACGAATCGGTTCGACTGCCGTTACTGATTAGATATATTCCGGTTAGAAAACCTAAATTACTCATTTACCTGAGCTAACGGATAAAGTTGATTGATTATTTCTGCACTATCCTCCAGAGGCTTGTATGGCCACGGAGAAATGCAGGTACTGCCATGAGCGTAAGTATTTCTAAAGAAAGGGATGTTTTCCTTTAATACTGTTAAGTAATCCCAGTATTGTGGTTCTTCCGGTAATTTTGTGCCGAGCACTTTAGCCATTTCCACGTTATCCTGATGTTGCAAAGCTCGACGTTCAGCCACTCTTTGCCACCGTGAAAACTTCTCGTTGGTCAACCACCCCTTATTGATGGCGCGTTGAAGTAACTTCTTAAATGAAGCCTTTTTGTTACCCGTTTTTCTTTAAGAGCGAACTCTACTGAGATGAACGCATGCAACTCGGCGACTGGAACAAACCGGTATACGTGCCAAGCAAATAGTGCAAGATTCTTTGCCGTTTCAAAATGAACCACTACAGAATCTGGAACCTCATCATTTAAGTTTATTTCCTGAATGGGTTTCGCGTTCCGTTCCAGAGAAATTGATTCAACACCATTTTGTTCGATGTGCCCAAAAGCACTCCACCTAGGATCGGGAGCTTGCATGTGCTCTAGGGCGCGTAAACATTCAGGGTCGAATTTGGTCATATTCTGTTTTCACACACAACGCCGCCAACACCCGCAGCTTTGAAGTGGAGGCGCAGCCGCAACGGAATAGCTGTCGCCGTGATTGGCCTTGATACTCATTGAGCCTTCTCCCCAGTCTAGCCAGCTTGGCTAAACTGGAAGGCGACGAAACCAAAAAGGAGAAGACCCAATGAACTTTTACAATAGCACCCATCAGCATTATTGTGGAATCGATCTGCATGCCCGCAGTCTTTATGTTTGCATCATCAGTCAGCAAGGTGAAACCCTCCTGCATAAGGAGATCCCCGCCAAACCAGACGCGTTGATTGAACTTATCACGCCTTACTCAGATGATCTTGTTATCGGCGTTGAGTGCATGCACTGTTGGTACTGGATCGCTGACTTTTGCGACGACCATGATATTGAGTTTATTCTCGACCACGCGTTATATATGAAGGCTATTCATGGCGGCAAAACCAAAAATGACAGCGTGGACTCCTTCAAAGTTGCTGCCTTAATGCGCGGTGGAAACTTTCCACTAGCCTATGTCTATCCGCGCAATATGCGGGCAACTCGTGACTTGTTGCGTCGCAGAACCAATCTGGTACGCCACGGCGCTGATATGAAAGCTCATGTCGTAAACACCACCAGCCAATACAATTTGCCGTCCAACAAGGTCAACCTAAAAAATGTCGGTGCTCGTGAGCAACTCAATACCACCTTCACAGATTCCGTTGTACAACGAAATATCAGCCTCGATATGGCGGTACTCGAGTGCTACCACCGGGAGCTCAGTCAGGTGGAATGGTTTCTGGAAAAACAAGCTATCAAACACCAACCCGCGTACTTTTACCTGCTAAAAACAATCCCAGGCATCGGTCGAATACTCGCACTGACCATTCTCTATGAAATCGGGGATATTCAACGCTTCGAGTCCGTTCAAAAATTTGCTTCTTACGCCAGGCTCATCAAATGCAAAGCTGAATCTGCCGGTAAAACCTATGGCACTCAAGGCAACAAAATTGGCAATGCTCACCTCAAATGGGCTTTCTCTGAAGCCGCAGTTTTATACCTCAGAGGCAATCCGGGTGCTCAGCAATTATTACAACGCTTCCAAAAGCGCATGAACAAGGCCAAAGCCTTATCGGCTTTAGCCCACAAGCTAGGCCGCGCCGTCTATTTCATGTTAAAGAACGAGAAAATATTCAATGAACAACGCTTTTTAACGAGTTAGTCACGCAGCAGGATGATGATCAACGTCTAACTGGATCATAACGGAGTGTGCTGAAAACCGGCGTCTGCTGACTGGATATACAACCCGCAAACCCGTTTTCTACACCCACTACGAAGCCCGCCGCCTTGATTATCCATCCTGCTGGCGTGCATCAGTACTCTGAGCGAGTACGCTTACACCGGTGCTGAACCTGAAACTAACTGGGACGAAACTGTAACCCGCTTTTTGACTAGGACAGATACCGGTTAACCGATGAATGTCTAGTGCCCCAAGCCAACCTGCAAGGAGCAATCCGGCTTGGTAGTGGTTAACCACCACACTAAGAGAGCCTCAATAGGTGTTTGCTGTAAGCCACCAACAGCCAACGATGACAGACGAAGCAGGCTCACTGGCTCAGAAATTTGGTATTGGCCGCTAACGCGGCGGCCAATAAAAAAATAGTGCCTATTGACAAGACGAAGGCTCATAGGTGTTAGTCGCCAACTCCACTAACTTCGGTTCGCTTGCTGCCAATTGTCAAAAAACAACTCGCCAAACTCGGAAACCGCCATGGCGTCACTTAGAAGCTGCGGGTGCAGTAGCACTGGGCTGCGAGCCCCATCCTCTTCAAACGAATGTAGGAACGCTGGCATTGGTTTACCCAGATTACGTTGCTCACCTTCCATTTGCTCTAGCCTTTCGAAATCGTGCTCGCGAATACATCGGGCTTTCTCGCTCTCCAACTCATTGAACCGTTCCCCTTCTTCTGGTGTGAACTGCGCAAGAGGAATATACAGTGGTATACGGTGCGCAAGAGCGTCACGATAGCTTTTGAGATAATTCTCGTTCCATTGCCGGTGCTGCTCATTAGTTACGTAATCGCGTAGCGACTGAGGCAAAAATCTCTGTGTTCCGCGGCGTTGAAAGCCGACACCAAATTTTCCTCCGACCTGGTCTTCTAGGTCATGGAAGAGAACGAAGGCCCAGGCCAAATTGTCGAAAAGGCCAAACAAGTTTATTACATATGCTTGTAGATAGATCTGTACGTCGTGTATTCCGACTAGAGGGAGCGGGCGTTCAAGACGCAGTGGGAACGTTTCAAAGATGCGTGACATGGCTCGCCGCAGCACACTAATTCGCCTGCCCGCTCCAAAGAGCAAATATTCTCTTGCACGAGAGTCGTGCGGTAAGGCATGAGCGTTGGTGACGCACAAGATGTGAAGCTCGTCCAGGCGCGCCATGACTTCCGGATATCTCGCCTCAAATTCGACCATCTGCCTTTCAGTGTACACGTTTGCCCCTTGGCGCCTAGACACACTGACTCCCTGTGAAAGGGCTAGCCTCCGCATTTTCATGGGTTAGCTAACAGCCAGTGCCATAATTAGTTTGTTCAAGACTAAAGCATTTGGAGGCTAGCATGAACAAACATAGCATGATTTTTCTCGGATTAGATACTCATAAAGAGTTTCACGAAGTCGCCTATTGTTAAGAGCAACGGGGTGCTAAGGCGGAGTGATTAAGGTTGGCATTGTTCATCGCAAGATGAATAACCCACGGATACCAGCATAGCAACCGACGACATTACTGCCTCATCTGGTGCGTTAGCTCATTTTAATTAAGCCAGACAGAACTGATTATGGGCTGAAACAATGCCAGGATAACGCTTGCTTAAAGTTGACAAAGGGAGTCATACCAACGCCGCCATCTGCGGCGGCTGGAGCGTTTTTAGCGCGAAGCGCGTTCGTAAGCCGTCCGTCAGTATGGTCTGGTTATGTGATAGCCTGATTAAGGAGAAACTTCTTCTGCCTTGAATCCACCTATAACAGTCCCATCATCAAGCAGGAGCCTTATTGAAACAAGTTTCGAATCTAGCCCGTAGTCACTAAAAATGGATATGACCTTACCTTCTTCGCCGTCATATGAGCTACCAGTCTTAGAAACGAATAGATATTGGCCAATTCTTATGTGCTTTAGATTCATTATCTCTGACTCTTTTGGTTCACATAACGCCCTGTTAACAGGCAAAAAATAGCTGGTTAAAATTAGCGACGAAGGAGCAAAGCCAACTGTTTCTTGTCCTTGTTTAACAGTTTGTTAGCCGCTACCTTATTTGCCCAGTTAATCTGCTTGGACTTACTTTAGCTTTAGAGCAGAAATTTTGGATTAAGGAGTTAACTATTATTTTATGTGCAGAATCAACTTTAGGCCCAAGCACAACTTCCAAACTATCAAATATTAAATCATCGAGATCCATGAAGAAATACTCTTGAGAAACGCCCTTTTCAAAATTACGTAGCTCCCTAAGCATTAGCTCATTATAAGAGTCATTTGGCATTTTACTTTTTAGACTTCTAGGTGCCGCATTAAAACAATGTATTTTGAATCTCCACTCATATTGAAATGACCAAACTTTCTTTTTATATTTAGCAATTTCATCTGAGCTAATAGACGTTGTATCAGTTTCTTTGTTGTACTTTATTAAGTTCTGATTTAATAAAGTTGGATCATCAGTATATTCAACCTTCGAAGGCCAGACTTCATCTCTAAAACAAGTATTCATAACAAAATAATCTTCACCATGGAGCTTCTCATACGGCATTAAACATCTGATTTGTATTTTTGCCCCAGGAGGTGCCTTACTTGTATCCGCCAATTGAATAAATCTTGGCAATTCTGAGTGATCTATTATGTGAGTTTTAAACATACTCAGGGGTAATTTAATCCGCACTCCCATCATGTCTGGTGTATACATACTCCACAACGGTATTGACTCTTCTTCTTCTGCAGTCCAACAACTAACAAAATAATATTTTCGCCAATCAACTGCATCTTGAGATTGCCCTTCGGTTACATCATCAAGAAGATCTAATCTAGAAAAACGAATTTGACGGGATTCTAATATATGAGCTAGCCCCTCGATACTTGTGTAATGATATAAATATTCAGGCTTGCTCATGAATTTCCTTGTACGGCTAACGCTTGAGTTAAACCGTGCCGATTATCGGCGTCGACTTGAACGATTGGTTAGGCTACATTAACGCACTCTCTTCAGTGTGCCGATTTCCGAGCGATACGTATTCTGGTCGACCCTAGTTAATCGGATTGTGTGGCCTTTCGCCATCCCACTTTCATAACTTACTAACACATCATTCCCATGATGCTTGTATGAGACCCTGCTTATGATACCCATAGCTTCTTCTTCGTTATGCCGGTACACAATTGTCATTGGAACAACGCCTTCCAAACGCCACGTACCCTCTAAGTCCCCGGGACCGTTACTGCACGCACTCAAAGCCATCAAGCTTAGAAGTATCAGAGTAATAGAACATAAGTGCTTCATCGACTCTCCTAGTTAAAACTCTGTTGCCTAACGCCCGTAGCACGCGCGGCTTTGTAGTGGAGGCGAAGCCGCAACGAAAAAGACGTCACTGTGACTGCGATTGTTATACCAGCCATAAGTCATTCTCCTCTAGCTCCATAAACTCTAGATCTTGCCACCAAGAAACTAGGCTTTTAAATTCTTGTTCAAGCCATTTGTACTTTTCTAAGATTCTAGGTGTATCTTTGAACTCATTAATCTTCTTTTCGATATGGGTATAAACTTGATGTAAGTAAGACTCAAATGAGCCTGCATGCGGCGGGGATAGATACCATGTCCAGTACCGCTGGTAATAAAATCCGTCCTTGTCAAGCCCGAAAGATGCAGGAGCTAGAGGCATTTCGCCTTCTTTTAGCTCAAAAAATTCTATGATTTCAGGGTCAATAATTATTCTTGGATAAATCGCTACTTCTTCTTCAAGCGTAAATGCGCGAATGTATGAGCTTCCGAAAAGTATGCGGCCCCTATGAAATAACTTTCCTTTTGTTATGGCTCCTCGGCAAAAAATACCATCACAAGCTAGGTCGGCTGTGATTTTGTGGATTTTTCTCGATAGCCCTTTGAATCCATCAATGGTTGGCTCTGACGAAATTATTATGCAGTCGGAAACATATGTGAGTCGTGGATCCCCAAGCTCTTTCTCCATAAACCCATCTTCAGTTTTCTCGTATATAGGTAGGTCAGAACAGTAGTTTGGCTCATGGGCTTCTTCATCCATAAAATTTAAAACAGACTTGATTGTTCTTAGATATATGTCAGGCGTATTGTCTGCTTCGATATTGCGAACGATTTCTTTAAATCCAAGGATGTCAATGAATGCAACAAACCGCTCTTCCATTATTTCATCGCGAATCAGCATATTAACCTCTTTAGGTATAACGCTCAAAACAGCGGCGAGCGAAGCGAGTCCAGCCCGCTCGCGGGCGATGCTGATTTTGCTTGTTAGCTATGGTTACGTTCATAGTTAGTAACTATAAAATCTGTTTGTTCGGAAAAATCATCGAACTCACTAATTTTGAATGTGTTACAGCCATTATTAGTTAAATGAAACGCGATGATTTCTCCTCCTATGTGAATGCGCTTACTCTTAGGAAAGGAGCTTTGAATTGATCGTTGTTGTTCCATCATTTTAGGTATTAACTCAAGCACGTTTCCTTCCAAAACGTCGCACTCGGGCTTTACTCCGGTACCATAACCAATTTCTTCAGATATAAAGTTGTTGGTTGATCTATACACAAAGCTAATTATTCTTCCAGTTTCTTCGGATATACCAAATTGATACAGGGTAGTTGTAAAACTTTCTGGGAGTGAATACTTTATTTTGTATTCACTCCATAAACCACGCAATCCTTCTGGGGTATGATAGTCAAGATTATAAATGCCTTTGACAATCATTCTAGCAGAAACACTTAGCGCCCATTCATTTGAAAATCCTCCTGCTCCAGTACCAGCAATTACCATTTTCAAATGAGGGATATAGTTTGCTTTTGAGCAAAAAAATGCAGGGTTTCCCTGAGTATCAACAGCTAAAGAATCTGTTGCTATTAGGGCCTGTGACTCATCAGTGTAAAAGATTAAAGATGACATGAATCTCCCTTTAAAAGCTAACGCCCCAAGCAGGGGCATATTTTGCGTTTTGAGCGCAGCGAAGCAAAATATGTCCCTTGCCTTGGATTGTTAGAGCGGACCGGACCTTAAACTTTAGCAGTCCGGTAGCTCTTCCAGGTTATTTTTGCCTTTTCCGTCACGGTCAGTTCTCAGGTGTTTCTTGCCACCAACGTTTACAACATGAATGTTAACTTTTGAACTCCCTACCATGACATAGTAGGAATGTCGGCCGCTATCAATATCGTCAATAGCATCATCTTTAGACCTTGGTGACCACCATTCGCCGGAATTGCACAGCTTCGTGATTACGTTCCCATCACCTTTTCCTGTTTTTGTAACCTTTCTATCTGCCATCGTCTTTCTCCTCTTTGGACTGACTGCTCTAACGCTTAAGTTAAACTGCGCCGATTATCGGCGTCGGCTTGAACGATTGGTTAGGCTGCATTAACGCACTCTCTTCAGTGTGCCGATTTCCGAGCGATACGTATTCTGGTCGACCCTAGTTAATCGGATTGTGTGGCCTTTCGCCATCCCACTTTCATAACTTACTAACACATCATTCCCATGATGTTTGTATGAGACCCTGCTTATGATACCCATAGCTTCTTCTTCGTTATGCCGGTACACAATTGTCATTGAAACAACGCCTTCCAAACGCCACGTACCCCCTAAGTCCCCGGGACCCTTACTGCACGCACTCAAGGCCATCAAGCTTAGAAGTATCAGAGTAATAGAACATAAGTGCTTCATCGACTCTCCTAGTTAAAGCTCTGCGCCTAACGCCTTGCTCACCGGTAAATTAGGAGCGCAGCGAGTAATTTATCCGTGTGCTGCAAATTGTTATATCTTTTGCAACGCCTCTGAAGCAGACCGCACAGCCTCCTTGACATTGAGTCGCCCACCAATCAGATAACCCTCGTCACATACTATGGTAGAGGTGCCGTCGACGGAAGCGCTCATACTGCCGCCATTCACATCTAGTTCTTTTACGAACTCTGACTGGCGCCTCCCGTCACCCTTCAGGTAAGCAACATCATGTTCCCTCATATTCCTTACCAAACGAGCCTCCGGCAGGCGGTCACGATAGTGGCAGAATTCCCGATATTTCTGGCCATCCATTCCATTGAGCTCTTCACCCCACTCAAGAGACTTCCCAACAGCGATAACGAAGAAATGCTCATAGGTACTAGAGAGGTGAATATCGGCCTGTGTCCCGGACATTTCGATAAGCGTATTCCCGATGCTCACCACCGCCTTAAGCCATTTCTGCACTGAGTTTGTTACAAACCAGCTATCCATCTAACCTCCTGAGATATCGCCCGGCTCACCGAGCAAATTTTTGATGGCGGCTTTTGTGCGTGTTTTTGCACAAAAGGTGACAGCGAAAGTTTGTCCGGTGCAGCCGTTTGATACTCATTGATCCTTCTCCCCAGTCTAGCCAGCTTGGCTAAACTGGAAGGCGACGAAACCAAAAAGGGGAGACCCAATGAATTTTTACAATAGCACCCATCAGCATTATTGTGGAATCGATCTTCATGCCCGCAGCCTTTATGTTTGCATCATCAGTCAGCAAGGTGAGACGCTCCTGCATAAGGAGATTCCAGCTAACCCAGACGCGTTGATTGAACTTATCACGCCTTACCTAGATGATCTTGTCCTCGGCGTTGAGTGCATGCACTGTTGGTACTGGATCGCTGACTTTTGCGACGACCATGATATTGAGTTTATTCTCGGCCACGCCTTATATATGAAGGCTATTCATGGCGGCAAAACCAAAAATGACCGCGTGGACTCCTTCAAAATTGCTGCCTTAATGCGCGGTGGAAACTTTCCACTAGCCTATGTCTATCCGCGCAATATGCGGGCAACTCGTGACTTACTGCGTCGCCGAACCAACCTGGTACGCCACGGCGCTGAGATGAAAGCCCATGTCGTAAACACCACCAGCCAGTACAATTTGCCGCCCAACAAGGTCAACCTAAAAAATGTCGGTGCCCGTGAGCAACTCAATACCACCTTCACTGATCCCGTTGTACAACGCAACATTAACCTGGATATTGAATCGCCACTAGTTCACTAGACACTCAGCAGCCGCTTTTTCAAATCGTCTTTCATACTCTACTGGCGATAACTGATCATTAAAACCATGGCGGCGTTTTACGTTGTAAAACATCTCGATGTAATCAAAGATATCGCGCCTTGCATCATCCCGATTTGAGTACACTTTTCGTTTAATTCGCTCTCGCTTTAACAGCTGGAAGAAGCTCTCAGCAACGGCATTGTCGTGACAGTTGCCGCGACGGCTCATGCTGCCTTCCAGGTTGTTACTTTTAAGGAATGTACTCCAATCGTGGCTAGTATATTGGCTGCCCTGATCAGAGTGGACGCTAACCGTTTCTTTTGGGTTTCGTCGCCACACGGCCATCAGCAATGCGTCTAACACAAGCTCTTTGGTCATCCGCTGTTGCATTGACCAACCAATGACGCGCCGTGAGAACAAGTCGACCACCACTGCCAGGTACAGCCAGCCTTCGTGCGTTCTGATGTACGTGACATCAGTTACCCAGGCCTGATCGGGCTTGTCAGTGCTGAACTCTCGATTAAGTTTATTCGGCGATACAACATGCACAGCGCCTCCTTGATGACGCGGTTTGTTATAGCCGACCTGCGCCTTAATTTTGCTGAGTTTCATCAGGCGATGAACACGGTTAATCCCAATGTTTTCACCGTATTCACGCATATCGCTGTATATTTTGCGATAGCCGTACACGCCGCCTGATTCAAGCCAGAACTGCTTGATCAGGCCTGCCTAACGCGTATCACGCTTCTGGCGCTTTGAGCGAGGGTTCTTGACCCACGCATAGAACCCACTCGGATTCACTTCCAGAAGTCGGCACAGCTTACGTACTGGCCAGCAGTCCTTGTGCTCTTTGATAAAGGCGTACCTTAGTCGGACTGCTTCGCGAAGTACGCCGCGGCTTTTTTTAGAATGTCACGCTCTTCTGTGACGCGCTGGAGTTCTTTGCGTAGTCGCTTCAACTCGGCCTGCTCTTCATTACGGCTCTTATTTGCCTCAGCGTCCGGGCCAAATTTCTTAACCCAGGCATAAAGGCTGTGAGTTGAAACATCCAGCCGCTTGGAAACATCAGCAACCGAATGACCTCGGTCGGTGATCTGGCGGACTGCTTCGATTTTAAATTCGTCGGGGTATCGTTTGTTGGTCATAAGCACCTCTTTATATGCCATTATCTATGGCTACGAGGTGTCTAGCAAATCAGTGGCGATTCATTTTGTGTGTTTTTTGAAGGCTTTATTGCATTAACTCACACAAAACGGGTTACTTTGGAATGAGACTTGCTTTGATTAGTAAAGGGCTGTGTTCTTCTCTATTGTAGAGGTGCTCTTGCATGGCGCAACCCGCTTTGTACATGGACAGGGCGTTATAATCTTCCCATAGTTGCGTGTCATATTCCCGGCGAGGACTTTTAGGTTCAGTAGGGCGGAACCGATCCCCTTTTCACATAGTTCATCTAAGAGATCGGGAAAACGTACCTGGGTGAACCCTTTAATCTCTTTAACTTCAATTTGAATCTTTAAGGAAGAACGTTTCTGCAAATACCGAACTTGCCCATCATCCTCAATGATAAGCGCCCCTCTTCCTCTTTCTTGCACGGCAAAGCGTTTGTTTCTTTGAGTAGCTGGGATTGGGGTGCTCATATATTGATTCAGCACTGACTGTGAACGCTAATTGCTAGTCAGCATGAAAAGGTCACGATTGTACTCAGGCATGATTTTTTTGCCGTTATGAATAGCTAGGGGGTGGTCTTTGTTTATTGATTCGCTCATAAGTGTTAAATACCATGGTTAAGAAAATGGCTTGGAAATTCACTATGACCAAATGTAAAGGAGAGGGGTCATGTCTACCTCTTTGCCTACGATCAAACGAGTTGTCCAGAAAAATACAGTTAACACAGTCATTCCTAGATAAAGTGCAACAGTCCCCTTTTTTTCTGAATTCCCCTTAGATAAGCACCCAATGGTGAAGGCTGTAAACAACCAGATGAAAAAAGGGAACCACACCCAAATGTTGTAATAAAACATATACCCTTCACTAGGCCCTTTAAAAAGGAGCCATATAAAAGGCATAGTTAATCCCGCCCAGGTGGCTCCTTCAATTGCTGGGTGGTTTTCGCCGTCAAGTATGGTAGCGGGTTTGCGCCCATCTTCAGTTTCTCTGGACATAATAGGGGGCCTTGTGATTGGGTGATCGGTTTGTGTGTGATGTAATTAGCTTTTATTGTACTAATAAGAAAGCGCTCAGCTCAAGATTTAATCGAAATATAAGAGTTTCTAAATGAAAATAAATATAGACTAAATGAAAGTAACACTCGAAGCGCAGCTTAGAAACTGCGTTTTTATTGCCTAAAAATCGTTATTATATGATAATGAACACACACAAACACAGGGCACGATTATGACTCTCCTTATAGGTTTACTTGTCTTTTTCTTTGTAGTAGGGCTTCTTCAAGGTATTTACTCGCAAAACTGGGAGCCCTTAAAGGATTTTATGGTCTGGGTGCTTAAAATTACAGTTATTGGTGGTGGTGCAATAATGGGTTTGTACGCATTGATCTTGTATGCACATCCGTTTGCAGGTGGCCTAGCCGTGGTATGTTTATTATTGCTTTTCTTTGTATGGGTGGGTAACAAGTCATGAATTATTGGATTGTAATTACTGATGAAGAAGGTGGGACGAAATATTTTCATGCTATCAAGGGTCGGGAGGCGAACCCAGCGTTCTTGCGAGATGAGGCCTTTGCTTGCGGGTTTGAGTCTGAGGAGCTTGCTAATTGATGATGGTGTATATGGATTACCTTCGGCGTTTAAAAAGGCGGGGCCATTATTGCCGTATTTTTTAATTGATTTCCGGTAAAGAGGGGAGGAATGGTATCGTTTAACTCTAACCAAACTAGTTTCACTTACAACTGTGTTTCTTTCCTTAGTTTCCCGCCTTCGTCCCTTAACGCCTGCAACGTAAAATGGCTTGTATACCCCCGGAATTTGAAGTGTCCGATCATCTATTATTACGGACCTACGTTCGAAATCCAGTGAGTCTTTAAACTGTTGTCTGTTAATTTTACAAACCTCACTCCTACGGACCCCAGAGTCATACATAAACTGCAATAGCGCTCTCTCTCGCTCGCTATCAGAACTCTCTAAGAGAGCTATAAGCTCGTCGACACTGCACATTTCAACGAGTCGTGATTTTGCAGCGCCTGAGATTAGCCCATCTTCATAAGGGTTATCATTTCGTAAAGCAGGTTTATTTCCTCTAGGAGCACACAAATAGTCGCTGTAGAAACTCATAATAGAAGCGTCATGTAGTGATATGAGTAAATGGGCACAGGAATTACAATTGGAACATAGTAATCATCCGATTAAGCTAGATTTGAAACGCCTGACCGTTGTTGCTGACACCCCGGATGGTAAAGTGCCTCTTTATCAGATGGGGAGCGGTGAAAACTGGGTTGGCTATCATTTGGTCACTTATATGGCTTTAGCCAAATGGTTTATTAAAAGAAAGAGGCCTGTTCCTAGTTTCGTGTTCTTTGATCAACCTACACAGGTGTATTTTCCAACAGATATCGATAGCACAGGAAATATTGAGGAGATTCCTGTCGATGAAGACAGACGAGCAGTCAAGAAAATGTTCAGATGGCTTTATGATTTAATTCAGCATGAGTTTGAAGGTCGCTTCCAAGTTATTGTGACAGATCATGCTGATATCGATGAAGATTGGTTCCAAGAATGTGTAAGAGATAAGAAATGGAGAGGAGACGAAGCACTGATACCTCTAAGTTGGATTGAGTAAGGCAAATATATGAAGTGCTCTATTTCTCTTACTGCCTCAATAACACAGTGTGTTGTAAAAGGCGCTTTTGGCTAAGAGCTTAGTTCTGACATATAAAAAAGCCCACTATCAAGTGGGCTTAGATTATCAATTAAGCATCTTATTAACTACAAACACTTAATTTAGCTCTTACCGATAACTATCAATATCCGGGCAGCTACAAATCAAGTTACGGTCGCCGTAAACATCGTCGATGCGGTTGACGCTGGGCCAGAACTTATCGGCAGCTACTGCGGGTACTGGGTACGCGGCTAGCTTGCGATCGTAAGGGCGGTTCCAGTCGCTGTCGACCATATCGGCAAGGGTGTGCGGCGCGTTTACCAGCGGATTGTTGTCTGCTGGCCATTCGCCTTTTTCTACCTTGCGCGCTTCTTCGCGGATGCTGATCATAGCTTCTATGAAACGATCCAGCTCGGCTTTGGCTTCTGACTCAGTAGGCTCTACCATCAAAGTGCCGGCTACCGGGAAGGACATGGTCGGTGAATGGAAACCATAGTCCTGCAGGCGCTTAGCGACATCAATTTCGGCCAAACCTGAAGCGTCTTTTAACGGGCGTAGGTCGATAATGCACTCGTGCGCGACGCGACCGTTACGGCCGGTATACAGAATCGGGTAATGGTCGCTCAGTTTCTTCGCTACATAGTTGGCGTTCAAAATGGCCACTTCACTGGCTTTACGTAAACCGGCACTGCCCATCATGGCAATGTACATCCAGGAAATCGGCAGAATACTGGCACTGCCATAAGGCGCGGCTGAAACCGCGTGGTTGCCTGGTGTCAGGCCTTCGCCGTCCATCATGACATGGCCGGGTAAGAAAGGCGCCAGGTGTTCTTTAACACCGATAGGGCCCATGCCCGGACCGCCGCCACCATGTGGAATACAAAAAGTCTTGTGCAGGTTTAAGTGCGATACGTCAGAGCCGATGAAGCCTGGCGAGGTTACCCCAACCTGAGCGTTCATGTTGGCACCGTCCATATACACCTGGCCACCAAATTCATGCACGATGTCACACACTTCACTGATTTTCTCTTCATAGACGCCGTGGGTAGACGGGTACGTCACCATGGCGCAGGAAAGCTTATCAGCCACTTCACTGGCTTTTTTGCGGAAGTCTTCCACGTCGATGTTGCCGTTCTCATCGCAATCCACGACCACGACTTTCATGCTCGCCATTTGCGCCGATGCCGGGTTAGTACCATGGGCTGAGCTTGGGATCAGGCACACATTGCGGTGGCCTTCGCCATGGCTTTGATGGTACTTCTGAATCGCCATCAAACCCGCGTATTCGCCCTGGGCACCTGAATTTGGCTGCATAGAAAGGGCGTCATAACCGGTAATTTCCAGCAACCAGTCAGAAAGGCCGGCGATCATTTGCGCGTAGCCACGTGCCTGCTCTGGTGGGCAGAAGGGGTGTAAGTTAAATTCAGGCCAGGTCACCGGAATCATCTCGGCGGTGGCGTTTAGTTTCATGGTGCAGGAACCCAGTGAAATCATGCTGTGGTTCAGGGCTAAATCTTTGTTTTCCAGCTGCTTGATGTAACGCAGCATTTCAGTTTCTGAATGATAGCTGTTGAACACTTCATGGGTCAGAAACTCGCTGGTGCGTTGCAGTGCTTCTGGAATAGTAGCTTCGGCATCACGTACCTGTTTGTCCAGCGCATCCACCTCCAGGCCATGACCTTCACCCAGAATAACGTCAAACAACACCGCCACATCGGCGGCAGTTTTGGCTTCGTCCAGGCTTACGGCAACGTGGCCGTCGTGATCCAGACGTAAGTTCAGCTCGGCTTGCTGTGCACGTTCAATGATATCGCTTTTGGTCGAACGTACTTTAAGGGTCAGGGTGTCAAACCAGTTTTGGTTAGAAATCTCGACATTCTTGCTGCGCAGACCGGCGGCCAGGATGTCGGTCAGGCGGTGAATGCGCCCGGCGATATTTTTTAAGCCTTCCGGGCCATGGTAGACCGCGTAGAAAGACGCCATATTGGCCAGCAGTACCTGTGCGGTACAGATGTTCGAGTTAGCTTTTTCGCGGCGTATATGCTGCTCGCGGGTTTGCATGGCCATACGCAGCGCCGGCGCTTCGCGGGTGTCTTTAGACACTCCAATGATACGCCCTGGCAACGCACGTTTAAATTTACTGCGGGTGGCAAAGAAAGCGGCGTGTGGACCACCGTAACCCATAGGCACACCAAAGCGCTGGGCCGAACCGAACACCATATCAGCGCCCATTTCACCGGGTGATTTGGTGGCGACCAGGCTCATCAGGTCGCTGGCTACAGCTACAACGGCTTTTTGTTTTTGCACGGCAGCGATGGTGTCAGTTAAATCTAGAATCTCACCGTTATCGGCCGGGCTTTGCAGCAGCGCACCAAAGACATCATGGTCAGCAGCCTGCTGCCAGTCACCAATAATAATGTCGAAACCAAACATGTCAGCACGGGCACGCACCACGTCGATGGTTTGTGGAAATACGTTATTGGCAACAAAGAAAGCATTGGACTTCGACTTGCTGACCCGTTTGGCCATGGCCATGGCTTCCGCGGCAGAAGTGGCTTCGTCCAGCAGTGAGGCGCTGGCCAGATCCAGACCCGTTAGGTCCATGGTCATTTGCTGGAAGTTCAGAATGGCTTCTAAGCGACCCTGGGCAATTTCCGGTTGATACGGCGTGTAGGCGGTATACCAGCCTGGGTTTTCCAGGACATTGCGTAAAATGACATTCGGCGTCAGAGTGTCGTAATAACCGGCACCTATGTAGCTTTTAAACACCTGGTTCTTGCTCGCAATTCCACGCAATTTATTGAGTGCATCGCGCTCCGTCATGGCATCGCCAATCTTTAAGAAAGGGTCGCGCAAAATAGCGCTGGGTACTGTTTGTGACGTCATATCTTCCAGCGACGTCGCACCCAGTTCCTCCAGCATAACTGCCTGCTCTTCTACACTGGGGCCGATGTGGCGTTGCACAAATTCGTCGTTTTGCTTGAATTGTTCCAGGGTTTTACTGCTCATGAAAGGTACCTGTAATTAGCTAAATGTACCGCCTGAATGAGGCGTTTAAGTTCATCAGCGAGAACTTAAATAATGACAAAGCCCCGGTTAATACCGGGGCCCTGCGGCTACTGCAGTTGCATATTACTCGTCTTCAATCGACGCGCTGTAAGCTTCAGCGTCCAGCAGGTTTGCCAGTTCGCTTTCATCTTCCGCTTTAATTTTGAATAACCAGCCGTCGCCATAAGGGTCGTTGTTAACCATTTCCGGCGAGTCTTCCAGATCTTCATTGATAGCTACCACTTCACCGGTCAGCGGCGCGTAGATATCAGAAGCCGCCTTTACCGATTCAGCTACGGCGCAATCATCGCCCAGGGCAACCGTGTCGCCTTCTTCCGGCAATTCAACAAAAACCATGTCACCCAGAAGTTCCTGCGCATGTTCACTGATGCCTACGGTAAATACGCCGTCGCCTTCATTACGAACCCACTCGTGACTCGGTGCATACTTTAATTCTTTTGGTACGTTGCTCATTTTTTTATATCCTTGTTGTGGGTGGTCCGTTACAGACACCACCACGCATCAAATTAATAGGTTTTGATCACTGATTCGCCGTTACGTACAAATCCAGGTTTGACTACCTTCACTGTAACCAGTTTTTTACGCATTTCCACTTCCGCGGTATCGCCTACAGGTTTAGGTACTCGTGCCAGCGCAATACTAAAGCCCAGGGTTGGCGAGAAAGTACCTGAAGTAATCACCCCTTCACCACCTTCTACTTTCACTTTAAGGCCAGCACGCAATACGCCTTTGTCTTCCATGACCAGACCAATTAACTTCTCAGTACCGGCTGCTTTTTGCGCTTCCAGTGCTTTGCGACCCACAAAATCACGATCGGCAGGTTCCAGAGCAACGCTCCAGGCCATGTTAGCGGCCAGCGGTGACACGGTTTCGTCCATATCCTGGCCATACAGGTTCATACCTGCTTCCAGGCGCAGGGTGTCACGGGCACCCAGACCACAAGGGGCCACACCAGCGGCCAGTAATTTGTCCCATACCTTAACGATTTGCTCGTTAGGTACAATAATTTCGTAGCCTGCTTCGCCGGTATACCCTGTGGTGGCCACAAAAAGCTCTTCCAGTTGCACACCAAAAAACGGCTTCATTTCTTTGACTTCAGCATGCTGCTCGTCGTTGAGCAACGCGCCAACTTTTTCGCTTGCCTTCGGACCCTGTAAGGCCACCATTGCAAATTCAGTACGTTCGGTAACGGCTACGTCAAACTCAACGGTTTGTTTCATTAACCAGGCCATGTCTTTATCACGAGTGGCTGAGTTAACCACCAGACGGTACGACTCGTCATTGAAGAAATACACGATCAGGTCGTCGATAACCCCGCCTTCTTCGTTCAGCATACCTGTATATAATGCTTTGCCGCTTTTTTGCAGCTTGGCTACGTCGTTGGCCAGCAAGTGACGCAGGTAAGCTTTGGCTTCAGGTCCGGTGACATCAACAATAGTCATGTGGGAAACATCAAAAACCCCGGCATCACGGCGCACCGCGTTGTGTTCTTCAATCTGCGAACCGTAATTCAATGGCATATCCCAGCCATGGAAATCGACCATCTTGGCGCCAGCGGCGACGTGCGCGTCATACAAAGGAGTTTTACTAGCCATAACTACCCTAATGTTTGTTTAGATTTAATGCGGATTATAAAGCCTGCCCGACCGGGCAACAAATTAAAATGGCAAATAACCGCATAATTAAAATTAATAAAGGCTGGCCACTTATTACTGAAGCAAATAGAATAAGTAGCATGAAACATATCTCTACTGACAATCTGCGTGCCTTTGTTACTGTCGTTGACCTGCAAAGCTACACCCTGGCCGGTGAACGTCTGGGCCGCTCTCAGCCGGCTATCAGTCTGCAATTAAAACGCCTGGAACAGCAGCTGAATGCCCGACTGTTACAACGCCAGGGCAATCGTATCCGGCTGACTACCGCAGGCCAGGAACTGTACCCCAGTGCGCAGCAGTTATTGAGTCTGAATGATCAAATCATAGCTCAGTTCAGTGAGTCGGCACTGACCGGTGAAGTGCGGCTGGGTATTCCCAGTGAATTTGCATCCACTTTACTGCCCAGTATTCTGGGTCAGTTCGCTGCCAGTTATCCGCAGGTAACCCTACAGGTGACCTCGGGTCTGAGCCGGGACTTACGCCTTGGTGCCAGCCGTGGTCACTTCGATGTCATTCTGAGCGTCGCTGAAAGCGCGCCGGAAGATGCTGTGTTAATTAAAAATGACTCACTGGTGTGGGTGGCGGGCAACCCTGATTATAAAACCCAATTCCCTTTACCTTTGGTGCTTGCCCCGGAAGGCTGTATCTACCGCCGCCGCGCTTTGCAAAGCCTGCGGTTACAAGAACGGGGTCAGAGCGCTGACCCCGCTGGTGTTAAACACGATAATTTCCGTATTACTTATACCAACAGCGATCTGGCTGGGATCAGCAGTGCGTTGCGCAGTAATCTGGGCATCACCGTATTGGCACGCTCCAGTGTGCCTATGGAGCTACACGAGTTACGGCTCAGTTCGTTACCTGAATTAGGTGAGATTGGTATTTATATTGAACGCCATGGCCACGCCGGAAACCTCGCCGCCGATCATTTAATTTCGTATATACAGGAAGCACTGCAGCATTAAGCTAACGGCTCGCCTGCTGCATAAAGAAACGTTTTAATAATGGCTGTGCGTTGACGGTTTTCAAACCTATGCCCCGCATTAATTTAAGCACCGGGTTCGCCGTTCGGAATAACTGATGAAAAGCTTCCATAGTGGCTATCTGCTGCACGGCGGCGGCTTTACGCGCACGCTGAAAACCTTGCAGGCAACGTTTTAACTCCACATCATCCCAGACACCATTTAAAGTGCCCAACTGGCCCAGCATATTGGCTAAGGTCTCTACATCGCCCAGCCCAAGGTTGGCGCCCTGGCCTGCTAGGGGATGTATGGTATGCGCAGCATCGCCAACTAACACCTGACGCCCGCTCACCCAACGCTCGGCATAACGCATCCGTAGCGGAAAATTCTGCCGTTCGCTAACCAGCTCCGGAATACCTAAGATCGAGTCACTGGCTACCGCCAGTCGTTTTACAAAATCGGCTTCGCTTTCTTCCGCGTAGCTTTGTGCTTTTAAAGTAGGCAGGCTCCAGACAATAGAACACAGGTGGGGGTCAGCCATAGGTAACAAGGCCAGAGGTCCGCCGGGCATGAAAGCCTGACGCGCTATGCCATTGTGCGGCTGTGCTGTGCGTATGGTGGCCACCAGGCCTTGTTGTTCGTAATCTTTAAAAGTAACAGGTGTGCCGGCCTGCTCGCGCAATTTAGATTGCGCGCCGTCGGCTGCCACCAGTAACTGCGCCAGAACGATATCGCCGTTGCTTAAGCTTAAAGAAACGTCCTGCGCCGAGAGTTCCGGCGCTTCATGTTCTACCTCACTAATGAGTTGCACACCCAGGGTTTCAGCCTGCTGCCATAACACAGCTTCCAGCACGGCATTTTCAACAATGTGCCCAAGGTTTTGCAGTTGCGCTTCTTCAGCGCTGAAACTAATGCGCCCGGAACTGTCTTTGTCCCACACTTCCATGCCCTGGTATGGGCCCAGACGATCGGCGGGAAGCTGCGACCAGACACCCAGTGCCTGCAACCAGTTTCTGGAACCTTCGCTGATAGCACTTACCCGTAACTGCAGCTGCTCTGGAATATCAGCCGTTTTTGCCCGGCGTTCAATCAGCACTACGTTTTTCTTTTGCTGGCGTAAAGCAATCGCCAGCGACAGCCCGATCATACCGCCGCCAACTATGACTACCTGTGTCCGGTGCAATGCCATAATCAGGATCCTCTTTTTTCTGGCATGGTGCCTTTTATAGCACTCAGATCACGATACCCCATGGCCAATCGGGCCAGTGGGTAATTAAATAACGGACAACCGCGCAGGGCTAATAATGCCAGATTACGAGCCGCCACCAGAGGGGGATATGTATTCGAAAACACTCTGACCAGGCCATCCGTTAAACCTATAATACGCCGGTAATCGTCAGCGCGATCTTCTTCGTAATCAAGTAACTGCTGATAATTGCCGGGGTCTTCACTATGACTCTGAGTCAGCACACGAACCAGCGACTCAACATCCCGTACTCCCAGGTTATAACCCTGGCCCGCTATCGGATGCAAAGTATGGCAGGCATTGCCCAGTACTACCGCGCGGTGATGCACGGTGCGCTCTGCCAGTAACAACGAAAGCGGATAACTGGCTCTGTCTTTCACTTTTAAAAAACGGCCCGCACGATAACCAAAAGCCTGCTGTACCTGACGCACAAACGTTGAATCATCTGAAGCGGTGATAGCTTCCGCGTCTTCTGCCGAGACACACCAGACCAAAGCCACTTCGCGACCTGGTTGTGGCAACAGCGCTATGGGGCCTGCTTCAGTGAAACGCTCCCAGGCCCACTGCTGATGATGTTTATCTAATTCGATATTGGCAATCAGGGCTACCTGATTGTAATCCGTTCTCTGTAGCTTGATGCCCAGTTGTTCACGGGTGGTTGAGTTTGCACCATCAGCAGCAATTAACAATTTAGCAGATAAATCGCCCGTTTCTTTTCCCTGCAGGTTTAACTGCACTTCGTTCTGATGCTGCTGCACCTGCGCAACCCGGGTCTCACTCAGCCAGCTAATGTTGGCTTGCTGCTGGCAGGCCGCTATTAAGTCCTGCTGGATATAATGCGCACCTACTACATAACCCAGCGCCTGCACCTGTTGCCGAGGTGCGTGCAGGGTACTACTACCTGCCCCGCCCCGGTCAGAAACATGAATATGTTCGATCGCTGCAGCATGTTTTGCCGCCTGCCCCTGCCACAGGCCTTCCTGGTCAAACAACTGCTGTGTTTTATAAGCCAGCGCTAGCGTTCGCGGGTCGCGGCCATCAGCGGGCGCTGCATCGACTACCGCAATCCGACTCTGGGGTAAGCGTTTACTCAGCATCAGAGCCGCGAGTGCGCCGACGACGCCACCGCCTGCTATCGCAATGTCTGCTTTCATTGACTCATGCCCTTCACGCTTTGCCCGCCATTAAAGCCTCAATATCATCAGTGGTGACTGGCAATGCTGCAGTCAGGTTCTGATAGCCATCCGCTGTCACCAGAATGTCGTCTTCTATACGTATGCCGACACCGCGGTATTCTTCAGCACAGGGGGTATCAGTCGGAATATACAAACCGGGTTCTATGGTCAGAACCATGCCTTCCTGCAAAGGCCGCGGCTTGCCGTCCTGTTGATAGTTACCCACATCATGTACGTCTAAACCTAACCAATGGCCCAGTCCGTGCATGAAATAAGGGCGATAAGTCATGTCTTTTAAATTGTCTGCCAGCGATCCTTTCAGAACACCCAGATCTATTAATCCTTCGGTCAGTATCGACGCCGCAACTTTGTATGCGCCGGGTAAGGTGGCGCCGGGTTTTATTTCTTCGAGCGCTGCGCGCTGGGCTTTTAACACCCAGTTATACATACGTTTTTGCGCTTCGGTAAAACGGCCATTGACCGGAAAGGTACGGGTAATATCACTGGCATAACCCTGATATTCACAACCGGCGTCAATCAACAACAAGTCACCATCCTGCAGCCGACTCAGGTTCGAGGTGTAGTGCAAAATACAGGCATTATCACCACTACCGCAAATGGTGCCATAGGCCGGATGCAGGGCCCCATGCAAGGCAAACTCGTGGTGCAGCTCTGCTGCGACCTGGTATTCATATTTACCTGCGGCGGTGTAATGCATGGCCCTTTTGTGGGCAACAACCGCAATAGCGGCTGACTCACGCATCACCTGCTGTTCATACGTTGATTTAAACAACCGTTGTTCATGCACAATCGAGTGACTGTCATGCTGGGTCACCGGGGCCTTTAACTTACGATTGTTATGTAGCTGACTCAACCAGTCCTGCTGCTGCGCTTTAAACTTATCGCCAGGCGTCGCAGACCAGTACACCGCAGAGTTAGCACTTAATAAGGGCAGTAGCTTTTCGTTCAGTTCGGGCAATGGGTAACAAGCATCAACAGCGCTTAATTGTTTCGCCTTATCGACGCCCAGACGGCGACCATGCCAGACTTCCTGCTCAGCATCACGGGGCAGCGTAAACAACAGGTCACTGTCTGCCTGTCCGGGTATTAATACTAATACCGCTTCGGCCTCATTGATGCCGGTCAGGTAATAAAAGTCGCTGTCCTGACGAAAAGGGTACTCGGTATCGTTACTGCGAGTCACTTCATGTCCCGCAGCAAACACCGCCACGCTGTCTGACTGCATTTTCGCTTTAAACGCTTCGCGTCGCGCACGAAGCTCCGCTAAGGGGATGCTCATATCGACTTCAGAACCTGCTTAATGGATAGTTTTATTGTGCGGTGCGGCGGCTGACTTTAACTGGCCCAGCTCGTTAAAACACATAATGGAGGAAATGCGCACATATTCACTGACTTCATAAAATGCACGTTCACCCTCTTCATCTGCTTCTACATCATCAGACAACAAAGCAATCTCAGCCATATCATTAATAGCTTCCTGTAAATCGGCAGAAGCTTTCGCCAGGTTCTGCTGATTCACCCCAAAGCCAGCCAGGAAAGACTGCACCCATTGGGTCAGTGCTTTTAAACGCTCATTAAGCGCCTCTTCATCACCTGGTAGCAGTAATTGAAAGCCCAGTTCCGGGTCTTCCAGCTCGCTGATTATTTCAGCACTTAAGTCACGTAATAATGACTTCATGCCGACGCTAAAAGCGTTGCCTTCATTCGCCAGATCGGCCATTACATCATGCCACTTTTCTGATTCGGCGGGCGCGCCACTAGCTATCAGTCCGGTGAGCATGCCATGCAGTTCTGCGGCGCAAAGTACCATGTCTTCGCGCTGCAGGTGTTGATTCAGCGCATCATAGGCGCGTGCAGTAGATTCTGTCATTGTATGCTTACCATCTTTTCTATATATGAACGGGTTACGTGAACCCTCTCTTTGTGAATAGCATTATCCTATCATTGCCGCCAGCCCTGAGCCAGCAGGCTGACAAGCAATGCCGACTGTTGCATAATAATAGCAGGGCGGCTATGCTCCGCCCTATAAGCTAGTCTAAGCTAATCAAAGACGGCAAACAGTTAACGAAGGAACCGGGTCATGAGTGGTCAGGCAATGGACATTAAGTTGCTCGATAGAAGCTATCGCGTAATGTGCCCCGACGGGCAGGAAAGTGCCTTGCGCGAGGCAGCTCGCCAGCTGGATGAGCGGCTAGCCGACACAAAAACGGCTACTAAGCTGACAAATGTGGAACAAATTGCCGTCATGGCAGCACTAAACTTATGCCATGAATGGATCCAGAGTCGTCAGGAGCAGGCTGAGTACACGGCGGCTTTAGAAGATAAAATCCGCCTGCTTCAGGCTACAATTGAAAAAGCCATGGGCGAAAAACGCGGCAGCAGCAACACAAACTAACAATGTTCCCTGGGGTGTTCGCCAGTCGGTGAATGTCCCTGAGCCGATGCTACCAGAAAAGGGTCCTGCTTGATGGTCAGTGTGCAAGCCCGGCGTGTACCGGGAAGCCTGAGATCATTAACTCAGCACCCGCCTTGAACCAAGGGTTCAAGGGCGACCACGCGGCAGCGGCACCCTGGGGGACACCCTATTTATTACTTTCCTGTTTTTGCACACGCAGGCTATGCCAGTCCGGCAAATTATGCTTACGTGCACTACGTCGATAATACAGCGCCATAATAACGCCATAAATTAACCCTACCAGCACCGATAACTGCAACACTGCCAGGCCTGAAGCACCCCGTGGGGAAAATAAAATAAACCACATCAGAATGCCCCATACCATGGCAAAATAACCACCACTGGTTAGTATATTAGCGGCAAAACTCTGAAAATGAGGTGGTTTCACCCGGGCACCCAGCCACCATAACAAAATGGTGACCAGCGGCTGATAATTACCGCTTTTAATGGGCGTTGTCGCTAAGTGCGCCAGCGCGGCATTTTTATGTTTATCAAACTCGTCTCTTTGACCACGGCGCTTTTCTGACCCCATAAACATTGGTTATACTACCTCTACTGTCTGACTGAGCTGAATATCACTTATGCGAAAACTTGAAATCATCCTGGCCATTATTCTTTTCCTGGCAGGAGCCGTAATCATGAACTCCTGCGGCTCGTCTGATCCGGTAGAAGAGCAAGGCAGCGAACAAATAACCCCGGCCAACGACTAATCTACATCAGGTTCAGCAACGCCCAGATCCATAATGAAACTATAGCGATCCGAAGGCGATACCATCAGGCTGTTACTGCCCTGATACGTTATTTTTATTCGCTCACGGGATAACGCCGGGGCTATCACCCCGTTGTGGCAAGGCTCTATTTTACTGATGCTGCTTAAAGCCAGGCGCCAGCGAAAAGGGCCAGCACGCACCAGCAGATCTTCTTCCGTAATATGATAGCGGGTGCTCATCACGACCCACATCGGCAGCACTGCACCCAGTAACAATAGAATCAGACCTAACAGACTCAGCCCACGCAGCGACAACAAAGTCGCTGCCAGCAGGCTGAAGATGGCTACGGCAACGACCAGCAGCAGGAACCAGTTGTCTACTCTGGAACTATGTATTTTATCCAGACCTTGTACTCTCATTCGTTACTCTCTGCTCTTAGTTATGTTCAGCCGCTTTCGCGTCACGCACTATCTGACGTACATCGCTTAACAGTTCCTGAGCATCATAAATGATGCCGTCTTTAATCGTGTAGGTAACGCCACCGGTGCGCATAGGCTGATTGTTATCATCCAGGCGATAATGACCGGTTCCGTACAGTACTTTTAAGTTACGCAACGGGTTCTCGTCGACAATCACCAGATCTGCTTTTTTACCCGGAATTACGCTACCAATATCGGCTTCCAGACCCAGTGCTTCAGCACCGTTTAAAGTAGCCGCCTGAATCACTTCCAGTGCATTGAAGCCCGCTTCGCGCAGCAGTTCGAGTTCCTGAATGTAACCAAACCCATAAATTTTATAAATATAGCCAGAATCTGAACCTGCAGTTATGCGTCCGCCCTGGTTTTTAAAGTCATTTAAGAACTCCATCCAGATGCGATAGTTTTCACGCCAGGCGATTTCATCATCGGTGGTCCAGTCAAACCAGTACGAACCGTGGGCGTAACGACTGGGGGTGAAAAAGTCCCACAACGTAGGCAGGGTATATTCGTCATGCCATTCCGCATTACGCTGGCGTGCTAAGTCGCGACTGGCTTCGTAAATATTCAGGGTTGGGTTAATGGTGAAATCCATTTCAATCAGTTCGTCACGCACCGCATTCCAGCGTTCGCTGCCAGGTTCAGCCGCCTGCTTCCAGAGTCGACCAGCCGCACCGAAACGATCCTGCTCATTCTGATAGTTATATTCAGGCGGATAATCCTGAATCGTCTGGCCGGTAAATAATGCCTCGGGCAAACCGTACCAGTGCTCCATGGTGGTTAAGCCCATGCGTGCTGAGTCAATCACATTAGTACGGGCAACGTTTAGCTGAGCGTGGTGCATCATAGTGCCCAGCCCCTGCTTCTCAGCTTCATCCAAAGCGGCTGAAATCACCCGTGGTGGTGCACCGAAAAACTTAATGCCAGCGGCACCAGCTTCTTTGATATCACGAACCCACTGACGTGCCTGTTCACCGGTAATAATAGGTTCGCCACCTTCAGCAAAACCGGCATAAGGCACTATACGCGGCGCTACGATGCTGTTTTCTTCAGAACGGCGCACATGGTCCAGGGTCCATTCCAGACCGTTAAAACTACCAGGTTCACGTACTGTGGTAATACCATGAGCGAGCCACAATTTAAGTACATATTCGGCCGGGATATTGTCCGCAGAACCACCTATATGGCCGTGCATATCCACAAAACCTGGCAAAATATATTTGCCACTGACATCAACTTCACGGTCCCCATCGCGGGCCTGGGGCCGGCCTCCCTCGCGAATAGGCACCCCTGGATAACCGACTGCTACCACATTAACAATGCGATCCTGCTCAATAACAATATCGACGGGCCCTACAGCAGGGGCACCTTCACCGTTAACCAAAGTGCCACCGCGCAATATCAGGCGCTCATAGGGGCCGTCACCACGGTCACGATCAGGCGCCGCTGGCGGCGCCGAGGCCACAGCCAGCGCAGGAATTAACGCCATAGTGAATAAAAGTGCCCGGCTATACTTTAAAAGTCGCATACTGGTATCCTAGATAAACTTCAGTCAAAAACAGCCTGTAAGTGTCGCAGGCCCGGCTAAGAGCGTCAATCTATGAACTCAGCAACGCGTATTCAGAATTCCAGGCAACAACTGCGTGAACAATTAAAACAGCAGCGTCGGGCGCTCACCGAGGCAGAGCAAAAATCTGCCTCGCTGCAACTGGTGGATACTGCCATGCAGCAACCGGAAGTTGCGCAGGCCGAAACTATAGCCCTGTATTTTTCTTTTGCTGCCGAATTGAATACAGCCCCTTTATTGCAGGCATTGCTGGATGCCGGCAAAAAGGTTTGCCTGCCAGTCTTGCATCCCTTTGCTAAAGGGCATCTGCTGATGCTGCGCTACGATCCCCAGCGCCCGCTAATCAATAACAAGTTTGCTATTCCAGAACCACCTCTGCGCTGCCCCGACGTGGTGCCATTTGCGCAGCTGGACACCCTGCTGGTGCCCCTGGTTGGTTTTGACAGTCAAGGCAATCGCCTGGGCATGGGTGGTGGTTTCTACGACCGGACCCTGGCCGGGTGGCATGCTGGTCGCTATCCTCAGCTGAAGGTGATGGGGCTGGCCCATGACTGTCAGCAGGCCGGGCATATACCAGTGCAATCCTGGGATGTTCCGTTACCTGCGGTAATAACTGCGACAAGGTGCTGGCGCTTCAGGCACAGCTCCTTATAATGAAGGCAACACTCACCGATTACATCGATAATAAATATTATGAGTAGTGATAACGCAAAGAAAATGGCGGCTGAAGCCGCACTTGAATACGTCAAACCGGGTTCTGTGGTTGGTGTAGGCACCGGCTCTACCGTGAATTTTTTCATCGATGCACTGGCCAGTATGAAACACGATATTGATGGTGCTGTATCCAGCTCGGAAGCCTCAACTGAGCGTCTGCGTCAACATGGCATCGCGGTGTTTGACCTGAATGGCGTACCTGAGCTGGAACTGTATGTCGACGGTGCTGATGAAATTAACCGCCATCGCCAGATGATCAAAGGCGGCGGCGGTGCCCTGACCCGGGAAAAAATTGTTGCAGCAGTTGCTAAGACCTTTATTTGCATTGCGGACGACAGCAAACAGGTAACGGCTCTGGGCGACTTCCCACTGCCTGTCGAAGTGATCCCGATGGCGCGTTCTTATGTTGCCCGGCAGATAGTTAAACTGGGTGGCGATCCCGTGCTGCGCGAAAACTTTAAAACCGACAACGGCAACGTCATTCTCGACATTTATAATCTGAATATCGGAAAACCCATTGAGCTTGAAGAGAAATTGAATCAAATTACCGGGGTAGTTACCAATGGGCTATTTGCTGCCCGCAGTGCCGATATTGCGCTTATCAGCGATGGCAAAACAGTCACCACTTTAAAAAACTAACAGGACAACAGCATGCCGCCGCTCATATCACTGGATAAAGATAAAATACGTATCGTACTTTTAGAAGGCATTCACCCCAGCGCTGTAGAATGTCTGCACCGCCAGGGATATCACAATATTGAGCAGATAAGCACTGCGTTGCCCGAAGACAAGCTGATTGAGGTACTGCGAAGCACGCATTTTGTCGGTATCCGCTCGCGTACCCAACTTAGCGCTAATGTATTACAGGCGGCAAAGAAATTAGCGGCAATCGGCTGTTTTTGTATTGGTACGAATCAGGTCGACACTGAAGCGGCAAAAAAACTGGGCATTCCTGTTTTCAACGCACCTTTTTCCAATACCCGCAGTGTCGCCGAGCTGGTACTGGCTGAAATCATTATGCTGCTGCGCCGGGTGCCGGAAAAAAATGCCGCCTGTCATCGTGGGGAGTGGAATAAAAGCGCCAAAGGTTCCCATGAAGTGCGCGGTAAAACTTTAGGCATTATCGGTTATGGCCATATCGGCACCCAGCTTGGCATACTTGCTGAGCAGCTGGGTATGCAGGTGCAGTATTACGATGTGGAAGAGAAGCTGTCCCTGGGTAATGCCTATCAGGTGAATGATTTAAATAAGCTGCTAAACAGTAGTGATGTGGTCACTTTGCATGTACCTGAGACCCGTGAAACCCAGAATATGATAGGTGCCGAACAGCTATCGCGTATGCGTGATGGCGCATTGTTGATTAATGCCTCACGCGGCACTGTGGTGGATATCGAAGCGTTGAATGCGCGCCTGCGTAGCGGTCAGCTTGGCGGCGCCGCCATTGATGTTTTTCCTGTTGAACCCAAAGCCAGCGATGAAGAATTCATCTCGCCGCTGCGTGGTCTCGATAATGTTCTGTTAACCCCTCATGTAGGCGGTTCAACTCAGGAAGCACAAGAGAACATTGGCGTAGAAGTAGCCGGTAAGTTAGCAAAATATTCCGACAACGGCTCTACCCTGTCTGCGGTTAACTTTCCCGAAGTTAGTCTGCCAGTGCATGAAGAATGCAGCCGACTGCTGCATATCCATAAAAATCAGCCGGGTGTGTTGCAGCAGGTCAACCAGACTTTTGCTGATCTTGATATCAACATTGCCGCTCAGTATCTGCAAACCGATAGTGATATTGGTTATGTGGTGGTAGACATTAATAGCGAACTGGCGGAGCAGGCCCTGGGTCGTTTAAAGGCTATTAGCGGCACTATTCGCTGTCGGGTTTTGCACTAACCACCAGTTCACTGGGTAGCAGGAAACTAAAACGGCTACCCTGCCCTTCGATGCTGTATAGCTGCAGATGTGAACGATGGTAGTCCAGCGCATGTTTGACAATAGACAGGCCCAGACCAGTGCCACCGGTGGCACTGTTTCTGTCTTTGTCGACCCGGTAAAAACGCTCAGTCAGACGCTGCTGATGTTTGGCCGCGATACCCGGCCCATTGTCCTTGATAGCAAACTCAGCACCTAAGCGTTTGCGTTTCCAGCTGATCCGCAGCTCACCGCCGGATGGCGTATATTTGATGGCATTATTGACCAGGTTCATGATCACCGTGCGCAGTTTTTCTTCGCTACCGTAGACACTGAGGTCGGCGTCCAGGTCGAGATCGATATGATGTTGCTTTTCTGCATTCAGTAATTCCACCTCACGCAACACGGTAGCAATGAGCTGGCTTACGTTAACTTCGTGAGAAAAACTATCCGGGCTGCTCGACTCTATACGGGACAGTTCCAAAAGCTGACTAACCATATTCTGCATACGCTCGGTCTGCGATTGCATGTCACCAATGGCTTTATGTAGTTGTTTTACCGGCATGCGCTCCGGGTCTTCGAGCATTTCCAGATAGCCCTGCATAACTGTGAGCGGCGTTTTAAGCTCGTGCGACACATTCGCCACAAAATCTTTGCGCATACGCTCCAGTTTACGTAGCTGAGTCACATCCTGGGCCACCAGCAAATACTGGTTATCTGCATAAGGCATAATCCGGATATCCAGCTCCATGCTGCTGTGGGCCGGTGAACCTAAAATAATGCTTTCGCTAAAGTCGGCAGCGTTAAAGTAATCAACAAAACGTGGTTGGCGAATCAGGTTGGTAATACGAATACCGCTGTCACTTGGCCACTGCAGACCAAAATAAATCTGCGCCAGCTTGTTACTCCAGATCAGCGTACCGTCTTCCTGCATCACAATCGCCGCATCTGGCAGCGCTTCAGAAGCCTGCCGAAAACGTTTTAATAAGGTGGTAAGCGCACGACGGCGGAACTGATTGCGCCTCAGGGTGCGATAAATGCCATCGTAGATATCCGTCCAAAGCCCAAGCGCTTTTGGCGGCAACATAGTACGACTGTCCCACAACCAGCGGCTGAGACGGAACTGAAAGTAATAATGCCAGGCCAGCTTTAGCGCCAGAGCTATCGCCAGCGCAGGCCAGAAAATATTTAGCAGCCAGCCCAATACAGCAAAAGGGAGCAGGTAAATAACCAGCCCCTTAAAAATTGCATAGAGAGTATAATCGCGACCCATTTAGCGCGCTGAGAACCGGTAGCCGACACCGCGCACGGTCTGAATTAAGCGGTCATGGCCATGATTTGCAACGGCCTGGCGTAAACGTCTTATATGCACATCCACAGTCCTGTCTTCTACGTAAACATTAGTACCCCAGACATGATCCAACAATTGCTCACGACTGTAAACTCGTTCCGGGTGGGTCATGAAGAAGTGCAGTAAACGAAACTCAGTAGGCCCCATGTCCACAGAATCATCATTCGCCGTAATGCGGTGTGATACCGGGTCTAATTTTAAGCCCTCAATTTCCAGCGGTTCGTCCAGGCTGGTTGGCGACACCCGGCGAAACACAGCACGCATACGAGCCATGAGTTCTTTGGGCGAAAATGGTTTAGTAATATAATCATCTGCCCCTACTTCCAGGCCTTTGATTTTATCTTCTTCCTCGCCCCGGGCGGTCAGCATGATAATAGGGATATGTTTGGTATGGTCCTGACTCTTAATTTGTTTAGCAAATTGAATGCCGCTACCGCCAGGTAACATCCAGTCAAGCAATATCATATCCGGATAGGGTTCTGTAATTTGTTGCAACGCATGCTCAAAGTTAGCAGCCTCCACCGGTTGATAACCATGCTGTTCCATGACAAAAGAAAGCATCTCACGAATAGGTGCTTCATCCTCCACAATTAGAATTTTTCTGGCCATAGTCATTACCTGTAATGTTTCTGATAGCAGCATTATGCAAGCAAATTATGACAGTTTTATTAAGCTTGTCACCAAACTGTCAATATCGCTATCTGCACTGTACAGGAAGTCATGAGATGAGGGGACTTATTACCTGAGTCCGAAACCGACTAAACACTTTCCATTAACGGCCTTTTGTAGCCAAGGTACTGGCAAACAGCACCCTCTCCACTATGGCCTTCACCTTCGGTCACCGAACGCACCAGCTCAGCGCCGTGCTCGACCGCAAAGTGGCTGAATGCGTTTTTCAACTCATTCAGGCTAAGCATTAAATCTGCGGAGGGAGGGCCCCCTGTACCACGACCTAACTGAGCTTCGGTATAACACTCCGCCAATAACCAGCCACCGGGTTTGAGTGCTTTTTCAATCTGCTGATACAAACGAGGTCGCGCAGCACTGGGTAGATGGCAGAAAATCATTACGACTCCATCATAATGGTTCACCGGAAGCTCGCTTTCGGTCAGGTCAGCCAGTTGAGTCTGAATGGTCACACCGCGTGATTCGGCTAAACGCAGGGCTTTATCCAGTCCTACCTGGGAAATATCCAGCGAGGTTACCTCTGCACCAAGCTCTGCTAGGTAAACACTGTTACGACCCTCTCCATCGGCCAGGCATAAAATACGCGCGGGCTGTTTTGCGCTCCACCTGGCCAGCAAAGGCGCGACCTGCTCTCGTAAAAACTCATTGGGCTCAGTTCCATAGTGGTATTCATTCTTATTGTAGCGTTCATCCCACTGATTCATTTCCAGCTCTCCATTTTGTAGCCAATAATATGATTCTAACTTATTCGATTTGCGTCTCTCGCAGCTACTGTAAAGTCATCTACACTCACCTAACAGAGCTGCCCAGGCAGCTCAATCGGATTTAGCGAACCTTGTAATCGGTTTGATTTACTTTCTTATATTCTTAAATGGAATATCATTATAACCATAAAACTTAAGCGGTTTTGCTAATATTTGCAAGACCCTCCGTTGGAAGACACAGACTGTCTGTTTCTTCCAGAAAATCACAAACCAGCAACGAGGTAATAATTATGGGTTTACGTATTGGCGACATCGCCCCTGACTTCGACATCGAAACCACCAAAGGCAAAATCAACTTCCACGAATGGGCCAAGGGCAACTGGGTCTTTTTCTTCAGTCACCCGGCCGATTATACCCCTGTCTGCACAACAGAAATGGGCCGCACGTCGCAGCTTGCTAGTGAGTTCGCGAAGCGCAATGTACTGCCACTGGGTTTATCAACAGATACCGTTGACGAGCATTTAGGCTGGATCAACGACGTTAACGACACACAGAATACCGATCTGCAGTTCCCCATCGTTGCAGATAAAGGCAAGAAAGTAGCTGAACTCTACGACATGATTCACTCTGGCGAAAGCGACACTGCAGCGGTACGCTCAGTGTTCATTATTGACCCGAACCACAAAATCCGGCTTACCATGACGTACCCAATGGCGGTGGGCCGTAACTTCGATGAGATCTTGCGTGTTATCGACGCACTGCAGTTTTCTGATAAACACAATGTGGCTTGCCCTGCTGACTGGCGCCCGGGTGAAAAAGTGATTATCAAGCCAACCGTAAGCAACGAAGAAGCAGAGAAGTTGTTCCCACAGGGCTGGGATGAATTACGCCCCTACCTGCGTTTTACTGAAATCAAATAATAAACCTGAAGTCCTTGGCTAAAACGCCGCTCTGAGGAGCGGCGTTTTTCGTTCACTTAGCTATTAAGTAATTGGAATTTCCGAGTTGGGGCTCTCTTTACCTTTAACTCGCTTAATTTCTATGTTCAGGATACCTTCATTAAAGGCAGCCTTAATATCTTTACTGTCGATATCTTCAGGCAAGGTTAACGTTCGGCTAAAGCTGCCATAGCTGCGCTCTACGCGGTGATACTTGCCTTTCTCATCTGACTTCGACTCGTTCTTCTTTTCACCACTGATGGTTAACAGATTACCTTCAAGGTTCAGCTTCAGGTCGTCCTTGTTAACCCCAGGTAATTCCACCGACAGCTCGTAACTATCCGTATGCTCCTTAATATCAAGGCTAGGTCGCAGTATCGCCGAACCGCCCCAAATAGACTCGTTTTTGGCACCATGATCAAGCAAATCAGGCACATTCAATGCACGAAAGGTATCGGCAAACAAACGATCAATGTCGCGATGAAAACGCGCGATCGGATGGCTGTCTTTGTCTTCGGTAAGCGCTGGCGTTTGCTCTTCATGCTTGTTCCAGTTCCACGGCGCAAGTTTTGATTCCGACCAAGACTTGTTGCTCATGATGGACCTCCTTTATGTTGATAAATTAAAATTACCTATCAGGCAACTATTTATATAGAGGTATTCAACGATAACTCAAGGAGGTTTTGTATTATTTTTGACCAGCGTCAAGTTAAACTGAATAACACCTCTACCGGCAACTCAAAGTAATAGGCCAGTTTTAACGCCACCACCACTGACGGGGTAAAACGCCGCGTTTCTATGGTGCTGATAGTTTTACGCGAAACCCCAATAGCGTCCGCCAGTTGCTGCTGCGACAAGCCGCGCATTTTACGTTCCATCGCAATGCGATTATAAACAGCTTCCATGAGCTCTCCCGTAACCTGCGTCAGTCATACTCTTCCTGCTCGTCAGTAGCTTCCTCTTTAACCAGTCGTATAATAGCGATCGCCCATGTCAGTCCAGCCAGCAGTACATAGACACCCCCTATGTGCTGCACACTTATCTCGTTAATAAGGGCAGTTCCGGAAAACCCGCCAGCGAAAAAAAATAAAGCTACTGAACTCATTACCAGGACCCAGCTAACCGCTTTATACCCGCTTGCAATGGCGTACAAACAAAACTCATCACTGAACCTCTGCCTCTTCGCGTAAGGTTGGTCTCCTGCCATGAGGCCACTTGTCATAAATACTAAAGGTGCAACAACAGTCGAAACTATAAGCCCAATATACCCCAGCATAATTATCAATAAAGGAGCACTAAACCACCTGGACACGGCGAAGAAAGCCACCCCTGCCGCCAGCATGAAGATACTTTGCGCCACTCGCTTCAGTGCCTGTACCTGGAGATCAGGGGTCCATGCGTCATAAGGGTTTGAGGTTGAGGAGGATGAATGTTTCATATCTGTTCCTTGATATTTAAATGTAATTACTGATACCTATGGGTATCAATTTATAACCTGTGGGTATCAGGATCAAGTGCTAAATTATTCTTTTCCGTCATTTTCAGCAAAACAAGGCGTAGCCTGTTCCCTGCACATCGCAAGCCCAGTACTTTGATCTATTCACCAAAAAGCGGTAAAAATCAGTTGCGCGACTTGTGCAACTTGGTAGAGTTAGATTGTTAACGCTAAATTAACAAAATAATAATAGGCAAAGGGACCAGCAATGTTAACTCCACCAGTCTGTATACAAAGTCAGGAGTGACGGTGCAAACCAGTCGTATTTCCCGCTCTTTGCTTACCCGTGTGTTGTCAGTTTATTTTTTACTGACGTTTATGGTTACCTGCGTACACATCGCGGGAGAATACTTTAATACCAAACGCTACCTGGTATCGGAACTGGAAAACCAGCAACACACCTTTGCTGCCAGTCTTACGCGCGCACTCTGGGAGTTTAACTCACAGCAAATAAATGCCCTGGCTGAAGGGCTCATTAATATTCCTTCCATTGGCGGCGTTATCATCCGGGATGATAACGGCGAAGTTCTGGTTCACATGGGTGAAACTTTTCTGCCTCAGGAGCTACCAGAAAGCAACAGTTCGGTTTCCTTATCCGAACAACGCGGCGTATTTGGTCATTACAGCCCTTTAATATTTGAGTTTTCCGGCCAGTCCACCCGAGTCGGTGATGTTGCAGTATTTTCTAACCGGGATGTTGCTATTGAGCGTCTGAAAGTCAGCCTGTTCTTCTTAGTGGGCAATGCCATTATCAAAAGTACCTTGCTGTTTTTACTGTTTTCAGTAGCTTTCAATCGTATGCTAACCCAGCCTTTTCGTGAGCTCAGCAAACAAATTGACGGTTTCCATATTGATGATCTGGATGACTCCAGAATTCACCTCGCCGATCAGGACAACAATGAATTCACTCAGGTAGAAGAGGCGTACAATCGCCTTATTGATAATTTACAGGAGCATCAGGACGACCTGCGCTTAACAGAACAGAAGTTACGTCATGCGAACCAACAGCTGGACGAACAGAATAATCTGTTAGAACAGGAAGTCGCACGCAAAACCTCCCGCCTTAGCAAGTTAATGATGGACCTGGAAAGCCGTCGTCAGGACCTTGAACAACGGCAGTACAAACTGGAACAGGAAATACGCCAGCGCAAACTTACAGAAAGCACACTGAAGCGCACCAATCAGCGCTTGAAAGAGTCTTTAGAAACCTTGCAGCGGGCGCAAAGTCAGTTGATAGAGTCCGAAAAGATGGCGTCGTTGGGTGGCTTAGTGGCAGGCATTGCACATGATGTTAATACGCCAATTGGCATTGGTGTAACTGCAAGCTCTTTTCTTGCTGATCGGGTTGAACAGCTGGCGATTGCTCTGGATGACAAAAGCCTTACCCAACGTGAGCTAAAACAATTTATAAAAGATACCCGGGAAAGCACTCACTTGCTGGACAGCAACCTTAATCGCGCCAAAGATCTTATTGAAAGCTTCAAGCAGGTTGCAGTAGACCAGACATCAGACGCGTTGCGGGATATCTGGCTATGCGATTATATCGAAGGAGTTGTGCAGTCCCTACAGCCCAAACTTAAGTTCACCCAGCATGAAATTATTATTGATTGCCCTAAAGAAATACAACTTCGTTGTCTGGCCGGGGCACTTGCGCAGATTCTGACTAATATGATCCTCAACTCGCTGCTGCATGCTTTCGAGGGTATTGAACAAGGTAATATTCATATCAGAGCTTATCTACAGAATGAGCACCTGTACTTTACCTATCAGGACGACGGCAATGGACTGGAACAGGAAGCGCTGGATAAACTCTTTAACCCATTTTTTACGACCAAGGCAAATCAGGGTGGCAGCGGGCTGGGAACCCATATAATACGTAACCTGGTAACTCAGACACTGCAAGGCGATATCACCGCTAATAGTGCTCCCGGCAAAGGTTTACGTTATGACTTCCACTTTCCCGTTGCAGTGCTGAACCACTAAGCTACAATGCCCGCTCACTGAATTACCGGAGTTTCTCATGTGGTTTAAAAACCTGCGCGTTTATACCTTTTCCCAGCCATTTACCGCGCCTGCTGATTTTGACAGCCAGCTCGCAAGTTATGCGTTTTCACCCTGCCAGCGACATCAGTCAGCCAGCTTTGGTTTCGTTTCCCCTTTTGGCGACGGCAGTGAAGTACTGCACCATAAAACCGGCAGCAATATTCTGCTTTGCACCCGTAAAGAAGAAAAAGTATTGCCGGCCAGCGCCATTCAGGCGCAAATTGAAGAGCATGCGGAAAAGTATGCGGAAGAACATGGGCGCCCGCTTCCGAAAAAGGAAAAACAGGCACTAAAAGAAGATATTATTCATCAGATGTTACCGCAGGCGTTCAGTCGTTTTAGTCAAATGTGGGCTTATATTGATGTTGAGGGCCAGCGCCTGATTGTTGACTCGTCCGCTAGTGGTAAAGCCGAAGATTTCACCGCACTGTTGCGTGGCGCTCTGGGGTCTTTACCGGTGAAGCCATGGGGAGCTCCTCAACCTGGCGATCTGTACTTTACTCAGTGGTTACAGGACAAATCAGCTCCAACCCCTTTTGTATTGGGCACTGATGCTGAATTGAAAGGCACGGGCGAAGAAGCCGCCGTAGTACGTCTGAAACAGCAAGACTTAGTAAGCGCCGAGATTCAGTCACACCTGGAACATGACAAGGTCGCAACCAAGCTGGGACTGGAATGGGAAGAACACATGAGTCTGGTGCTGGAAGATGACTTCGCTATTAAACGCCTGAAGTTCAGCGATATCATTAAAGAGCAGAACGATGATATGGCTACCAGCACTAAAGCCGAACAGATCGACGCTGACTTTGCCTTAATGAGCCTGGAGTGCAATCAATTGCTCGACGCCCTGCAGGCAACCTGGGAAGAATCAGTCAGTTAACGCACTTAGAATATCCTGGTAGTCAGCCTGTACAGCCGGCTGCTGCCAGAAACGCGCGCGTGAAATAGTACCGGCGTCGGCAAACATTTTAATCACTTCGTCGGGCCGGGCGACCTTGATTTGACCCAGTAGTACTGCTGCCAGCTGCATAAAGCTAAGATATCCTGGCTTAAAGCTGGCAATACCCAAGCGCCAGTTTTCCTGCACCTCAACTAACTCACTGTTAAAGTTCCAATTACGTAAAACTTTACCACCTAACGAGCTTGCCAGAGACTTTTCCGCCTGACGTAAAAATTCAGGTTCGCAAAAAGTAGAAGGCTCACGCTCGACTAACGAAAGTATCGGTAACATACCGATACGGCTGGTCATGCAACCCAGCGCCAACGTATGAGTATGCAACTTACGCTCACCTTTATAATGATTAAGCAAAGTCACAGCGGCAGCTGTCAGTTCAAGGCTGTTGCGCCAGTTATGGTGCAACTCTTGCTGCACCAGTTTGTTTTTTGCCTTAAATAAACTTTCCAGAGCGACCCCCAGGGCGACATTGCGGATTTGCCAGAAGCCCAGGCGTGTTAATGCCTGGGGCAGGTTCTCAGCCTTTACCGCACGGCCCAGCCAGGCACTGTTAGCGATCTTAATAAGGCGCCCCGTTAATGCCGGGTCCTGACTGATAATCCGACTTAGTCGGGGTAACGTCATTAAAGGGTCTGCCACGGCTTCCTGCACACGCACAGCAATATCCGGCATGCCAGGCAATGCCAGGGTATCGTTTTCAATCTCATCAGCGACCAGACTGAACAATTCCGTCTCGTTTGTCATAAGTCTATGCTCTGTCGACCTTTTTTAATTTACATAATAGTGTGTCTGTAAATAAGCAGTAACGCAAGCATCGCGACGCCTGTAAAAACAGGATAAACTAGGCGCTCATTTACCTCGACACACTATGGCACTATGACACCTAGCTGGGAAGAACTCGAAATCGCCCCTCAACTGAGTGAAGCTATGCTCTCACTCGGTCATAAAAAACCTACCCTGATTCAACAGCAGGTGGTTCCTGAAGCCATGGCGCAGCGGGATATCCTGGCGTCATCGCCAACGGGTACCGGCAAAACGCTGGCTTACCTGTTACCGGCCTTTCAGCACCTACTTGATTTTCCACGCAGAGAACCAGGTAGTGCCCGGGTATTGGTATTAGCGCCAACCCGTGAGCTGGCTGAGCAGATTCATTTACAGGCCGCCCATATTTGTAAGTCGACCGGGCACAGTTCACTGCTGATCACAGGTGGCGTCAACTTCGGTAGCCACCTGTCGGTGCTGGACAGCAGCCTTGACCTGATTGTGGCGACCCCTGGACGTTTACTGGATTATCTTGAGCAGGAAAATTTCAGTGCTGAAGACATTGAAGTGCTGGTTCTGGATGAAGCCGATCGCATGCTGGATATGGGTTTTGCAAGTGCCGTTAGCAGTATTCTTGCAGAAGCACGACACGTTCGTCAGCGCCTGCTTTTTTCTGCGACTATGGAAGGCCAGCACCTGACTCGTTTTGCCACGCAACATCTGCATGAACCCGCTTATATTGACGCTCAACCGCCGAAACGCGAACGCGGAAAAATCACACAGTGGATGTATACAGCAGACGATGCCGAACATAAGTACAAATTATTGCTGGCTTTATTAGCCAAGCATAGTAAATCGGTACTGGTATTTGTGAAAACGCGGGAACGCGTAATGGAAATCAACCAACAGCTGCGTGCCGCCGGTATCCGTTGTTCAGCACTGCAGGGAGAGATGCCACAATTTGATCGGCAGCAGGCTCTGGCCGCTTTTTCATCGGGTAAAAATGCAGTACTGGTAGCCACCGATGTAGCTGCCCGGGGGATTGATGTAGAAGATGTCGAGCTGGTTATCAATTATGACCTGCCGCGCCATGCCGATACCTATATTCACCGTATTGGCCGTACCGGTCGCGCTGGCCGTAAAGGCCATGCAGTAGCTTTGGTAGAAGCTCATGATGCCGCTATGCTGGGTCGCATTGAACGTTATACTGGAGAAAAACTGGAGCGCCGGGTAATGCAGGATTTACGTCCCCAGTTTAAGTTTCCGGATCCTCATAAAAGCACTAAAAAGAAGAAAGCGAAAAAAGCAAAGCGCCGTTAACCCCGGCGCTTTTTCTTATATAAACCCAGCAGAATATAAAAAGTCGCAGCGCCTGCAACATCGGCAACCACGTCCCAGACATCCGCGCCCCGCGCCGGCAGATGATGCTGAATAACTTCAATGGCAATACCGTACCCGGTGAGCAGAAGCATCGACCAGCTCCAGTGCAGGCGAAAGGCATAATGCATACTGGCGGCCAGGACAAAAAACAAGGTAAAGTGAACGGCTTTATCCAGGTGCTGAATTGATGGTCCCGACGGAGGGTTCTGAGTAAAAAATAAGGCCGATACCGCCAGGAATACAATAATAAACGCCAGTCTTGCGATCACTGCAACTACCCTTCTTTTGAGTTATCTTTTGCTTCATACACACCGACGTTGCTGAAGCCCATTTCGCGAAGATGAAGCGCCTGCATGCGACTCATTACACCCTGATCACAGTAGAGCAGATAATGGCTATTCCTGGCTAGAGTCGGGAACTGTGATTCAAGCTTAAAAAATGGTAAAGATTGTATCGGCCAGGGCTGTTCGGGCAACGGAGCCTCTTCCTGCTCTTCCAGACTACGAATATCCAGAATAACCTTATCCGACGACTGCTCATCTTTGATATCCAGATCAACCACCTGCATACGGGCGTCATGCAGATTTCTGATATCTATGACCTGAGCATTATAGACCAGTTCTTCCAACAGTTCGTCCGTCAATACCTGCTCGGCAGCCTCTACCGCCGCCAGATCCGCTTTCACCGTCGGTTTATTAGAGATAACACCACAATACTCAGGCATGACTGCAGCTAAAGGTTCGGTACCTATCGCCCGTGCAATGTTGACAATATCCTGCTTATCCATAGCGATTAAGGGTCGTAGCACGATACGCTCTGAAGCTTTATCAATAACCGCCAGATTGGTAAGTGTCTGACTGGACACCTGCCCCATAGCTTCGCCTGTTACCAGCGCCTGAGCATTTACATAACGGGTTGCCAGACCGGCTGCCCGCAGCATGGTGCGTTTAAGTACCACGCCCATCAGACCATTATCGACGTCTTCCAGAATGCGATCGACGACAGGTGCAAAGTCAACACTGATAAACTTAACCGGGTGTGTTGATGAAAAGCGCTTCCATATGTAATAAGAAATTTCACGCACCCCAGCTTCATGGGCATCACCACCTAAATTAAAAAAGCAGAAATGGGTGCGGGCACCGCGACGAATCATCTGATAGCTAGACACTGTGGAGTCAAAGCCACCCGACATTAGCGACAATACAGTTTCCTGGCTGGGTAAAGGAAAGCCCCCCAGCCCCTGAAAGCGGCGCTCTACTAAAAATACCTGTTTATCACTGACTACCAGCTGCACTTCCTGCTGCGGCTTTTTGAGTTGTACCCGGCAGTCTTCAACGCGCGCGAGGACACCGGCACCTATATATTTGGCTAAGTCCTGAGAAGAGAAGTCGTGATGCCCCTTGCGCCTAACCCGAACGGCAAAGCTTTGCCCCGTCAGTTCATCACCTTTATAAGCCAGAACCAGGTTCAGCAGCGTTTCAAAATCCGTTAGCGGGTGTTCAATAACACGTTCAAAGTGGGCTACACCGGGGGTCGACTGAAGGCATTCAATGGCAGCTTTAGCGTCTTTAGCAGAAGGGGTTTCAGCGAGCTGAACCTCAACCCGGTCCCACATCCACTTAACTTTATTCTGACTATCTATAGCTTTCAGCTGGTTACGCAGATTAGCCGTGAGAAGTTTACCGTGACGCCGACGCACGGATTTACTCTTTACCGTGATTTCAGCCTGTAATCGAACAATAAACTTCATAACACCACCAACAGCCGTAAAAGCGCGCGATTATACTAAAAAAGCACGCCTGCAACCAGCTCTGCGGTTAGTTTAAGTCGCCGTTAGTAGCTTCTATTGGTGAGGATTCGAGGGCACTGCCCTGCATCACAGCTATTTCTACACGACGGTTACGGCGCCGGTTGTCAGCGCTATTGTTAGGTACTAAAGGCCGGGTATCTGACAGGCCTCGCACCGTTAACCGTGATTCATTGAAATTTTCCACACCGAGCATTTCTTCAGCCACCGATACCGCACGACTACTGGATAAATCCCAGTTAGAGCTGTGCATTTCAGAACGAATACGGCGGTTGTCAGTGTGGCCAGAAATAGTCACTTCACCCGGAATAGTATTAAGCACTTCAGCAATACGGCGAATAACCGGGCGGAACTGAGGCTGCAAGAAAGCAGAACCTTCCGGGAAGGTGCCTTGTTCACGCACGCGAATAATAATTTGCTGCCCTAATTGCTCAAGCTCCAAAGCTCCGTCTTCAATTTCCTGCTCCATTTCTTCGCGAATACGATTCATTGCCTGCTCAATCTGCTCCTGCATCATCAAATCCATAGCCTGTTCAGCAGCCTGCTCAGCCGCGTCAGTCTCGCCGCCAGCATCCCTTTCCGGACCGCCCACATAATCATCTTCACCAGCCTGGAAATCCAGGGTTTGCTGAGTCATATCGGCGGTCTGTTGCTGTATGGTTTCAATCGGTGTTGGGGTTGGCTGCCCCGGCCGGAATTCCTGAGCTATAACACTGGTGCCGCGTGGAATATCTTCCACTTCTATGCGGTTCTGCACGCCAAAGGCATACTGCATGGAGCCTGCAATTTGCTTGAATTTAAGAACATCCATTTCGGAAAAAGAAAGTAACAATATAAAAAAGCACAGCAATAACGCCATCAGGTCAGCAAAAGTCGCCATCCAGGGCGCCAGACCTTTCTTGTGTCTTCTTTTTATTTTCCGTTCCAGTGCCTTTTCACTCATCGATCAGATGTCCTCAGGAACGCGTTTGGATTCTGCCAGGTAGTTTTTCAACAGACCTTCGATAATACGAGGGTTCTGGCCGTCCTGAATACTCAGAATGGCATCCAGCATGAGATCATGGTTCATTTTCTCCTGATCCATGCGCAATTTTAACTTGTTGGAAATAGGAATACAGACCACATTCGCCAGGAAAGTACCATACAAGGTGGTCAGAAGCGCAACCGCCATGGCCGGCCCTATCGCCTGCGGATCGTCCATGTTTGCCAGCATGGCCACCAGACCAATCAGTGTGCCCATCATACCCATTGCCGGTGCAATGTCTCCGATCGTGCTAAAAATATTAGCACCGCGCTCATGTCGCTCGTACGTTAAATCCATATCTTTTTGCAGCGTCGTACGCACAACTTCCGCATCGTGTCCGTCCACCAGCATATCAATGCCTTTGCGAAAAAACGGGTTAGGAACTTCAGTTTCTTCCAGCGCCAGAAAGCCACCTTTGCGCGCCGCATCAGCCATTTCAACAGCTTTATCAATCAGGTCCTGTGGTGGTTCAATTTTAAACATGAAGGCTTTTACCGCAACTTTACCAGCGCCCAGAAATTGCCCCAGAGGGTAACTGGCTAAAGCGACAAACATAGAACCGCCAAAAACAATAAAGATCGCTGGCACATTGACGTATAAACCAAGGTCCCCATTAAAGAGCATGGCCATAGTAATAAATGCGAATGCACCTAAGATGCCAATGATTGTTGCTATATCCACACAGTTCTCCCCGTTGCTCTTGTGTGACGACTTGCGAATCGCTATTTTTCATTATCTGCAGACGACTGACAACCGCAGTTTTTTTATTTTACCTGTTATACATCGACCTTTGTCGATATTTCTTTATCTAATCTGAGTAATTGATCTTCACATGCAGGTTCGGTAAGGTTGCCACAAAGATCCCTGAGAGAACCGTCATGAGCGACCAACAAGCTACTTCAGAAGCTACCTTTGAGCAAGCAATGAACGAGTTGGAAAAAATCGTCAGTAACCTGGAACAGGGCGATCTTCCACTAGAACAATCATTGCAGCAGTTTGAGCGAGCTATCGAGCTGTCTCGCCTGAGCCAGCAGAAACTGCAACAGGCTGAACAAAAAGTCAGTATGCTGCTACGCCAGGGACAGGAAGAAGAACTCAAACCACTCGCCGACAACGGCCCTACCCAGACTACGGAATAAACGTGGATAAGCAACTTTCTTTGCAGCATGCACTGACCAGCCATCGTCAGCGTCATTCCGATTTTTTACATCAGTTACTGGATAATCAGCCTCAGATCGCCCCCGTATTGTTAGACGCAATGAAATATGCCGTTTTACTCGGTGGCAAACGTATACGCCCTTTTTTAGTTTACGCCACAGGTGAATTACTGGGAGCCTCCGCAGACGACCTTGACGCTCCAGCAGCAGCGATTGAATGTATTCACGCTTATTCTTTAGTACATGATGATTTACCGGCGATGGATAATGACTCCCTGCGTCGTGGTCAGCCCACCTGCCATATCGCGTTTGATGAAGCCACTGCAATTCTGGCTGGTGATGCCTTGCAGACTCTATCCTTTGAAATACTGACCAGCCACCCTTACACGGCTGTCAGCGACAGGCAACAATTACAAATGGTGCGCACGTTAGCTAAGGCCAGTGGTCAGGCCGGTATGTGCGGTGGTCAGGCATTAGATTTAGCCGCGACTGACCGCCAGATCGGGCTCTCAGCTCTGGAGCAAATCCACCGTCATAAAACCGGTGCGCTTATCGTCGCAGCTGTTCAAATGGCCATTCAGTGCAGCCCTCAAGTGAGTCAGGAAAGCGAGCAGGCCCTGCTCAGCTGGGCGCAAACCATAGGTCTGGCGTTTCAGGTGCAGGACGACATTCTGGACGAAACCGGTGCCACTGAAGCCTTAGGCAAACCACAAGGTTCTGACCAGGAGTTGCATAAATCGACCTATCCAGCTTTACTGGGGTTAACGCAAGCGCAGCAATTGCTGCACGATTTGCAGCAAAAAGCACTACAAGCACTGGCTGCTATCCCGTACAATACTCAGCTACTCGAACAATTCACTGATTACCTGATTACGCGAGACCGATAATTCATGACTCAAAGCTCTGCTTCAGCTCAGTTTCCCTTGTTGAGCCTGATTGACTCACCCGCCGATCTGCGTGCCTTGCCACGACAGAAGCTGAGTCAGGTATGCACCGAATTACGCCAGTATTTATTAACATCTGTCAGCCAAAGCAGTGGCCACCTGGCTAGCGGTCTAGGCACAGTAGAACTCACCGTCGCTTTACATAAAGTCTACCAGACCCCTTTCGACCATCTGGTCTGGGATGTGGGCCATCAGGCTTATCCGCATAAAATATTAACTGGCCGCCGCCAGCAGCTCTCCAGCATTCGCCAGAAAGACGGCCTGCATCCTTTTCCGTGGCGCGAAGAAAGTGAATACGACGTGCTCTCTGTCGGTCACTCCAGTACCTCAATCAGTGCGGCATTAGGCATGGCGGTTGCAGCTAAAAAAGAACAAGCCAACCGTAAAGTAGTCGCTGTTATTGGCGACGGCGCTATGACCGCCGGCATGGCCTTTGAAGCCCTGAACCATGCGGGTGATATAGATCCCGACATGCTGGTTATTCTGAATGACAATGATATGTCCATTTCTGAGAATGTGGGCGCACTGAATAGCCACTTCGCGCGTTTGTTATCAGGTAAAATGTATACCTCACTGCGTGAAGGCAGTAAGCAGTTGCTACGCAGCGTACCGCCATTACGCGAGCTGGCCAGTAAAGCTGAAGAACATGTCAAAGGCATGGTGATGCCAGGCACTATTTTTGAAGAGCTCGGCTTTAATTACATCGGCCCGGTCGATGGGCACGATGTTGACACTCTAGTGGATACGCTGGAAAATATGCGCTCTTTGAAAGGCCCCCAGTTATTACATGTGATCACCCGCAAAGGCAAAGGCTACGCCCCTGCCGAGCAGGATCCTATCGGCTACCATGGGGTGCCTAAATTTGACCCTAAGATAAATTCGCTTCCGGCCAGCAAAGCCTCACTGCCCTCTTATTCGGCTATTTTTGGTGACTGGTTGTGCGAAATGGCGGCGCAGGATAAAAAACTGGTGGGTATTACGCCAGCTATGCGCGAAGGTTCTGGCATGGTCGGTTTTTCGCAGCGTTTTCCGGAACAGTATTATGACGTAGCTATTGCCGAACAACACGCCGTAACCTTTGCCGCTGGCCTGGCCATTGCCGGTTACCACCCTGTGGTCGCTATTTATTCGACGTTTTTACAGCGCGCCTATGATCAGCTTATTCATGATGTCGCCCTGCAAAACCTGCCCGTGCTTTTTGCTATCGACCGCGCAGGTGTAGTAGGTGCAGATGGCGCCACTCACCAGGGTGCCTATGATCTTAGCTTTCTGCGTTGCATACCTAATCTGGTAATAATGACACCCAGCGATGAAGATCAATGCCGTCAAATGCTGTATACGGGTTATAAACTGAATCAGCCTGCGGCTGTCCGTTATCCTCGCGGAAGTGGCACTGGTTGCGATTTAGAGCCCTTGCAGGCTATAAAACCAGGCACCAGTCAGGTTAAACGTGAAGGTAAAAAAGTCGCTATTCTGAATTTTGGCACTCTGCTGCCTGAGGTCATGACAGTCGCTGAAGCCCTTAACGCAACTGTTATCGACATGCGTTTTGTTAAACCTCTGGATACCGAAGCTCTTATCAAAGCAGCGGGCAGTCATGAACTACTGGTCAGTGTGGAAGAGAACGTCACTACCGGCGGTGCGGGTAGCGGTGTTGCAGAAGCGCTACAACAACAGCAGGTGTATACACCATTGCTAATGGTTGGGTTACCGGATAGTTTCATTAAGCACGGTAGCCAGCAGGAAATTCGTGCCGAGCTAGGCTTAGACAGTGCCGGTATTCAGGCTCAGATAGAGCGTCGTTTAGAAAAACTGTAGCAGGATGTGGATAATAGCCAGCGAGGCCAAACCTGCCAGTATATCGTCGATCATAATTCCGAAGCCGCCACTGACATGTTTATCCAGCCAGCTAATCGGCCAGGGTTTTAACACGTCAAAGAAACGAAAGAGCACAAACGCTAAGAGCAGTGTCTGCCAGGTCACTGGTACCAGAATCATAGCCACCATATAACCCGCTATCTCGTCCCAGACAATTGCCGGGTGGTCATGCTCACCCATAGCCTTAGCCGTATAACCACAAATATAGACACCTAGCACGCAGGCAACAGCTGTCAGCACAACAAAAGCCGCATCACCAAGCATCGCTGCCAGTATGACCACCGGAATTGCAGCCACAGTACCCATAGTACCCGGAGCTTTAGGCGACAGGCCGCTACCAAAACCCAGAGCCAGAAAATGAATCGGATTTTTTAATAACTGTGCATATTTCATAAGTTCACTCCAAAGTGCTGATAACCGACAATCGAAGATGGCAATTCGTTATCGCCATCAAACAGCCGAAGGCCCCCGTTGGCCTCTATCTGTCCAACGCAGGTTACATCCACACCAATATGCGCAAGAGCCGTTTCAAGGGTGCCCCGGCTGGCTTCTGGAATGGTAAAGCAGAGTTCATAATCATCCCCCCCGTGCAAGGCGAAGTGACGCTGCTGTTCAACCGCTATATTGCCGTTTAACGCATTAGAATACGGCAGGTTATTAACTTGCAAACGGGCGCCCACTTCTGAGCGTTTCAGGATGTGACTTAAATCCGCTGCCAGGCCATCAGAAATATCAATCGCACTGGTAGCAATAGGGCGCAGTGCCTGCCCCAGTGTGATACGGGGAGTTGGATAAAATAAGCGTTCTTCCAGCTGTTGCTGCTGCACCGGACAAACGGAAATTTCTCCACGCTGAGCAGCCAGTGCTGCGGCGGCGTCCCCTAGCGTGCCACTAACATAAATCCAGTCTCCGGGATTAGCGCCGCGACGGGTCAGCAATTGATCTTCCGGCAATAATCCCTGCGCGGTTAAGGTCAGAGTCAATGGTCCCCGGGTAGTATCTCCACCAATCAGCTGGCAATTATAATAATTAGCCAGCTCATGCAAACCTGCGCTGAATTCCTCAAGCCAGGAGGTATTCACCTCAGGCATAGTAATGGCCAGAGAGAGCCAGGCGGGTTCAGCGCCCATAGCTGCCAAATCACTTAAATTCACAGCAACCAGTTTATGACCAAGGGCTCGGGGAGGAACTTTTTCATCGAAATGAACACCGGCCACCATAGTGTCGGTAGTGACCGCGATATGTGTTTGTGGAGTTGTTCTAACGATCGCGCAATCGTCGCTCTGTCCCAGAATGACATCACCACGCGACTGTTGACCGGCGTTAAAATAAGAGGCTATTACCTCAAACTCTGTCATCCGTTTGCTCATAAGAAAACTTACTGACGAGCCGCGCGTAAAGTATCAACGGCTTTGTCCAGTACACCATTAACGAAACGATGGCTGTCATCAGCACCAAAGGCTTTAGCCAGTTCGATAGCTTCGTTCATGACGACTTTATAAGGCACGTCAATACGCAGCTTAAGCTCATAAGCGGCAACCCGCAAAATGGCTCTTTCAATCTGATCCAGATCTGCAAAAGGACGGTCGGTAAATGGCGACAAGGCATTATCCAGTACTGAAGCCTGTGCGGCCACACCACGGACCAGATCCTGAAAATATTCAACATCTGTTTTAGCCACATCATTGTCGGTCAGAAATTCGGCTTCAATATCAGTGATACTGTTGTTCGATAACTGCCATGAATATATAGCCTGAATGGCAAGGCGACGAGCCTTGCGGCGTGCTGCTGGTTTCACTTGAATTCCTTACAACTGTTGCAGAACGTTAACCATCTCGAGTGCACTTAATGCGGCTTCCGAACCTTTGTTACCATGCTTGACGCCGGCTCGATCTATCGCCTGTTCGTCAGTATCGGTAGTAATAACGCCAAAGGCGACCGGAACCTCGCTTTGCATAGCTACCTGAGCCAACCCTGAGTTCGATTCACCAGCCACAAAATCAAAATGTGGCGTGCCCCCACGAATCACGGCGCCAATAGCAATAAGCGCATCATAGTCACCGCTGGCGGCCAGTTTTTTCGCGGTAATAGGAAGCTCATAAGCACCTGGTACCCGCACTATTGTTATGTCGTCAGAACTAACCTGACCAATACGCTGCAAGGTTTCTAACGCGCCTTCCAGAAGTCTTTCCACAATAAAGCTGTTAAAACGAGAAACAACAATAGCAAATTTCTTGCCTGGCGCTGCAACGCCCCCTTCAATGGTCTTCATGTGTTTATCCTACTGTAGCAGATTCAGCGTAAAGCCGACGACTATGAAAATGGCGCGCATTGTAGCATAAATAAGATTAACGCGCACGAAAGCGATAGAGCAACTCCTGACTCTCAGGATCTCTGATCACCAGTCCCAGATTATGGGCTTCAAACTGTTGTCGCGCAAAGTCATTATCCTCATAAGCAGGTAATAACACACGGCTGAATCCCCAGTTCTCTTCCAGCCAAAGCAATAAATCAGCAACAAAATCCGGACCTTGCTCGTGCTCCTGGCCCGCTTCATTCATCCAGAAAGTGACTTCCGCCTGATAAGAAGAGCCATCAAAGTCTGGCAACCCCCGACGGTTCTGCACCGGTGCAACAAACACAGCACCCATAATCTGCTCATGCTCGGAGTCACGAATAATATAACTGTAAGTAGCTCCGTTCACATGCTGTTCACGGTGATACTGTACGGTATCCTGATTCATTTCCCGGGATATTTTTGCCGTCGGCCAACCCCAGCCGAGCGTGCTCTCCAACATGGACTGTGAACTTTGATAAGCACTGTAATAAGCATAACTATGTCTTTCCTGTAACGGTTCAATAGACCAGACATTATGATAACTGTCAGCAGGCTGAATATCCTGCCAGGAAGCTGCAAGGGGATTTTGCCAGAATATTAGTAAGGTAACGCTGGTCATCAGTAATAGGCGCATCAGGTATTCTCCGGGTTTTTTCCTTGTGCGTGAAATACGCACGACTGTACCCGTTTAAGTTCCTCGTCTACTTCCCCCTCAATTGTTAATGCGGGGAGGATATCAACACAACGTCTGGCGTAATCCATCGCCACGGGGATAACCGGGACTTTGGCCTCTTTCGCCATGTGCAGGAAGCCCGTTTTCCATTTTTTTACTTTCTTACGAGTACCTTCTGGTGTAATAACCAGTACCAGCTCTTTATGTCTTTGAAAGGCTTCAACCATTTGCCCAACCGATCCGGCACTGGAGTTACGTTTGATCGGTATGCCGCCTACCCAGCGCAATAGCCGGTTAACAGGAAAGACAAAAAGAGAATCCTTGCCCAGAAAGGACAATCTCAAACGTAATTTAAACATTACGAACAAGCCCACAAAAAAATCCCAGTTAGAGGTATGCGGTGCGATCACAATAATTGCTTTGGGAACTTCCGGCAACTGACCATTAATTTGCCAGCCCCCCAACACCCGCATACCTAACTGTCCTATACCGCGCATCAAACCATTCCCTCTTCGCGGTAAGATTAAACTGTCCTGCTCTGCCATAAACTTAATTTGTGCGCTCTGCTAAAGCCTCGCGAATATCACGTAGCTTCTCTTTTACCCGACGCTGATTATCCGGGCCCATACGCAGCATTTGTTTTTGCGCCGCGGGCAATTCTTCCAATTCAGGATCCGCATACGTATACATCACGCGGTCATCGCTTAACGCCAGTAGCCCCTCGGGTTCAGGCGTTTCTAGTAGCAGTTCAATTGCCTGCATAACCTGGTCATGAAAGTTACTGTCTGGACGCGCTATTTCAGCATGGGCTTGCTCAAATAACGGCGAATAACGTTCAAAAGTATCCACCAGAACTGCCGTATCCATGTTCACAAACCAGTCGACCAGCTCGTCATATCGTGCATAACTGCGCTCATCAATATACAGCTGCTCGTCAATACGCTGAGTTTGAAAACGCGCGTCAGGCCCGCCAATAGTGGCACTTTCACGAATTACATCACCTTCACTCAGGTTCTTAACAAAAATCACCAGGTCACGAATAACATGGGAACTCCGTACCGGACGGGTATTAATATTCTGCTCTGAAAGTTCCGACAATAATGGCGAAGTGCTTTCGTTCAGGTCAGGTAATGGTTCCGCTTCTACCTCTTCTTCGCGCTCTGGCACCAGTACTTCGGGCGGTTCATCTGTTGGCTCCGCTTCACGCTCAGGCTCAGGTTCAGCACGGGGCTCTGTATCGACGTCAGGTTCTCGCTCTACTTGTTCACGAGCGTCTTCTACCACCGGTGTTTCAGGTGCAATCGGTGCCTGAGGTTCGTCCGCTTCGCGTAACCACAACCAGGCCAACACCGCTAGTATCAGAATAACTACAATAGCAATGACTATGCTAGTAGTCGCCCGACGTTGTTGCGCTGCGATTTCATCTTCATTTACTGCGTTACGTTGACTCATGCTTGGATCCTCAAATTACTACTGCTCTGCCCGACAAAACACCAGCTCGCCGGCTGATGATAACTTGTCGTCATACTGGTAACCTGCTTCATCAAATTTCTTCAATGCATCTAACGAAGCCGGTTTCTGCGTCAATATAAAACGCGCCATCATGCCACGCGCTTTTTTTGCATAAAAACTAATCACTTTAAGCTGACCGTTTTTAGTATCTTTGAAGACCGGAGTCACAATGTCAGCGTTTAAAGCTTTTTTATTGACGGCTTTAAAATACTCATTGGAAGCCAGGTTGATCAAAGTCTTTGACTTCAGCCCAGCTAAATCCTCATTTAACACTTCAGTAATGCGGTCTCCCCAAAACTGATACAGGTCTTTACCGCGCTGATTATCGAGTTTTGAGCCCATTTCTAAACGATACGGCTGCATTAAGTCTAGCGGTTTCAACACACCATACAAGCCAGACAAGATACGCATGTGCTTTTGGCCATATTGCAAATCATCATTTTCCAGATTTTGTGCATCCAGCCCGGTATAAACATCACCGTTAAATGCAAACACTGCCTGTTTGGCATTATCCTGCGTAAAAGGCCGCTCCCACTCACTAAAACGGGCGGCATTGAGGCCCGCCAGCTTATCGCTGATTTTCATTAACGAACCTAACTGCTGCGGCGATAATTCCCGGCAACGCTCTACCAGTAACTGAGCCTGATCCAACATGGACGGCTGGGTATAGGTGTCCGTTGGCGCAGGTGTTTCGTAATCCAGGTTTTTGGCCGGAGAAACCACAAATAACATCTGAAATCCTTCTACTTAAAATCGTCTGATTATTGCTTACTAATCATAGCTTTCATTATGAGTCTGAATACGGACCTATGGTTCCGTCAACTCCATCACTGTACCCTAGTTTTAGCCTTTTCGCAGCCATAAAAAAAGCTCCGTACGCCAGGCGCCGGAGCTTTTGTAAATGTGCAAAGGGTTACATCACGGGATCCTGATCCTCACCTTCTTTTTCAACTTCAGGTGGCATCAGGGATTCTCGGTTAATGCCCAGAGCAAGCATCAGGGAGCTACGCAGGAAGATAGATGAGTAAGTACCCACAATCACACCTGTCAACATCGCAATAGCAAAACCCTGTACCATCTGACCGCCAAAGAAAAGCAGCGTCAGTAGCACCATTAAGGTCGTTAATGAGGTCACCAAGGTCCGGCTCAGGGTCTGGCTCAGTGAAATATTAATAACGGCTTCCGGTAGCTCTTTGCGTAATTTACGGAAGTTTTCCCGTATCCTGTCCGAAACCACAATACTGTCATTCAGGGAGTAACCAATCACCGCCAGCAGTGCCGCCAGAATGGTCAGGTCAACCTGCAGCCTCAGAATAGAAAAGAGACCCAGTACCAGAATTATATCCTGCGCCAAACCAGCTACCGCACTCAACGCCATCCGCCACTCAAAGCGGAAAGAGACATAGATAAGGATACAGATAATGGCCACTATCATGGCCAGGCCACCTGCTTCCGCCAGCTCTTCGCCAACATTAGGCCCGACAAATTCAACCCGACGCATGTCCAGATTTTCATCCAGCTCGGTACGTAGCAGGTTAAACATATTGTTGCCTATGGACTCAGCATCGGCTTCGCCGCGCGGCGGAATACGAACTAGCACGTCCCGCGACGAGCCGAAGTTCTGTACCACTGCATCACCGTATTCACGGGCTTCTAACAGGCTGCGGATTTCAGCTAAATCTGCAGGCTCTGTGAAGCCCACTTCAATCAGCGTGCCCCCGGTAAAGTCCAGTCCCCAGTTCAGCTTATTGGTCATTAGCGTAGCCAACGACAACACAATGAGCACTGCGCTCAACCAGTTCGTCCACTTACGAATGGACATAAATTCAAGGGGACGATTTTCGTCTACTTTAGTCAGTTCAAACATTGCCTATCCCCTAAATTGACAGCTTCTTGAGTCGTTTGTTACGACCCCAGGCCAGGTTAACTATCATGCGTGTACCAATAATGGCGGTAAACATGGAGGTTGCGATACCTATGCCCAGCGTAATCGCAAAGCCTTTGATAGAACCCGTACCCACTGCAAAGAGTATGAAAGCTGCAATCAGTGTAGTGATGTTGGCATCCGCAATCGATGACAGAGCATTATCATAGCCCCTGGAAATCGCCTGCTGCGGACTTCGTCCATCCTTTAACTCTTCCCGTATGCGCTCAAATATAAGCACGTTGGCATCTACCGCCATACCTACAGTCAGCAGAATACCGGCCATACCAGGCATGGTTAAGGTAGCCCCTGGAATCATCGACATAACACCCACTATCATAATGAGGTTGGTTGCCAGTGCCATATTGGCGATCAGGCCAAACTTACGATAATAGATAGCCATGAAAATAAGAATCAGCACAAAACCGGCCAGAATAGCGGTCATACCTGAACGCACGTTCTCAGCCCCTAAACTCGGACCTACGGTACGCTCTTCGACAATCTGAATAGGTGCTATCAAAGCACCAGCGCGCAGCAATAGCGCTAGATTCTGGGCTTCCTGCATACCACCAACACCGGTAATACGGAAGCTAGAACCTAAACGCGCCTGAATGGTCGCTTCACTAACAACTTCTTCTACCCGTTCAAATTCAACGCTACCGTCTTCGGTTTGTTCACCCGTAGCAATGAATTCAATGAAAACAGTTGCCATAGGATCGCCAATGCGGTCACGGGTGGCCAGGGACATCATGCTACCACCCGCCGAATCGAGGCTGATAGAAACCTGAGGACGGTTATTCTCATCAAAACCGGCATTCGCATTAACTATATGGTCACCGGTCAGAATAACGCGGTTTTCAAGCAATACCTGTCCGCCACCACGTCGGTCATACAAACGGCTACCAAAAGGCACACGACCCTGCTGGGCGTCCCGTAAATCGTTTTCAGTATCGACAAAACGAAACTCCAGCGTCGCCGTAGCGCCCAGAATTTCTTTCGCACGAGCCGTGTCCTGAACACCTGGCAATTCAACTACGATGCGATCCTGACCCTGACGCTGAATCAGGGGTTCAGCAACACCCAGCTCATCGACCCGGTTACGCAAAATCGTAATATTCTGTGAAATCGCATTAGCCTGGGTTTCCTGCAAGTGCTGGTCCGTCATCGACAAACGCAGCTGATTAGTGTCAGCGCTGGTACTTGTTCGATAGCCTTCATAAGTATTGCGCAAGGCGCTGTTTGCAGCCTGCAGATCATCGCTATTACGCAATGTGACCAGAATATCAGAGCCGTCTTCCTCGACGCTCCGGTAGCGCACACCCTCTTCACGCAACTGACTACGAACTTCAGTAGCCATCTGCTCACGGATAGTATCTATGGCTTCGTCCATATTTACTTCCATCAGGAAATGCACACCGCCACGTAAATCAAGTCCCAGCTTCAGCGGTTCACCGCCGATGCTTGCCAGCCATGCTGGCTGCGCAGGAGCTAAGTTAAGCGCAACAATATAGTTTCGACCCAGTTCACTAGTCAGTATATCCTGGGCCCGCAACTGCTCGTCATCGCTATTCAGGCGTACCAGAATCTGATCGTTCTCAAGAGTTATACCTCGCGGTGCTAACCCTCCTGCATTTAAAGCACGCTCTACCTGTTCCAGCGTACTTGTGGTTACTTCACCACTGCGCGTTGCCGACACCTGAATCGCCGGGTCTTCACCATACAGATTAGGTAAGGCATATAAAGCACCGATGGCGATCACTAAGATCACCATCAGGTTTTTCCATAGAGGATATTTATTTAACACAAGTACGTCCTTCCAACTCAGGCGTTACAGAGTTTTAATAGTACCTTTTGGCAAGACGGCAGCCACCGAGCCTTTTTGTACTGTCATCTCTACGTTGTCAGCCACAGCCACAACCATAAAATCGTTATCTTCAGTTACTTTCACGATTTTGCCTACCAGGCCACCCTGAGTCAGGATTTCATCGCCTTTGCCCAGTGCCGTAACCAGGTTCTTATGCTCTTTTACCCGTTTTGCCTGTGGACGATAAATCATGAAGTAAAAGATCAGGCCAAACAGCACCAGCATAATGATCAGTGAAAAAGCTCCACCACCTTCAGCGCCGGCGTCCTGAGCGTGTGCATTGGCAATTAAAAAATCCATACAATGTTCCTCTTTGGTATAATTGGTATAAGTTCAGCAAAAAAGCATTAACCTGTTATTGGGCTAATCTACCGCTGAGACAAGCGTTTTTGTAAAATATCTTAAAAATAGCGCCGCATTGTACCTAAAGCCGCTACAAATCTAAACGTTCATGCGTCAAAACCCATCGCACGCAGCCGACGTCTGAGCCCAAGCTGGGATACTTCCAGTTGCCACATCATTTTTTCCAGGTCGCCCGCATGCTTTTCATAGCTGGCAATTAATTCTTCATCACTGATATCCGCGACCTGTCTCATCTCCGGGTGACGCTCAATGAGTTTGTACACCGAAGCTCGTGCAATGCCTAAATGATCAGCCGTGGCCTGTAAGTCAAAACGATGTTGGCGAAGTCCCTGAGCCAGCTCTTCACGGCTTACCTGACTGGGCTTTCTCTTCACCGAAACTTCAGACCCTTTATATTGCCCGCGGCTTTCAGCCACACCAGGAGTCTCCACCTGATTATGCAGCATATCGCGTAGCTGGGCATCCAGTCTTAACTGTTTTTGTCCTCGTCCATCAATAACCAGCTGTCGTGCGACATTACGTAACTGTCGAATATTGCCAGGCCAGTCACAGCTCAACAATACTGAAACAAGGTCTGGTGATAACCATGGGATGTCATCATCAGTAGGTAAGCGAACGGCGCCTTGCTGTTTCTCAACCTGCTCCCATTGCTGCAAAAAGAAATGTAGCAACAGGCAAGGAATATCTTCACAACGTTCTTTCAAGGGCGATAAAAATATCTGATAACTCGACAAACGATGCAGCAAGGGCAATTTAAAAGCATCGGTTTCACCCAGCTTTTCCAGGTTAGCATCCGTGGCCGCAATAATACGTACATCAACCTTTTCAGATTGATTCGCCCCCACCGGCATGACATCACCGGTCTCCAGTACACGCAATAACATGGTCTGCACTTCAACCGATGCCTCGCCGATTTCATCCAGAAACAGAGTGCCACCATTAGCTGCCTGAAAATAGCCCTGACGCTCCTGCACTGCGCCGGTATAAGAGCCTTTGCGCGCACCAAAGAGCTCTGCTGCCGCTAATGATTCCTGCAACGCAGCCAGATTAACACTAATAAAAGGCTTACCAACACGAGCGCTATTCTGATAAATAGCCTGAGCAACCAGCTCCTTGCCCGTTCCTGTCGCTCCACGGATCAATACAGGTTCATTAAGACCATCGACTTTACGAATACGTTCACGGACCGCTTCTATATCCTGACTTAAGCCCAGCAGCCCGTAACTATTGTTGTGCAATGCCGGCACAGGAATGTATTTAAGGATCAGTAACACCCGCTCACTCAGGCACAGCTGCACTCCCTGTTGCAGTTCTTTTTTGCCTACCAGCAGGCTGTCCTGCAGAGCTTTACCGTCTACCCGCACTGGAGCAGAATACTGCTGCCGCGACAGCTTTATCTGCATAGCTCCGCTACGTTCCAAAAGTAGCGATTTGCGGCTGATATGAGCAATGCTAAGGCCTTTGCCAAAGCTATCCTGGGGATTAATAAATTCTGGCCAGTGCCGACTTAGTTCCTGGCTGCCATGCTGCCACAAGCTGTCGAGCACTGCATATTCACCCAAGCGGTTCGCATCTGGATGACAGGCAATAATAAGCACAGGCAACAATATCGGTTCATCACCTAAAGCACTATCACCGCTCCAATTGGGGTAAAGTTGGGTTGGAGCGTCATACTCACTGTTCACCAGGCGGCTCCTTTTATTTTTGTGTCGAATGTAATAACTGACATAGTAAAACGTTAAGTAATTGGAAACCAGCCCATTTGCTGGCAGACTGGATTTATTTCAAGGTGCGGCCTAATTCATGTTCGACTGGTTCTATATTACTGATTTACTAGGTGTTGCAGTGTTTGCTATTGCAGGCACTTTGCTCGCTTTCCGCAAGCAAATGGATGGCTTTGGAGTTGTCGTGCTCGCTTCAGTCACAGCCATCGGAGGAGGAACAACCCGCGATGTAATACTGGACTTACCGGTATTCTGGTTGCATGACCCTACCTATTTTATCGTGATTCTTACAGCCGCCACTATTACTATCGTATGGCTTCGCTTCCGTGCCTACATTCCAGTCAACCGACTGCTGTTTGCCGATGCGCTGGGTATCGCCTTTTTTACCGTCTTGGGTGCCGAGAAGGCTCTCGAAGCCGGAGTCAGCGGCTTTACCGCTATCATTCTGGGTACCATGACAGCAGTTTTTGGCGGCATGATCCGGGATGTTCTTGCACGCGATATACCTATGGTGCTGAAAAGTGAGCTCTACGCCACTACGTGCATTGCCGGCGCCAGTGTTTTCGTTATTTTGTATCCGATACACGACACGCTGGCCATGATCGCTGCCTTAGTCACTACTTTCGGTTTACGGATGGGAGCCATTCGTTACAAATGGTCACTGCCGGTGTTCAGCGACCATCAGGAACCGAGATAATCTTATGTTAGGGGTAGGTACTGTCCTTCTGGTCGCCAGTCTCTATCTGTTGCTCCTTTTCAGTATTGCCTCACGGGGAGAACGAAATCCCCGCCATGGTCAGGCACGGCCCTGGCGTTACACGCTGGCACTAGGTGTGCACTGCACCACCTGGGCATTTTACGGCACCATTACTCAGGCTGCCTATTATGGTTGGTGGTTTGCCCCCACCTATGCAGGGGCTATTCTGGTGTTCATTGTCGCGCACCAACTGCAGATAAAATTGCTTCGCGTTGTTAAAGCACAAAACCTTACTTCCCTTGCTGACTTCATTGGTGCCCGCTACGGCAAGTCGCAGTCACTCGCGGCTATGGCAGCTATCATTTCATTGTTGGCACTGATCCCATATATAGCATTACAGCTGCGGGCTGTTACGGCCAGCTTCGCCGCTGTCACCGGTTTCGATGCCCAGCAATTGCCCTGGTTTAATGATGTGTCGACGCTGGTCGCCTTAACTATGATGGGATTTGCTATTTTATTCGGTGCTCGCCGATTAAGCCTGTCGGAACAACATCCGGGGTTAATGGACGCCATTGCTTTTGAATCCATCGTAAAGCTGGCTGCTTTTCTGCTCGTGGGTATTTTCTGCACCTATTTTTTATTTGATGGCGTGAATGACTTGTTTATTCAAGCCGCTTCATCGACAGATACCCGCATCATGTTAGAAGGGGTGCCCAATGGTACTTATGTTTATATCACCCATATGCTGCTGGGCGCTTTATCTATGTTTGTTTTACCGCGCCAGTTTCAGGTTATCTTTATTGAAAACAGCCATGAAAGCGAACTCCGCACCGCGCGCTGGGCATTTCCCCTGTACCTTTTTGCTATCAACTTTTTCATTTTACCCATCGCCCTTGCCGGCGGTCTTCTGGTTCCCGAGTTCAGTGGTACCGATACATTTATGCTGGCGCTACCCATTGCTGCAGAACAACCACTAATAAGCCTGATTGCCTTTATTGGTGGCTTAAGTGCCGCGACCAGCATGGTTATTATGGCAACTCTGGCACTCAGTATTATGATCGCAAATGATGTCATTACTCCGCTCCTGGTACGCAAAGAACAGGCCAAAAAGCCTCTGCTCACCCTGACATCCGATAAAATCCTGCTCATCCGTCGTATCACCATTGCCGCAATTATTGCACTGGCTTACGGCTACCATCAGCTGACTGAGGCTGGCTTACCACTGGTCAGTAATGGTTTAATCGCCATGGCGCTGCTGGTTCAGTTAGCCCCAGCTATGCTTGGCGGGTTGCTATGGAAAAGAGCCACTCACAGCGGTGTCATTGCTGGCCTTATCGCTGGCACTCTATGCTGGGTGATCTTCTTGTTACTACCCTCCTTACAGGAATCCGCGCCTTCCATCAGCGGCCAGCTGGAAGCCCGTTTAAGCAACGGCATACTGCTTAGCCTGGGAGTTAACCTGGCCCTTTATGTGCTGGTCTCTCTGCTCACCCGGCACAGCCCGCGTGAGCAAGTACAAAGTCTCAGCTTTACCGACCCCGAAGGCCATTACCATGAAGGCCCGCACCAGGCCCAGCTAACCTGGGGCCGTTTGCGCGAGCTATTAGCACGCTTTGTCGACCAGGATGATATTCAACAACTGGAAAAACGTCTCAACACACCATTATTAACCCAACCTGCCGATGAATGGGCGCCATCAGGTTTAATTGCACAAGTCGAACGCGAGCTGGCGGGTGCCATCGGCAGCGCCGCCAGTCGGCTGATGTTTGAAAGTCTGGAGCATCAACCTAACTTACCCATTGCACAGGTGGTCAACTGGGCAACCGAAGCCTCCCGGCTGTATAAATTTAATCGCGAACTGTTACAGGCATCGGTTGAAAATATCCCCCAGGGCATCAGCGTTATCGACGATAACCTGCGGCTGGTTGCCTGGAACCGCCGTTACCTGGAAATATTCAACTACCCGGACGGTTTTATCAGCGCTGGCATGCCAGTAGCTGACCTCTTGCGCTTTAACGCCGAGCGCGGTTTATTTGGCAACAAAGCGCAAAATGAGCTGCAGAAAGAGGTCGATAAACGCCTTGAGTACCTCAAACAAGGCAGCGCCTATCGTTATCAGCGGGCCCATGCTGACAGCATTATTGAGTTGCAGGGGAATCCCATGCCGGAAGGTGGTTTTGTAACCACCTATACCGATATAACTTTACTGGTCAGCGCACAGCAGGAGCTGCAACGTATTAATCAGGAGCTGGAAGCCAGAGTAGAAGAACGCACCCAGGCACTCAACCATGCAAAACTGGCTGCCGAAGACGCGCATCAAAGCAAAACCAAATTCTTCGCCGCAGCCAGTCACGACTTGATGCAGCCATTTAATGCCGCCACCCTGCTTTGTGACATGCTGGCACAGCAAATAGACAGTAGTCAGAAACAACTTCTCAATCAAATTCGACAGTCGCTCCATAATGCTGAAGAACTGCTTACTATGTTGCTGGAAATGACTAAACTGGAATCCGGTCACTTAAAAGCACAAATAGCCCCGCTGCCGCTACAGGATATCTTCAACAACCTGGATAGCACCTTCTCAGTCATGGCGGAAGATAAAGGACTGACGCTCAAAATTCGGCCCACCAGCGCAATCGTATTAAGTGACCGCCGGTTATTACAGCGTGTACTGCAAAATCTGCTTTCCAATGCTATTCGTTATACCCGCAATGGTCGTATCTTGTGTGGAGTGCGACGCCGAAAGGATCATATTCTGTTGCAAGTTATAGATACGGGGTCTGGTATCCCCGAAGATAAATTAGAAATCATCTTTGATGAATTTCAGCAGTTAGAGGATGATGGAGATAACCCTGGACTAGGACTTGGGTTGGCTATTGTAGACCGCATGACACGTCTGCTCGGTATTCCGGTTCATATTCAATCAAAGCTCGACCGGGGAACCTGCTTTTCGTTGCAAATAGCACTATATGACTGGGAGCTTAATACTCAACCCGAGAAGAGCATACGTGCACAAAACGAAGGCGACAAATTCCTGCAGGGAACACATATTATTACCGTAGATAACGATCCTCAGGTACTTAATGCCATCAGCCAGATTTTGCGTGAATGGGGAGCTGAAGTAAGCGCCGTCAGTTCGGTCGAACAAGCGACTGAAATTGAAAAAATAGCAGATTTACTGTTGGTCGATTATCATCTCGACCATAGTGAGACCGGCATCCAGGTAATTCAAAGGTTGCGTGAGCAATGGCAGAAAGCAATACCGGCTATTATTAATTCGGCCGATCACAGTGAAAAAATACGCGAGGCTGTCATTGCCGAGCAAGCCCACTTCATTCCTAAACCGGTAAAAACGGCAGCACTCCGACGCCTGCTAAAACGTTATCTGTAATTTTTCACTCTTCTTCAGCACGCAGCATCTGGCGGAATATAATGCCCGCCTGAGTGCGGTTAATAACACCCAATTTCCGCAAAATAGCAGACACATGCTGCTTAATGGTGGTTTCCTGAACATTGAGTTGATAGGCAATTTGTTTATTCAACAAACCATCAGCAATACATTGCAAAACCTTAAACTGTTGCGGTGTCAGCTGTTCCAGCTGACGTGCAAAATTCTGTTCCTCACTCTGTTTCTCACTCTGCTGCCCAGCCTTTACCGCATCCGTCAAGTGAGGAGGAATCCAGGTATCTCCAGCTAACACAGTTTCCACGGCCAGCTTTAGCGACTCCAGCGGCACAGACTTCGGAATATACGCACTGGCACCAAAATCCAGCGCGCGCTGGATAACATCCAGCTGTTCGTTCGCCGAAACCACTACCACCAGTACGTCAGGAAACTGATTGCGAATTGCAGTCAGTCCGGTCAAACCCTGATTACCTGGCATATTAAGATCCAGAAAAACTAACTCGACCTGAGGGGCTTCATGTAACAAACTTTCCAGTTGCGAAAAACTGGCAACTTCTAAAATCCCACTGTCCAGACTGCTGCTTAAAGCCTGGCGTAAGGCAGCCCGAAACAAAGGGTGATCATCAGCTATAATTGCTCGTGCCATTTTTTGCATCCCGTTAATTCCTGCCATCGTTTGTACCTTAAGCGGATAAAAAAAGCCACCTGCGCATAGCTGCAACAGGTGGCTAAACTAACACCAATAGCAATACGCGGAGTCAGTTAAAAACGATAACCTACAGTCAGAGATATCGTCCGTGGCGCACCGTAGTAGCCGACAATAGTATCTTCACCGCCGAGGCCTGCTCCAACCACGTTGCCATCAGCATCTCGTGGTGCAGCAAAGTTATAACCAGAAAGACGATGTTCTTTATCAAACAGATTTTTTATGTGCAGACCGGCGTTCCAATGGCCATCATCTGAGTACCAAACCAGACTGGTATTGGCCAGACTGTAGCCGCCCATATCGAGCATAGAAGGCACCTCGAAAATCTGTGTTGCACTGCGGTACGACAGGTTACCCGACCAAACCAGATCCCCCCAGGCTGAACGAAGCTCCTGAGTGAAACCCAGATTAGCGCTCCATTTTGGTGTATTTGCAAATGACCAGAGGTCCGAAACATCTTCTACCTGGCCAGTTTCCGGATTGAAAAAAGCCACCTCATCAAATTCTGCATCCACATAACCCACAGTTGCATTCAACGACAGGCTGTCAGTAACTGACAGGATTGACTCAATCTCAAACCCCTGAATAGTTGCATCTGCCGCATTCAGGACCTGCGAAGCAACCCCGGCGTCCACTGCCCGTTGCACGGTAACCTGCATATCCTGGTAGTCAGAATAAAACAGCGCCGCATTCAAGCGCACACGGCGGTCAAAGAGTTCGCTTTTCAAACCGACTTCGAAGGTGTCAACAATCTCAGGATCATACGGCTGGTCCGCATCCGGATTCAGGCTTTGATCCGCACGCATGTCGACCCCGCCAGATTTAAAACCATTGCTATAACTGGCGTAATACATGAGATCACGAGTAGCTTTATACTGCACGCTGGCATGCGGAGAGAATCGACTCCAGTCCGCTTGTGTTTCGAAGTCAGAGTTCACTGCCAACAGCGGAGCTTCGTCATCTGGGTATTTTATACCTGCATAGAGTGCGCGATAAACATTAGCGTCTTTATCATCCTGGGTATAACGTCCCCCCAGAGTTAAAGACCACTGGTCAGTAAATCGATAGGTACCCTGCCCAAACACAGCCTGACTTGAAGTATCAACACAGCCACTGTTTTCAACGGTAACCCCCAGGCCACCCAGAATGGTGCCAAAGAGTCCGCACGCTTCCCCTTCATAGAAATAAAGGCCACTGACGAAATCGAAGTTCATACTCCGGTAATTGAGCTGGAACTCCTGAGTGAACTGGTCATCCTCATAAATAGCGGGCACATTGAGCGTAGGCTCAGCAGTGGAATCAAAGTCAATATTAGTATCCGTATAACCTTCCCGATAAGCCGTTATTGAACGGACCGTCCAGCTTTCATCCAGCTCCCAGTCTACGGATAAAGACAAACCTTCGGTTTCTACCCGATTGCGCACAGGCATCGCAGTTTGCGAATCATAAACACTGTCCAGAGGTTCTTCTCCGGTTACCTGACTGGTGGTCAAACGGTAACCACCACGCGAATTGGAGCTGTCTTCGGTTTTATCGGCGGAAAAACGGAATGTCAGATCCTGAGTTGGTGTCCATTGGGCACTTACCCGACCGGTCATTAGTTCTTTGTTGTAATTATCATCGCCAGTATTAATAAATTCGCCGTAACCGTCCCGGTTCATCGTCGCAAAAGCAGCGCCAACATAAAAATCATCGGTTAGCGCAGTTTGTCCTGACACTTTAAGATCACGTTGATTATAGGAGCCAATAGCGCCCCGCACGCTCAGCTCGTTCATTCCTGACAGCGGCTTAGTGACGTATTTCATGGCGCCGCCAATGGTGTTCTTGCCGTATAGGGTCCCCTGGGGTCCTCGCAGGACTTCTACCCGTTCAACATCAAACACTTCCAATACCGCCCCCTGAGGGCGAGCGATATATACATCATCAATATATACACCGACACCAGGTTCAAAACCCCACAGCGGATCCTGCTGGCCTATACCGCGGATGTAGGCGGTTAAGGTTGAGTTTGTCCCCCGACTCACCTGCAAAGTCGTATTGGGTACCCGCTGTTGTAGTTCAGTAATATCATCCATGCCCACGCGCTGCATGTCGTCTTCACTGAAAGAACTTACGGCTACCGGCACTTCCTGCAGATTTTCGACCGAACGTCGCGCTGTTACCTGAATCCGCTCCAACCGTCCCTCGTCTTCAGCTTCAACTTCATCGTTTTGCTGTGCCAGGGCGGAAGTGCTTAGACCTGCGCACACCGCACTGACGGCGAGCGCACAGAGTGAGTGTTTAAAAGTCTGCTTTTTCATGTGTTGTTCCTCAAATTATTAGATGTCCAGATTCTGCTGTCTGGTACTCAATTAATTAGTCATGGCCAACACACTGTAGCGGAATGTTATCAGTTTGTGATCTGTACGATAGTACTATAGGGTCATTTTCAAGCTTGCCGCACAATGTAGTTCGGTGCTCTTAACGTCATGGCAGGACAGTTAATCACTTAATGCGCTTACGAGGTAATGCATGATAAGCATAATAGGACTGGTCGGTGGCCTGGTGTTGCTGATTGTAATGACACTGCGCGGATGGAATTTATTTATCAGCGCCCCTGTATGTGCCTTGCTGGTCGCTCTGACCAGTGGCATCCCGGTATTTCAGGGTGATATTAATTTTGTAGAAAACTACATGGACGGGTTTGCCAGCTTTGTCGCCGCCTGGTTCTTTATGTTCTTACTGGGCTCTATGTTCGGTAAATTCATGGAAGATACCGGGGCAGCTGACAGCGTGGCTGACTGGATTGTAAAACGTATTGGTATGAAAAACGCAGTTCTGGCAGTCGTCATGGCCTGCGCCATCTTAACTTACGGGGGCGTCAGTGTATTCGTGGTGGCCTTCTCGGTTTACCCAATGGCACTGAGCCTGTTTAAAGATGCTAACTTACCGCGCCGTTTTATACCCGCGGCACTGGCGTTTGGCTCTGTTACTTTCACTATGACCTCAGCCGGTTCGCCTGAAATTCAGAACTGGATACCTATCGCCTATTTAGGCACCTCACCTTATGCTGCCTGGGAAGTCAGCCTGGTGGTTGCTATTTTCATGGCGATTGTGGGCTACTGGTGGCTGCGCAAAATGATCCTGAAGGCAGTAGCCAGTGGTGAGCATTTTGAAGAAAGAGCAGGCGACCCAGTGCTGGTTAACCGCCGCCGTCCGCATCCGATAACAGGTATTATTCCGCTTTTTGTAGTGCTTGGATTGTCCTTCACCTTTCATCAACAGCTTCAGCAAATGGCATTGATAGTCGCTTTACTCGGTGGGGTACTCACCATTTGCATTATCAACTGGAAATTCTTTAACGATATCCAGAATGCCATGGGCGAAGCCACTACCGGGGCACTGATTGCGATAGGCAATACCGCTGCGGTAGTGGGTTTTGGCTCAGTCGCCAGGGTGACACCGGGTTTTGAAGCCGCCGTACTGGCGATGACCTCTATTCCGGGTAACGAGCTTGTGGGCGCTGCCATTGCCGTTAGCGTGATTGCCGGTTTAACAGGCTCTGCCTCTGGGGGCCAGGCCATTGCTCTGCCGGAAATCGGACCTCACTATCTGGACGCGGGAGTACATCCCGATGAGTTGCATCGTATTGTCTCCATCTCCTCAGGCGCCTTAGACTCCTTGCCTCATAACGGCTACGTAGTAACCACTATTCGCGCTATCTGTGGCGAAAAACACAGTGCGGCCTATGGGCCTGTAGCTTGTGTCACTGTGGTCGTGCCGCTGGTCGGCCTGGCGATGGCCATTGCTTTATTTAACCTGTTTTAGGAGACGATTATGCAAGCACTCATGATGGACACCCCTTTGCGTATTATCGACTTACTACGCCATGCCGCGACTAACTATCCGCAACAGCAAATTATCAGTCGGCGGCAGGAAGGCGATATTCACAGCACTACCTATGCCGCCACCTGGAAGCGCAGTGCGCAGCTTGCCCGTGCTCTACAGGACTTAGGCGTTCGCCAGGGCGACTGTATTGCCAGTCTGGCCTGGAACACCTACCGTCACGTCGAACTCTATTATGGTGTCAGCGGCTACGGTGCAGTGCTGCACACAGTGAATCCACGACTTTTCAGCGAACAGATTGAATATATTATTCAACACGCAGACGACAGCTATGTGTTTGTCGACCTTGATTTCGTAGGTATGCTTGAACACATAGCCCCCCAATTGCCTCACGTCAAAGGCTACATAGTGTTAACCGATCGTCAGCACATGCCAGAAACCAGCTTGCCTGACGTGCATTGTTATGAAGATTTAATTGCGGGGTACAGTGACACCTATGCCTGGCCAGAATTTGACGAAAACCAGGCGGCCCTGCTCTGCTATACATCGGGGACGACCGGCAATCCAAAAGGGGTTTTATATTCTCACCGGGCTATGGTCTTGCATGCCCAGGCGACCGTGTCTGAGAGTTTGCTTGGGCTGCGTAGCCACAGCGTACTTATGCCTATGGTTGCTATGTACCATGCTGGCGCCTGGGGTGCGCCTTATGCGGCACCCCTGGCGGGCTGCAAATTGGTCTTGCCCGGTAGTGGCATGCAGGGGGATGCGGTCTGGGAGTTAATACGCGAGCATAAGGTGGATATCGGCCTTGGCGTACCCACCGTTTGGTTAACATTGCACAATTACCTGCAGAATAAAGGGATTACTGATGTTCCGTTGCAAAGAGTCTGTGTTGGCGGTGCTGCCTCGCCTATGGGGTTGGTGAGGGCTTACCATGAATATTATAACGTGTACTGGCAACCTATCTGGGGCATGACAGAAACCGGACCTCTGGCAACCTCTACCCCACCAACAGCGGATATCATGGCACTGCCTCTGGAACAGCGTTTTGAATTGCAAACCACAGCCGGCCGCGCCGCTTTTGGTGTCGAAATGGACATTTTCGATGCTGAAAATCAGCCACTGCCTCATGATGGTGAAAGCAGTGGTGAACTTCGCGTACGGGGTCCCTGGATTTGCAGTCAGTACTTCAAGCACGAAGACCTGAGCTCTTTTCCTGATGGCTGGCTTGCCACTGGTGACATTGCCGTGATCAACCCACAAGGCTACATGCGCGTTGTCGATCGCAAAAAAGATGTCATAAAAAGCGGCGGTGAATGGATAAGTTCGCTGGAAATCGAAGACCTTGCCAGCCAGCATCCTATGGTTAACGAAAGCTGTGTCATTGGTGTGAAGCATCCCAAGTGGGATGAACGCCCTCTGCTACTGATAATTACCAACCCCGGCTATGAAGCCGATAAGCAAAGTCTGTATGACTTTCTCAAAGGCAAAATTGCCAAATGGTGGACCCCCGATGACATTATATTTGTCGACCAGTTACCCCACACTGGCACCGGCAAATTACTCAAAAATAAGCTCCGTGATCAGTACATCAACTATTTAATCGAGCAAGGAAAAACAACATGACTATCAACTTGAAAAGCGGCTTAACCGCAGGACTTATGTTGCTCTTCATGAGCTTTTCTCTCCATGCAGAATGGGTAGAAAAACGCAGCTTCACCACCCAGGATTTCGAGTTATTTAATGGTCAGACACTGGCCGAGGTTAAAGTTGGCTGGCAAGCCTACGGTGAACTTAACGAAGCGCGGGACAATGTCATTTTAATCACCCATTTCTTTTCCGGTAACAGCCATGTCGCCGGTCAGTACGAAGCCGACGGAGCTATTGGTTACTGGGACGCTATTGTAGGTCCGGGAAAAGCTATCGACACTGACCGATTCTACGTCATTAGTGTCGACACTCTGGTCAATCAGGAACCGCATAATCCTAAAGTTATCACTACGGGGCCTGCCACAATAAACCCAGAAACCAACGCGCCCTATGGGCTGGACTTCCCTGTTGTCACCATTCGTGATTTTGTCAATGTACAGAAAGCACTGCTGGATGAGCTGGGCATTGAAAACCTGCATGCAGTAATTGGCGCTTCCATGGGCTCCTTGCAGGCCATTGACTGGGCGGCCGCCTACCCGGAAAAAGTGGAACGTATGGTGTCTGTTATTGGCATGGCCCAGGCCGACCCCTGGACAGTGCTCAATTTGCAGCAATGGGCTGAGCCGATTCTGGCCGACCCCAACTGGAATAAAGGTGACTATTATGACGCCGAAACACCACTTAATGGCTTGCAACAAGCGCTGATGCAAATCAGTTTGCAGGCCATGCACCCGGATATTATCAACGCTACTTTCCCTGATCACGAGACCCTGGCTGAAGGGCCTCTGCACAATATACAGAGCTATCACAGTGAGGTGAACTGGTTGCGCGAACGGGCGGCAGAGCGCGCGCTATATGCGGATGCTAACCATGTTCTCTATCTGGTACGTGCCAATCAGTTATTTATCGCTGGTATGCAAGAAGACTTGCGTAGCGGGCTGGAACCTATTCAAGCCCGAAGCCTTTTCATGCCGGCCACTAATGACCTGCTATTGCGACCGGCAATGGCACGCAAAGCTCATGAGCTGTTGCAGGAATTAGGTAAAGAGAGTCAATATCTGGAAATTGAAGGGAGTTGGGGACATCTGGATGGCATCATGAGCATTGAAAGCCGGGCACAGGAGCTGAAAGAATTCCTGCAATAAATATCGACTGTTAACTAAAGCAATGTCCGCTTCTGAACATGCGGACATTGCTCCACTATTTGCTGCTTGACCTCTACCTGATTAACCTCGCCCTAAATGGCCACGAATCGCATCACGCAAACGGTTTTCCAATGCTTCCCGAGCGCTGTCCTGCAGGTTCTCAACTTCCTCGTCAAGCAGGTTCTGCAGCGCACCTTCACGGTTTTCCGCCAGTTCGCGCCACTCATTCACCTGATCCAGGCGTGGCTGCACATCCGTTAACGCTGCATCCACTTCACTCTGTAAACGAGCCCGGACTTCAGCCATGCGCTCATCAGCAGCTTCCTGCATAACCCCACTGAAAGCCGCCGACAGTTGATTATCCAAATCTGAACTCAGACTCAGTCGCGGCGAACCCATTCGACCCCGTATGCCAACATCCATATCAAAAGACTGAATCTGGCTTAACGCATCATTCATCATACGAACCCAGGTTCGGTCGCCTTCAGCACTCAGTCCGACTTCGCTGAGCTGAATGCCGCCACCGCCACTAAAAGCACCTTCAGATAAAGAAATACGGCCTTCACTATTGAGCATGGCTCCCGTCATACGGGCTGTCAGATCAGATTGTTCAAGCAAAGTCTGTGCTGCCAGTTCAGCGCCCTGTAGTGACCACTCCTGATTACCACTGAATTCGATCGCTTCATCAATAAAGAAGTCGCCATCAGCACTCAGGCTTTGCCAGTAAGGACTGGCACTGGCCGCTACCCGATAGGTTGTTGATTCGCCTAATCGTTCATGCTGCCAGGTAATATTGTCCCAACGTATATCCAGGCTGGTTTCAGCAAAGGTGATTTCCGTATGAGCCAGGTCGATCAAAAAGCTGGGGCGATTCTCGCGGTCAAAGTCTATGTAACGACCTTCCCAGCGGCTGGGCTGCTCTTCATCTTCGGCAAACTGCTGCAGCATAGGGCCGACAAAATCGTAGGCGATCAGAATATAATCTGTCCATTGCTGAACCTGAGGACCAAAAAATATGCCGGTCAGATCACTAAGAGCATCACTGTCCATTGCCAGCAAGCGGCTGACCCTCTGAATATCATCGGTCGGTGCCTGGCGCAGGTTGTCCAAATCACTGCGCAACTGCGATTGCGCTTCATCTACACTATCGCGAAACGCCACCGCGGCATCGCGATCAGAGCGGATATCATCTCGCAGCTGCGTTAGCTCCTGTCGTGCCAGTTCAAAATCTTCCAGGCTGCGAGGGCGTTTTTCACGTAACTCGCGCAGCCGCTCTTCATATTCCTGCACACGCTCTGAGCTGGGCAAATCGTCCCGTCTGTTACTGACCTCATCCCGTGTTGTCCGGGTGCGTTCAGTAACTTCATCTACGACCTGGGGAGTACGTATCTCACTACGTGCCAGTAATTCGTCTGTAGACGGTAAGCTGATATCCAAATCAGCGATGCGCTCGCGCCAGCCTGGCCCATCACGCTCGGCTTCACGCTCAGCAATATAGTCCGTCCGAACCCGGCCCGGGCTGTCCCGTTCGACGCCCATAGCAATTCCAGTCGCTGTCAGCTCATGGATATGAATACGCCCGACTATAGCTTCGCCCAGACTCATGCCAAAACTAATGCGATCTGCTTGTAAGCGATTAAGCTCTGGAGTATCCGGATCGGTAAATTGCACATCGCGCAATTCAATCGCAAAAGGCGACCAACGCAGATCCAGCTCATTAATATTAACTTCAGCACCATTCGCCCGAGTCAAACCAGTACCCAACCCCCAACGCAATAAGGGTTCAGTAAATAACAACACAATAGCAACCAGGCCGCCTACAATGGCGACGAAGGTAATAAGGCCGGGCCAGCGAATAATCTTATTCATAGCGAGGTCCCCCGACGAAAACCATCCACACGCTGGTAAATGCCGTAGAACTTACTGCCCTTCAGGCCCTGCACAATTTTCAGCTTCACAAACCAGGCCTTAACCCGCGTACGATAGTTAACCACCAGATAATAACTGGCATACAGCCATAGAGGGGAAATCAGCAACGCAAAGACCAGGCTGCCTAAAGTAATAGTGTGATTAAACTGGAACAAACGGGCGACCGGCATTTCATAGAGGCTGTACCACAGTGGCGCCAGTGCTTCCGCCTGCAACAAAGACTCGCCGATATAATCAGCGATAGGATCAAACAGATAAGCCAGGCCAGAGAAGAATAAGAAAGCCAGTAAAAAACCGGCAAAATTAATTCTCAGGGAAAGCGCCAAAAACAGAATAATTAAATTATGCAGGCTGATTAAAGGCGTTAACCCCATAATCATACCCAGCACAAAAGCCCAGGCTATTGCCCAGGGTCCTGCTTCAGAATTTAGCGCTTTTAAAAAGCGCGCCAGCATTGTCAGCATGATCCTTCCCTTATTATTGCTTCGCCCCCAGCTCTTTAGCCAGGGTTTCCGTTTGTTGTGCTTCAGCCGCTTTCTGAGCCTGCCAGCCTTGCATATTTTCCAGCAATAGCTGGGTCATCATTTCTATGTGAGCTGCATCCGCATTCAGACACTCAATGTACTGATAATCTTCACCGCCACTTTCCATAAAGTATTCACGGTTCTCTTCACCAATTTCTTCAATGGTCTCCAGACAGTCGGAGGAAAATCCAGGGCAGACCATCTGTACTGACTTCACGCCTTTGCCAGGCAAGCTTTTCAGGGTTTCATCGGTGTAGGGCTGTAACCAGGGTTCACGACCAAAACGCGACTGAAAAGTTGTCATGTACTCATCTTTAGCTAAATTCAGATATTCTGCAACCAGCCGGGTCGTTTTATAACATTCGCAATGGTAGGGGTCGCCTTTAAGCAGATACTTCTTGGGTACTCCATGATAAGAGAACATCAGCTTATCGGTGCGCCCGTGCTTGTCCCAATGCGCCTTTATTTTCTCAGCCACAGCTGCAATATAAGCCGGGTAATCATGGTAATGACTGATAAAACGAAAATCTGGTAGCCAGCGGCGTTGAGTAAAGTCATCAGCTATGGCATCAAAAGTAGAACCGCTGGTTGAACCTGAATACTGAGGATACAGAGGCAACACCGCTAATTTACGTACGCCAGCCTGCATCAGACGCTCAATGGCATCGCTTACCGCGGGTTTACCATAACGCATTGCGTAGTCTACCACTACGTCATCACCGTAATGTTTATGCAAACTTTCCGCTAAGGCTTCACACTGAGCCTGGGTATGAAAAGCCAGCGGCGAGCCCTTGTCTGTCCACACGGTTTTATATGCCGCGGCCGAACGCGCAGGACGTATACGCAGTATCACTCCATGCAGGATGATACGCCACAACAAACGGGGTACTTCTACGACTCTGGGATCGCTCAGAAACTGCGCCAGATAAGTCCGTAATGCCTTTGCTGTAGGGGCTTGTGGAGTGCCCAGATTGGTAATCAATACCCCGATTTTACCGACTTCACTATGCTTGAAATCATCTCTGCCCTGATACTTCATTATTCTGTTGTCCTTTTAATGAAATGTGCGCCATTATACTGGTTAGTATGGGGGTAACCTACGGGTTTTCGCCCCTTTTAGTTCAACTAAGCTTAGTCTTTCAAGCTGAGGCACCAATGCGCAATACCGCTCTAATTATTCTGGATGATTTATCTGACTGGCAACCCTACCACCCAAGCCAGGCAGTGATGAGTGCTCAGGAATATATGCAGCAATCTGGTGCCCGTCATCGCGGCACTATTATCAACCTGTGTGCTGATTTATCCTATTTGTCTACTGGTTATTATGTCAGTTTGCTGGCTGAGGCCCGTGGTCAGCGGGCACTGCCGGCCGCCAGCGCGATGAATGACTTAACCAACTTACCGCATTACCAGCTGTTTTTGCGTGACATGACCCGTCAGCTGAACAAGTATGCAGCTAAAATCGGCCAGTCAGATGCAACTGAGTTGCAGATTCTGATTTGCTTCGGCCAGACTCAGGAAAGTGAACTGTCGCTGCTTGCGCGCCAGCTCTTTGAAGCTTATCCCTGTCCAGTTTTACAGGTGACCTTCCAGCGCAATGAGGACTGGCAGATCAAAGACCTGCAAAACCGTGCACTGCCACAACTCGATGACGCCGAGCAAACTCTGTTCGCCAACGCTCTGGATAATTTCAGTAAACGAGTATGGCGTAAAGCCCGCGCGCGCAAAGAATACCGGTATGACCTGGCTATCTTGCATGATCCGGACGAACACATTCCAACCAGCGATAAAAAAGCGCTGCAAAAATTCATTCAGGCAGCACGCGCCAACGATATGGACGCAGAACTCATTACTGCCAAAGATTACAGTCGGCTACTTGAGTTTGATGCGCTTTTTATTCGTGAAACCACACGCATTAATCATCATACCTACCGCTTTGCCAAAAAAGCAGAAGCCAACGGCATGGTAGTCATAGACGACCCGGACGCTATCTTAAAATGTGCCAATAAAGTGTTTCTGCATGAACTGCTGGAAAAACACAACGTGCCTATGCCCCGTGCTGAGCTTCTCATCAGTAGTGACAGCATTGACTACGCGGCTATTGGAGAACGCCTGGGGTATCCGGTGGTGCTCAAAATTCCAGACGGCTCATTCTCTATTGGCGTAGAAAAAGCCAGCAACGAGACCGAACTGAAAGATACCGCCAATAAGCTGTTTCAGACATCAACTATTCTGTTAGCGCAGGAATTTTTGTCGACTGATTTTGATTGGCGTATCGGCGTACTTAACAACAGGGCTATATATGCCTGTAAATACTTCATGGCGCGCAATCATTGGCAGATTTATAACCACAGCGAAAGCGTGAAAAATCGCAGTGGTGACTTTGCCTGCATGGGCGTGCACCAGGTACCTAAAGAGGTCATCAAAGTCGCTCTGCAGGCTACCCGCCTGATTGGGGACGGCCTCTATGGTGTTGATATGAAAGAAACCGCTAAAGGCCCTGTTATTATCGAAATCAATGACAACCCTTCCATTGATGAAGGGGTGGAAGATCAGCACCTGAGTGACGAACTTTATCGTATTATCATGGCTGATTTTGTGCGCCGACTGGAACGTTAATGATCACTCTACGGGAAGCGCTGGTGACTGACGCCAGTGCTCTGCATCAGCTGGAACAACAAAGCTTTAGTTATGACCAGATAGGTATGCGCAGCTTTCGCCGACTCCTCAAAAGCCCGTCTGCCTATTGCCTGCTGGCACTGAACGGCGAACAACTCGCTGGTTATGCTATTGTTCTGCATCGTCAGAATAGCCAGTACTGGCGCCTCTACTCTATGGCTATCAGCGAAAACTGCCGCGGACAAGGCATAGGCCAGCAACTGCTCAGGCATATTTTGCGGAAGGCTCAAGAAGAGCGTAAGTCAGGCGTCAGACTTGAAGTAAAGTGCGACAACCAGGCCGCCGTGAGACTTTACCACCGACACGGATTTGAAGTGACCGAGTTACTGCCGAACTACTATGAAGACGGCAGTGATGGTTACAAAATGCAGCTCAGTTTTGACACCGCTGCTGTCTGTTAACTACTGTAGTCTCGGGTAACCTGAAGCACCTGCCCTTCAGCGGCACGATAACGTGCACTAAGACTGTCGATCGCTTCGGCTTCCGGATTTAAGTCCCGACTCTTTAAATACTGGTCATTATACAATTTAGATGCCGAACGCTCCCCCAGATCACAGGCAAAAGTAACAATGCGTTTGCCTGGACCACGCTGCAGCGCGGCAAAATAAGCGGCGGCCAGATTCAAAGCTGAACTACTCCCCAATACAATGCCATCCTGCTTACGTACATATTCAGCAATGCTCACCAGATCCTGATCCGGCAGGTTCAGCGCATAATCTATTTTTGCCTGACGGAAATTCTCTACCCGGCGCATGATGCCAATGCCCTCGGTCATTGAACCCCCTTCCGCTTTATATTCGCCGGTTTTAAGAAAATGATAACTACCGGAGCCATCAGGGTCTGCCAGCCAGACTTCCAGTTCAGGGTTCTGCTCTTTCAAAAAACGAGAGTTGCCAGCGATGGTGCCGCCAGTGCCGGATACCGATACCAGAATGTCGATATTCTGCTCCATCTGTTGCCAGATTTCCGGCCCTGTATGCAGGTAATGCGCACGCATATTGCTGGTATTCTCAAACTGATTAGCCCACCAGTAAGCAGCATTTTCCTCAGCCAGTCGCCGCGCCGTATGATAAAAGTGGTTTTCATTTTTAAAAGGCACCGGATCAACAGCCTTCAGGCGCGCTCCGTGCATCTCTATCATGCGGGTTTTCTCAGCCGTCTGGTCATTTGGCATAACAACCAGCAAATCCAGGCCCAGTGAACGGGCCACCACGGCCAGGCCGATGCCAGTATTGCCGGCGGTTCCCTCGACAATCGTCATGCCCGGCTTTAAAGCTCCATCCTGCATAGCGTCGGTAACCATCTGCAAGGCCGCTCTATCCTTAATCGAACCTCCAGGATTCTGAAATTCGCATTTCAGAAAAATATCGCAACCACTCAGTGCAGACAATGAAGGCACCCGTAACATATCGGTTTGCCCAATCAAATCAGCCTGCCGCTGTGCGCTTCTCAAATGCCTCATTATTTACTCCTGATGGAATTAATAGCCTACATAATTGAGTCCAGTATAAAGCAGCTCAGTAAAGGCTTCACCTGAAGAATCTGCATATAGATATACAAATTAATTTGACCCCCTGCTATTCAGATGTATACTGATAGAAGCTTGAATATCAGCTCGAATTTATAGACACGTACGACCTTCCCCGTTTGGTAGAATCTCGTCCTGTTCCACATAAGTCCTTGCTGCTTCCAGCGATAATCAGCCGAAAGGCTATGCAATTTAATAGTTAAAAATCAGGATAAGTTATGTCTGAAGTCATCACTGGCACCGTAAAATGGTTCAACGAATCTAAAGGTTTTGGTTTTCTTGAGCGCGCAGAAGGTCCGGACGTATTCGTTCACTTTAGCGCTATCAATGCGGACGGTTTCCGTTCACTAGCTGAAGGCCAAAAGGTGCAGTTCTCTGTGACTCAAGGTCAAAAAGGCCCTCAAGCCGAGAACGTCACTCCTTTATAATCTAAAGGACACTCTGGCTTGCACGCTAAGAGATTCATAAAAGGTCGGTGTAAACCGACCTTTTTTTATGCCTTTTGCCCAGTATCTTTTTGCCCAGTAAGTAAGGCCTTAATGCGTTCCGCAATGCCACTGACTATCATATAAAACGCGGGGACTAAGAACAGGGTCAAAAACATAGACACGCTCAGTCCGCCCACCACAGCCAGTGCCAGTGGGTGCATAATTTCCGCCCCCTGACCCAGCCCAATAGCCAATGGCAACATGCCCAGTACGGTGGTTAATGTAGTCATCAAAATTGGCCGCAGACGCACACTGGCGGCTCCTAATACAGCGTCATAAACGCTCAGGCCCTGTTCACGACGACCCACTTCTATGTACTCGACCAGTAAAATAGCGTTGTTGACTACTATGCCGATCAGTAGTACGACGCCTATTAGTACTGGCGCAGACATGGCTGTACCGGTTAACCCCAGAATGCCCACCACACCTAGCAGCGACAGAGGCGCGGCGGTCAGAATAACCAGTGGGTTGCTCAGACGTTCGTATTGTACTGCCAATACCACAAATACCAGAAACAGCGCCAACAGAACGACGGTTTGCAGTTCCTGATTGGTTTCCTGAATAGTTTCCCACTGGCCAGAATAAATGAGACTGAAATCTTCTGGTAAATCAAAATCGGCCATGCGCCGCTCCACTTCCGCCATGATAGTACCGACGTCAGAAGCTTCCGTATTAATATCGCCGTTAATACGCACTACCCGATTCTGATTTTCACGTTCAATATGAGCGGGTCCCTCGCCCAGTTGAAATTCGGCCACATCGCGCAGCAAAACAGGTTCGCCCTGCACCCGAAACAGAATCAGATTACCCAGTACTTCTTCGTCGGCGACCTGATCGCGCGGCAAACGTACCCGAATGTCATACTCGTAAGAACCATCGATAAAGCGGGTTGGCACAGCGCCATCCACAGCATCACGAACGGCTCGCCCTACTTCAGAAACCCGTAACCCCAGGTCAGCCGCGCGTTCACGATCCACCAAAATACGCATCAGCGGGCTTTGATCTTCCCGCCCGACTTCAACGCCTTCCAGACCTTCAATGCCCTGCAGCCTGGCCGCTACGTCCCTGGCGGTATGACGTAATCCCATTAAATCTTCGCCGACAATGCTGATTGAAAAATCGCTGCCACCCGGACTGAATTGCAGACCGGAAATAGACGGCGGCCGCACGCTGATACGGGCACCAGGTAAATCCAACTCATCCAGACGCGACTGCGCTTCATTAACCCATCTGCCTGCGCTCATATCAGGGCGCTGAGAGGCAGGTTCCAATTGGATTCTCAAATTACTGGTGCCTGGTCGTGGATTGACAATACCACCTCCCAGGTGCCCTCCCACCAGAGCGAAAACAGATTCTACATAAGGCATTTGCATAATCACTTCTTCAATCTGCCGCGCGGCCCTGTCAGTCTCATCTGGAGGCGTGCCGCTGGGCAGGCTAAGCCGAACACCAACACCACCATCGTCTACCTGAGGTAGAAACTCGTTACCTAACTCACCACCAATACGAATAATGCCAAACACTGCCAAAGCAGCTACCAGAATAGTCATATAATGAAAGCGTAATACCGGTTTAAGCGCTTTAACATAACCATGACGAACAACATCAATAATCTGATCAAAGCCACGTATTAACCGCGACTCCGATAGCCCACTTTGCCATTTAATACGCGCTAGCAACGCAGCCAGCATAGGCACTACGGTCAAAGCCGCAGCCAGGGTTGCAAGAATGGCGAATGAAATGGTTAAAATCAGTTCACGGAATATCATTGCCGCGTAACCTGTAATCAGCAGAAAAGGCAACACCGCCGCTAAGTTAGTCAACGTACCGGCAGTGATCGCCGAAGTCACCTCGCGCGCGCCCGCATGTGCTGATTCATCCGCGCTTTTACCCAGCTGTTCTTTATGGCGGAATATATTTTCCAGCATGACAATAGCGTTATCCAGCAGCAGCCCCACACCTAACGCCAGCCCCCCTAAACTGATAACATTCAATGTCAGGCCACTTAATCCCATCAGACTAAAAGTCGCCATAATCGCAATAGGAATAGACAGCCCTATTACAAAACTTTTGCGCAGACTCCCGAGGAATAAGAACACCATGAGCATGGCAAGCAACCCACCCAATAAAGCAGCCGTACCCACACTGGTGATAGCGCCACGAATGAAATAGGCAGGGTCATCAATAGCCTGATATTCAATATCCTCCGGTAAAAAACCTGAACGTTCTAGCTGCGCCATGACCGCCTGCACCTGCTCTACCACATCCACAGTATTGGATTCAGGCTGCTTAGTCACCGACACTTGAACCGCCGGGGTACCATTCAGTCGCGCAAATAAACGCTGCTCGCGATGACCGTCTTCAACCTCTGCGACTTCACTTAATCTTATACGCTGCTCGCTGTCTGGTACCGTCAACAGCAGGTTTCGAACATCCTCAGCTGAAGTCAGCATGCCGTCTGTTTTGGCCATCACATCAAAAGTTTCCGAAGTCATCCAGCCACCGGCTATATCTACATTTTCTGCGGCCAGTAAATCGTTCACATCATTCATGGTAATGCCAAAAGCGCGCAGCCGATGCTGATCAACAACAACCTGTATTTCCCGTTCCTGACCACCCGCGGCTTCTACCGAAGCGACCCCATTAATGGCATTTAATTGTGGAGTAAGCTGGTTGATAACCCAGTCGTGAACCTCGACCTCAGAACGTATACTGGAACTGAAGCCTGCCTGCCATACTGGATCCTGCGAAGGGTCACGCTTATAAAGGCGTGGCGGTTCAATATCCGCAGGTAACTGAGTGCGGGCTAACTCAAGCAGACGCCCCGCATCCTGTAAGGCCAGATCCAGATTAGTACCCAGTTCAAAGTGTAAATTAACGTTGGTACGCCCCTCAGAGGCACGGCTATCCAGCAGCACAAGGTTCTCTGCGCCCGCCATGTTGCGCTCAATCACCCGGGTAACCTGCTCTTCCATGACCTCAGGTGCTACCCCTGGGTAATTGACCGTTATGGTAATTTGCGGATACTCAATATGCGGAAGCAGATCGACAGGTAAGCGCTGCACAAAGAACAGGCCCAGTACAATAATCACAGAGGCAATTGACAGTGTTCCTATGGGCCGGCGAATAGCCAGGCTTGCGAGACCGCGTCTGCTATCCTTACTCATATCAACCCCGCCAGTTTACAATGCGCACGGCGGTTCCTTCGCTCATATCTATTGGATTCGTCGCCAGCACCACATCTTCGGCTTCAATGCCCGCTGTAATTTCAGTCCACTGACCACGAGTGATCCCCGTTTCAACTGACTGATAATGCAGTCGCTCATCCCGTATCAGGTATATGTAACGCTCGCCGTCACCATCACCAATAGCTGCGGCGGGCACTGCAAGAGTATTCGGTCGAGCATCAATGATCATAGGAATACGGCCCAGAAACCCGGGTCGAATACCTTCTTCAAAACTATTCTCCGGCAGTAAAATTTCAACCTGAACCAACCGGCTGGAACGGTCTGCCATAGGAAAAATCCGTCGGATCGTGCCCTCGATAAACTCACCTGGCATGGCATCCAGCCTCACAGGTACTCGCTGACCAACGGTCAGATAGCGAACATCACGTTCTGATACACCGGGCCGCAGGACCAGCTCGCGCATAACCGCGAGCTCAAATAAGGGCTCCTGGTTTTCAACCGATTCTCCTTGCTCGATATGCCGTTCCACAACAACCGCATCCTGAGTCGCCAGAATTCGTCCAAAATTCATTCGTGTCTGCCACAATTCACGTTCTGCTTCAGCGACTTTAAACGCTGCTTCAGCACGTTGTTGCTCTGCAACACTAATAGAGTCGCTATCACGTAGCTGCTGCACTCGCTCGTATTCGAGCCGGGCTTCCTGCTCTCTGGCTTCAGCACGACGTAATTCCACTGCATGTTCGGAAACATCAAACTCAGCCAACAGTTGACCCGCTTCCACAGCGTCGCCTTCTTCAACGTGAACATGCTGGACTGTGCCTTGAGTACGGCTATTCAGGTGAATCAAAATGCGTGGCTCTACCGTGGCTGACAAAGTTACCTGCCGTGACAGGTCCCGGGGCACAACTTCATAAGCGGCAATAGGGGTACGTCGCTCTTCGCCAACGTCTTCATCATGTTCTGGTTCACCGCTACAGGCAGCCAGCATTGCTGTACATAGCGATACCATCAATAATTTAATCACTCGATAAAACCCTTATAGCCTTGTTCCATTCTTATGCTTACCATATTGTCGCGCCCTTTGCGGAAGTTCCAGCGCCGCCTTCGATGAGTGGCTTCTTAGATGCGACGGTTCTGCCTGACTTATAACCCCACTGCATATATTAGCTATCCATCAAGGTTACTCTGCATAATCACAAGCTGCAGACCCTGAGCGATATCAATTACCTTCGCAGGTTCAACATTAAGCGCCAAGGGCTGATTTTCCTCTTTCAGCCCGAGTAAAACAGCGCCCTGCTCACTGACTGCCCGCTGTAACTGACGGAAGCTATGCACGCCGAACCACTCATCAGGGACAGGTAGCAATATCATGTTATTACCGTTAGCCGCCAATAACTCATCGTAAACGGCACGTAACTCTGGGTAAACCGCCAGCTGAGCCAGTACGTGACTGATCATAGACGAAGTTTGTAACACTTCACTACCTGCTGTGTGTACGAAACCCACGTTATTAGGATCGGTAAGTTCCAGCAGGATCTGCGGCCGACGTGAACTGGACTTAAGTAAGTAGTCCAGTAACTGATTCGCCACTATACTGCGGGCATCCGCTTCTTCACCGGTCTGTAAGCGGTCACTACCAAATAAAATCACCGTATCGAAGCTTGCTGGTTGCAGCTTTTGCATATTACCAGGAATGGTATAATCCAGTTGTTGCAGCTGATAACGAATATCTGCGTCTACCAGTAAAGATTGCCGCTCCTCCACCGCCAAAGAAGAAACCAGAGTCAGCTCAAAATCATGTTCCCGGAAACTGGCCAGCTGATGCACAAAAGTCGGAACTTTGTTATTCCATCCTAAGACCAGTATACGCTTACCACTTCTCGCTACTTTTCTGGTGAGTTTCAGGCTCTCAGGTAATGCCTTTTCAACTTTATGTTTAGGTGGGAGCAGCACAATGTCCTGACTATGATCAGCCAGCAGCACCAGCTTATCCTGAGCGGTAATGCGCGTCTCTGGAGCCGGGTTCAATAAAGGTACCCAATGCCCTTCTTCTGCGCGTACCAGACCGATTGGAATCGCTGCCTCAAAATGCCCGTCAACCTCTTTCCAGGTACGTCCCTGCAACATTCCTGGCTGAGCAAGGTGCAGTTGACAACCTTTAGGATCGACCAGCAGATTATTCAGTACTTCAGCTACGCCGGGGTGGAGCAGGCTTTGAGTCACCATGCGGGCAATCGCAATATCGCTGGCAACCAGTTGCAAAGGGCCATGATAGGAGTGCAGTGCCAATGGGATTTTGTCCACGCTTTGCAATTCGGCGACCACCGCAGGCCGTCCCGCCTCATGTTCCTGCATATTCAGTGATAGCAAGATTTTCACCACTTCGGCATCAGCACTTAAGAGGCTGCCGCCAAAGTCACTACGCGAGGGAATAATGACTGCCCGCGCCTTGCCAGCGGCTACCCGATGCATGTGCACAGGATTCAGTATGGATCCTGAACGCATGACCACCCGACGCCGTTGCTTATACAGCAGTTGGTTGCTGAATAACTCAGCGCTCGGCCCCAGCGTAATATCATCCGCCAGAATGGCTAGCTTGGGTTTGGTTTTTTTGCCTTTAATATCCAGATATGCGCCGCCCCGGGTGCTCATCAACTCAGTCGCAATGGGCAAAGTGCGTGAGTTCCAGCCAAGAATAACCAGATGCTGTTGCAAAGCAACCGGGGTCAGGCCTTGCTCCAGTGTGCGCATTTTGCGAAACAACCACTGCGTCATAATAGCCACCAGCGTACCCATGAAAAGCACATAGCCAAGGACTGTCAGAATAGTGGAGATAAAGCGACGCCACATGCCTTCGTCATCACCCAGGTAACCGGGATCAGATAAGCGCAAAAAGGACCACCAGATAATCTCTGAGGCGGTCTGCCCGGGCTCCCGGACCCACATCACCAACAATCCACCAATTACAGAAATAATAGCGACCAGAACCCAGACCACCAGTAATTGATACAGGGCCCCTTTAGCCAGCTGACGCTCCAGATAATACTTTAAACGATCAACCACTCGCAGTTGAAACATGTACCTTTTCCTTATTGTCAGCTTTGTTTTAGTGCCTTGTATTCAGCCAGCCAGCTGCTAGCATCTGTAAAGTTATCTGATTTTTCTTTCATGATTAGGGAGTTAGCCCATGAGCCGCGCATCCCCTGCTGCTAAGTCTACATTGTTATTGCCTGTTTTCCTGCCAGCCATCACCGTTATTGCCCTGATCATTATAGGTACCATCAGCAGCCCTGAACTAGCCGGCGAAATTTTCGCTGATACGTTGAGCTTCATAACCGATACCTTTGGTTGGTTTTACATGCTCTCCGTGGCTATTTTTCTGGTTTTCATTATCAGCATTGCTCTTACCAAGTGGGGTCGTATCAAACTAGGGCCTGATCATGCAGAAGCCGAATACAGTTTCCCCGCCTGGTTTGCCATGCTCTTCTCCGCTGGCTATGGCATTGCTTTACTCTTTTTCGGCGTCGCCGAGCCGGTTCTGCATTATGCCGACCCGCCGGCAGGAGCCGCTGAAACATTAGACTCAGCGCAGCAAGCTATGCAGATATCCTTTTTCCACTGGGGCTTTCATATCTGGGCCATCTATGGCCTGACCGGTCTGGTGCTGGCTTATTTTGCCTTCCGTCACGGTTTGCCGCTTTCTATGCGCTCGGCCCTATACCCGTTAATTGGCGATAAAATATACGGCCCCTTAGGGCATACCATAGACACTTTCGCCATTCTCAGCACTATGTTTGGCATAGCCACTACCTTAGGTCTGTCGGTTACTCAAATCAACGCTGGGGTTAATTCATTATGGGGGGTCCCGGTAAATACCGGCGTGCAAATCATGTTTATTGCCGGCATTACGCTGGGGGCTATCGCCTCTGTGGTTGCGGGCCTGGATAAAGGCATTAAGCGCCTGTCTATTATCAACATGACGTTGGTACTTTTTTTGCTGGGTTTTGTATTTATCGTGGGGCCCAGTGTTTTATTGCTGGAAACCTTCCTTCAGAACACAGGCGCTTATCTGAATAATATCGTCGAACGGACTTTCAGTTTGCAGGCTTATGAGCGCAGTGACTGGATTGGTGACTGGACCCTGTTCATTTTTGGCTGGACTATTTCCTGGGCACCCTTTGTCGGTCTGTTTATTGCCAAGATAAGCCGCGGCCGTACTATTCGCCAGTTTGTTTTTGGGGTTATGTTTGTACCCACTATGTTTACTTTTTTATGGTTCAGCGTCTTTGGTGATACTGCGCTCAACCTGATTATGGTGGAAGGTTATACCTCGTTAATTGATGAAGTTCAGGCCGATCATGCCGTGGCGCTTTTCCGTATGTATGACCTGCTGCCATTCAGTACCATCATTTCCATGCTCACTGTGCTATTAATTATCACTTTCTTCGTAACATCTTCTGATTCAGGCTCTCTCGTGGTTGACTCCCTGGCCTCTGGGGGGGTCATGAATACGCCGGTGTGGCAACGCGTATTCTGGGCTTCTGTCGAAGGTGTCGTCGCGTCCGTACTGCTGTTAGCCGGCGGCCTGGAGGCACTGCAAACCGCCTCGGTCACCAGCGCCCTGCCCTTTGCAGTGATTCTGCTCATAGCTGCTTTTGGTATGCTGCAGGCGTTAAGAATAGAGGGTCTGCAACACGGTAGCCTGAAAGCGCATACTAAAGGAGCCCGCGTAAACAGCGGCCAGGGCAAGGGTTCCTGGGAGACCCGGCTGTCTGGACTGATTGACTTTCCACGCCAGGATCAGATCCAGCAGTATATTGAAAAGGAGGTGCATCCAATCCTGCTTAAAATTAAAGACAAACTGGTCGAGAAAAAATGGCCTGCCGACGTTATCTGGGATGAGAACAACCAGCGCACCTATCTTGAAGTGAAGCTTGAAGGGCAGCTGGATTTCTTTTACGAAGTCAGATTACGGGAACACCCACTACCGGATTATGCATATCCAGTGCTGCATCGCAGCCCTAAAACACGCGAGAAATTTGCTACTGCCGAAGTATTTCTGCGTCAGGGCGGTCAGGCTTATGATATTTACGGCTACCCGGAGAAAGATGTTATCGACGATGTATTAAACCAGTTTGAAAACTATCTGGCTTTCCTGCAGGTGAGTCCAGGCACCTTACCCTGGGATATGGCGAAACATGACGAAGAACTGGATGTCGAGGAAGATCCTGAAAAAACATGGAGTAGCGAAAAGCAGCAGTAATTGAATGAAGGCCGGAAATTCCGGCCTTCATGCTTCCTTACCACAATCAGCGCTTATTTTTGATGGTCGCTTCCATCGAATCAGCAGAGGTATGGCGGACATCTTTACCATGTACATTAAAAATAATGTATTCCGCTATGTTCTGGCAACGGTCACCTATACGCTCCAGTGAACGTGCAGAAAAGACTACGTCCATAATTTTCGGGATACTGCGCGGGTCTTCCATCATGTAGGTCATCAGTTGGCGCAACAAAGCTTCGTACTGGCGATCTATGCTCGAATCCGTACGGTGTACTTCCAGTGCTGCTTCTGCGTCCATGCGGGCAAAAGCATTCAACGCCTGACGTAACATATTAACCACCAACTGGCCCAGGTTTTCCAGGTTCACCAGCAAGTGCTGCTGCTCACTGTTAAAGGTTTCCTGTGCCACCCGTGCCAGACGTTTCACTTCATCACCAATGCGTTCTAAATCAGCTATGGTTTTTAACGTCGCTACAATCAAACGCAAATCACTGGCAGTGGGCTGGCGTTTGGCAATAATACGAGTACAGGCGCTGTCAATTTCCAGTTCCAGATCATTCACCTGACTATCTTTCCTGAGTATTTTTTCAGCCAGTTCAACGTCCGTAGTTTGAATAGCTTTCAGAGCATCCGTCAGTTGTTGCTCGACCATGCCGCCCATCGACAACACGGCATTACGCACCCCCTCCAGCTCCTCATCGAACTTCTCTGAAATGTGCTTACCAATATTTGTATGTTCCATTCTGTTGCTCCGCTAACGCGCCGGTTTAACCGTAACGCCCAGTAATGTAATCTTCGGTCTGTTTCTTCGCCGGGGTCGTGAAAAGCGTATTGGTTTCACTAAACTCTATCAATTCGCCCATGTACAAAAATGCCGTCTGGTCAGAAACCCGCGCGGCCTGTTGCATATTGTGAGTTACAATAACGATAGTGTAGTCTTCTTTCAGATCGTTAATTAGCTCTTCAATTTTCAACGTTGAAATTGGATCCAATGCCGACGCCGGCTCATCCAGCAGCAACACCTCTGGCTCTATAGCTATGGCACGGGCAATTACCAAACGCTGTTGCTGACCACCGGACAAACCAAAAGCGTTGTCTTTCAAACGATCTTTGACCTCGTCCCACAGGGCAGCGCCACGCAATGAACTTTCCACTACTTCATCCAGCGTACGGCGGTCATTAACCCCTTGTAGTCGTAATCCATAAGCCACGTTTTCGTATATTGACTTAGGGAAGGGGTTGGGCTTCTGGAATACCATGCCGATCTGGCGACGTAATTCAGCGACATCCACCTTAGGAGCATATATATTTTCGCCATCGAGCAGGATTTCTCCTTTGATATGGCAGTTATCAACCAGATCATTCATGCGGTTAAAACAGCGTAACAGGGTCGACTTACCACAACCTGAGGGTCCGATGAATGCCGTGACCCGTTTTTCTGGTATCACCAGATCAATGCCTTTTAAAGCTTCATCTTTGCCATAAGCCAGGCGCAGATTATTAACTTTAAGTTTAGTCCGCGCACTCGCTGTGTCGGACGCCGACGTATTCAGGTTAACCTGAGTTTTAATACCTGGGTTAGTTTGTTTATTCGCGTCATTTTGCATAGTTTCTGCTTCTTTACTCTGCTGTGAATTCATTTTGTTAATCCGAGTCGCTGCGGTATTTTTCACGCAGGCGGTTACGAATGCCTATCGCGGTCAGGTTGAGTATTACAATCAATAACACCAGGGTCAGCGCCGTGGCATAAACCAGAGGTCGCGCCGCTTCCACGTTGGGGCTCTGGAAGCCAACATCAAAAATATGAAAACCCAGATGCATAATCTTGCGCTCTAAATGGATAAACGGAAACTCTCCGTCCACCGGCAAGTTAGGTGCTAATTTCACTACCCCGACCAACATCAGCGGCGCCACTTCACCGGCCGCTCGTGCTATCGCCAGAATCAAACCTGTCATCATGCCTGGCGTAGCCAACGGCACTACGACTCGCCACAAGGTCTCAGACTTAGTAGCACCGAGCGCCAGCGAGCCCTGACGTACCGTACTTGGGATACGCGCCAGACCTTCCTCTGTAGACACTATCACCACAGGTAAGGTCAACAAGGCCAGGGTGAGTGAGGCCCAAAACAAGCCCGGGGTACCAAAGGTAGGTGAAGGCAACGCCGCTTCATAAAAGATGCGATCAATATTGCCGCCCAGATAGTAAACAAAGAAACCTAAGCCAAATACACCAAATACAATTGAAGGCACGCCAGCCAGGTTATAAACGCTGATCCGGATCATGCGGGTAACCGGGCCCTGTTTAGCATATTCGCGCAGATAAATGGCTGCCAGCACTCCAAAAGGCGTCACCATAATCGACATAATAAAGACCATGGTTATGGTGCCAAAGATAGCCGGAAATATGCCGCCCTCAGTATTGGCTTCACGCGGTTCACCCGTCAGGAATATCCATACCTGATAGAAGTATTCGCCAAACTTAGCCAACACCGACATGTCATTGGGCTGAGTAACAGCTACGATTTGTGCCAGTGAAATATTCACTTCCCGGTCATCTGCAGTGCGCATCAACAGGCTATCCCGACCACGTTCATATTGCAGAATATCCAACTCAGCTCGCAGTTCTGCGTAGTCTTCATCCAGCTGCGCCCGAGTCTCAGCTATTTCAGCTTCAGCAACTTCCCGCTCCTGGCCTGTAACTTCGTTCAGGTCCAGTTCGCGTTCACGCAAACGAAGTCGCTCCAGAGCCGTATTCATGCGCCCGATGTCACGACGCTCAATTACTTCGGCCTCATCATTTAAACGTACAGCCCGGGCTACCGCTTCCTGCACTGCATCGTGAAAACCTGCACTGTCGGCATTCAGGTAAGCCTCTCCATCTTTACTCAGAGCTACCGGGTAGCCGTAAAAATTGCCCCACTCACGGCGTTCAATAGCATAAACACCGGTCGGGTATTCAAATTCTCCCAGCAGGTTACCAAAGTGCCAGATAAAATCACGGCCATAGACATCGCGGTTACCCTGCTTAAACAGGTAACGAGTCATTAACTCTGCACCTTCAGGCACAGGGTTACCGCCTTCTTCGGCAGCCGCTGCAGTAATCGTCTGAGCACGAACTACCTCACCCATGACAACTGCTGGTATGCCTGTTTCCAGGTTCTGCACCTGTACTTCAGCGATATCAGCTGGCCAGAAATGACTTAATCCACGCACCGCTATCAGCCCCAGAACCCCAATCACCATGATGATGCTAAGAGTAACTGCACCGCCGGTTAACCAGATCCAGGGAGTACCACTACGAAACCATTGTCTCATTTTCTCTAACCCTCGATTTACAGGCTGCTGTATCGACGGCGCAAGCGCTGCCGTACGATTTCAGCAATGGTGTTCAGAATAAAGGTGAACGTAAGCAATACCAGTGCCGCCAGGAACAGGATGCGGAAGTGCGAACTGCCGACCGCTGTCTCTGGCAATTCCACCGCAATGTTGGCAGACAACGTACGCATACCTTCGAAGATATTGAAATTCACTATCGGGCTATTACCTGTCGCCATCAGCACGATCATGGTCTCACCTACTGCACGGCCAAAACCGATCATGACAGCAGAGAAGATTCCCGGACTGGCCGTTGGAATGACTACACCCAGCACGGTTTGCCAGGGGGTGGCACCCAATGCCAGTGAGCCCTGAGTTAAATGGCGAGGCACATTGAAAACCGCATCTTCGGCAATCGAATAAATCGTCGGAATAATGGCAAAGCCCATGGCGACACCCACCACCATAGCGTTACGTTGATCGTAAGTAATGCCCATCTCGGTAAACCACTGGCGCATGCTGCCGTCAAAGAAAGCAATCTCGATCCAGGGGCTCAGGTTGACCATCCACCAACCGAACAACAATACAACAGGTAACAGAATCGCAGCTTCCCAACCAGGCGGTACACGGTTACGTATGGCCTTAGGTAAAAACTTCCAGCCCACAGCAGTCAGCAACATGACCAATGGCAAACCAAGCAATAGCGAGAACACAGCAGGTAAGTTATTTTCCATAAAAGGCGCCAGCCATAAACCCGCCAGGAAACCCAGAATAACCGTAGGCAGGGCCTCCATGATCTCTATGGTGGGTTTTACAGCGCCGCGCAATTTAGGGGTCATAAAGTAAGCTGTGTATACCGCGCCCATAATAGCCAACGGCATCGCAAACAACATGGCAAAGAAAGCAGCTTTCAGCGTACCTATGGATAAAGGAACCAGACTGAACTTGGACTCAAACTCATCGCTGGCTGAAGAAGACTGCCAGATATATTCAGGGTCAGAACGACCTTCATACCAAACCCTGTTCCAAAGCGCACTCCAGGATATTTGCGGGTGGCGGTTCCAGACTTCGGCAACATGCAACTGATTATTCGCATCCAGGGTAAACAAGCGACGGTTTACCGGAGAAATAGCCAGGGTTGTAACTTCGGTATCTACGGTAGGTTGTAACAACAGAGTACGCGCCGATGTGCCATAGTGAATACCTATCTGGCCGGCGCTATCACCTGCTACAAAACCTTTGCGTGTATATTCAGGAGCAATGCGGGTAATCGCACTGCCATGCGAACGAAAGTCACGAATACGCTCTAACACCCGGTTATTCTGCTCATCCCGTACCAGAAACCACTGGCTCAGTTGACCGTCCCCAGTACCCATTATCAGGGATTCCGCACCGACCAGAAATTCCATTGCGGTAACAGGTTCGCCCTGCCCCACGTTAGCTGAGAATGTCAGCTCTGGCTGGCGAAAATTACGTATATCAAAATAATGCACATAACCTGCAGTATCCGCGATAAAAACACTGCGTAGCTCTTTATCGACCAGAATCTGTACAATCTCCTGATTCAGTTCAGGCAACTTGCTGAAGTTCGCCCGGGTTTGCACCTCCCCACTGAACATATCTTCACGCGTGCTCAGCTCGGCCATCACCAATCTGTTGTCATCAGTCTGAGCCACCACCATGGTAGTGCGCCCACCACGAGCACTTTGCTGCACCGCGAGTTGGCGTAATGCCTGCCCTTCAGGATCCACTTCAACGGGAGCTGCGCCAAAAGGAAACGCCAGAGAAGGCTCAATATGGCGCTCATCATCCGGATAGGTAATACGGTATTCGGGCTTGGTTAATACAACCCGGCCATCACTCAAACCATAACTTACCAGACCATTGATTTCTTCTGCTTTGGCAAAGCTGGTAACTTCTACATCTGCAGGCAGTGGCAGAGCCTCGTGATTACGTATAAGCCCTGTGCCTGCCTCAAAAAAAGTAACCTGACGGTCATCCGTAAAAACAACTCCAAGCTCTTCGTAACGCTCCATGACCAGATGCAGAACCTGCGTATCAGGACTTACCCCAGGGGCTTGATAACTGGTTTGTTCAGTAACGCTGGCGCCTTTAAAAACCGGCATTACTTCATAAAACAAGTAGATAAAAATAAGAGCTAGCGAAAAGACTACGCCAAAACCAGCCGCAGTAATGCCAAAACGTGATAGACCATTCTTAAACATGCGAATGCGGCGTCGCTTTGCACGCAGTTCCGCACTCGGTAATCGTGAATTACGCCTGGCGTTATTGAAGTTTAGTGAATCTGTCATAATACCTTTTACTCAAAGTCGCAGATATTTAGTGGGGCCATTCTAGCGTCGCAATATGACAGTAATGTGACGATGACATTAAACGGTCATTTTAATGTAAAAAAAGAGACACCGAAGTGTCTCTTTTCCTTGCCTAAGCAAATTTTTAATCTACACCCAGCTCAGAACGAACACGGGATGCAACGGTCTCTGGTAAAGGCACGTAGCCGTCGCGATGAACCACTTCCTGACCTACTTTTGAGTAAAGCATTTTGACAAACTCACGAGTCATAGGGTCCAGGGGGCGGTTTGGATGTTTGTTGATATAAACATACAGGTAGCGCGCCAGAGGGTAATCACCAGATGCAGCATTCTCAGCAGAAGCTTCGAAGAACTCATCGCCTTCATCACGGGCCAGGGGCACAGCGCGAACGCCTGAAGTCACATAACCAATGCCTGAATAACCAATACCGTTGATAGATTCAGTCACACCCTGCACTACTGAAGATGAACCCGGCTGTTCGTTGATGCTGGATTTAAAGTCACCACCAAAAAGCGCGTTGTCTTTAAAGTAACCATAAGTACCTGATACGGCGTTGCGGCTATACAGAGCAAAATCACGGTTCGCCCAGGAGCCTGTCAGACCCAGTTGTCCCCAGCGCGTGATATCTTCATGGTAACCACCACGGCGAGTAGCTGAAAATACCGCGTCTACCTGAGGTAAAGTCATGCCTTCAATCGGGTTATCTTTGTTTACGTAAACCGCCAGCATGTCCACAGCTACCGGTAACGCGTAAGGAGGATAACCATGACGATCTTCAAAAGACTGAATCTCAGACTGGCGCATTTCACGACTCATCGGAGCAAAACTGGCTGTGCCCTCAGTGATAGCCGGTGGTGCTGTTGAAGAACCCGCACCCTGAATCTGCACGTTTACATTCGGATAAAATTTATTAAACTCTTCGGCCCAAAGCGTCATCAGGTTATTCAAGGTATCTGAACCTATTGAATTCAGATTGCCGGAAATACCGGAAGCACGCTCATAATCTGGCAGGTTAGGGTCTACGTCAGCTGAGGCCTGTACACTCAAGGTCAAAGCAGCAGCTCCAAACAATGTAAGTAAACGGTTTTTCATCATATTTCTCCAGTTGCCCGATAAGTAGTGGGACTTAATTTAGAACTCGATGTCATCTTAAAGACACTAAATGACAGCTTTATGACAACACATTATTTTCCTTAAAATTTGTGCACAATACCTACCGACAGACCCGTAGAATTTTTCCCTACTACCGGCACTAACCTGGTATCACGGCCACTTGAAGAGACACTGAAATCTGCCTGATCTTCATTCGAAGTAATACCAAGAATTGCATACAAGGTCGTGGACTCAGCCAAATAACGATCAATACCCAACGAGAACATGGTCGCGCCAGTATCCGGGGTGTCGTTATCAGAAGACTGATACACCTGGCCCATCAGAGAGTAGTTGTCGCTCAGACGATACTTCGAACCCAGACCGTATACATGACGATCGCCACCAGGAATGTCGCTGGCGTGCTGATAAAAACCCAGCAACGTCAGGTTATCGTTCAGCGGAAAGCTGGCACCCAGACGAACAGCAGTAGGCTGCAATTCCATATTGTCAATTTCTGTCTCATAGCTTTCATAAGAAGCCCCCAGGTACAGGCCGCCATTGTTATAAGTAATGGAAGTACTGATAGCTTCCCGGTCATTGGTAGTGGTAGCACCCACGTCGTTATGAGGGGAGTAGTGCACGTCAAAAGTTACATTATTAAAACTAGGAGCACGGTAGTGGATACCATTGCGGAATCTGGGGTCAAAACTCATATCGTTGCCACTGGCAATGTTTCTCACGTCAGCCAGTCGATCGTTAAAAACATCGACCTGGGATCGCACTAGTTTACCAGGCGTATCGAAGGAACCGACACGCAGCTGGCCCCAGTCACCCCGAATACCCGCAAAAGAATTGCGGGTTGCAAAGTCACCACCGCGCTGATCAAAGCGTACATTTTGCTCCAACTGGACAAAGACCTGCATCCCACCTTCAATATCAGTAACCGCCCGAAAACCAAGGCGACTGGCGTTACTGGACACATTAAGTCCGGTATCTTCACCGTCACCTAAGGCGTCAATTGAAAGGTTTGCTCGTCCATATACTTCCAGGTCAGCCGCCATTGCTGGCAGCGCAATTGAAGTGGCAATAACAGCAGCCAGTAATAAAGGTTTGGTTTTCAAAGTCCTTCTCCAGTAAAAGTTAATAGTTGAATTACTGGATGCTCACTCTACCCAGCTTTTGTGACGCTTATATTACAACCATGAAGTTTTTTTAAAGGATTTAATTCATATCTGTGACATTAGAGTAAAAAAACGGCCGTGGGCTGCAAAGCGCCGACGGCCGTTTTAGAACAAACAATGGGAGTTATAAAATCACGATACTTTAAATTTACGCACCATGCTTTGCAGATGCTCTGCCAACCGTGCCAGCGAGTCGCTCGCTTGCGTTGATTCTTCCACACTGGTCGCAGTCTGCGCGGCGATATCATTGACCTGATGAATGCTCTGGTTTATATCTTTGGCCGCTGTGGTCTGCTCTTCAGTCGCACTGGCAATCTGCTGCACCATCTCATTAATTTTGGTAGCTGCCAGCGTTATCTTCTGTAATGAACTTCCGGCTTCAGTCGCCTTATACACCGTCTCATCAGCGCGAGCGGCACTACCATTCATCACGGCTACCGATTCATCTGCGCGCTTTTGCAATTTCTCAATTACGCCTTGGATTTCAGTAGTTGAGTCCTGAGTTCGGCTGGCCAAGGTTCTGACTTCATCAGCCACTACTGAGAAACCACGACCACTTTCTCCAGCGCGAGCGGCTTCGATAGCGGCATTCAATGCCAGTAAATTAGTCTGATCGGCTATGCCGCCAATCACTTCCAATACACTGCCAATCTGATCACTATCCGACTTAAGCTGGGCAATCACTTCGCTGCCCTTCTTAATTTCATCGGCCAGTTGCTCAACAGTCTGTATCGCTTCGCTCACAACCCGCTGACCAGTTTCGGCTTCATCATTGGTATTTTTCGCCGCATCCGCCGCATCCTGAGTATTGCGTGCAACTTCTTCAGCACTGGCACTCATTTCGTTGATCGCAGTAGCCGCGTTGCTGAGTTGCTCATTCTGCTGCTGGATACCCTGCTCAGTCGACCCATTAATTTGCGACAATTCAGTAGACGCCGAAGCAACCTGTTCAGCATAACTGCTGATATCGCTCATAATTTCTTTAAGCTGATTCTGCATGACAGAAATTGAATACAACAAACTGGTTTTGTCACCGGGCTTCAGCTTAATCGAATACGTCAGATCACCACTAGCAACCTTAGACACTACTTCAGAAGCATACTTAGGTTCTCCACCAATGGTTTTGACCACGTTACGGATAATAGCCAGGCAGATAAGCACACTTAGCACTACAATAATGCTCACAATAAGCACCAGGCTCCAGAACATAGCGCGAACGTTAGCCAGTGCTTCACTAACCGGAACTTCAATGGTTAATCCCCAGCCGAGCAATGGAATATAGTTGTAGCTACCAACGACTTCCACACCTGCGTGATTACGGTAAATACCAACGCCATTGTCTTGATTGGCAATACCCTCGGCGGCCTGTGTATTAATCCGGGTTTCCACGTCGGGCACTGAGTTTGCGGTAGTCACAGAACGGCGATCTGAATCAATCAGATAAATTTCAGCGGATCCGTCAACACTCAGTTGCTGCACCCGCTCGAAAATGGTATCCAGCATAACCGCACCGCGCATCACCCCGGTAATCTGGCCGTTAGTACGCACCGGAATGGCGACAGTGCTGACACGATTACCACTGGCACGTGACACTAGTGGTTCGGAGAACACATCATTGCCACGCAAAGCCTGCTGATACCAGGTACGATCCTGGACCTGAAATTCAGCTGCCTCGCCAGATGACAGCACTTGGGTGTTACCATCGTAAGACACTCCAATCTGCCCCACACCCGAAGTATCCAATAAATAAATAGTATCCCAATACCCTTGCCCGTCAGCCAGCGTTGCTAATAGATTATTCACCTGGTCAACATCCCGACCGCGGGTAGCGTCCAGTTGTGCCAGATAGCGCATTTCGTCCTGACGAGCCAATAACCAATCCATAAAAGACTGAGTGCCCGACTGACTGGTTCCTGCAACCTGATTTAACGTAGCCTCAGTGGTAGCGGCGCGGTATTCCACATAAACGATACTTGCTACTGTTATCACCGAAATGACCACTAGTGACACAATCATCAGAGTAAGACGAGCGCCGAACCCCAGGTTCTGCCATATTGCTTTCATACTTAATCCCCTTGCACAGGTTGCTGTGCTCATATGCTGTTTTTTTTTATTATTTAAAAATCGTAAATCATGCCAACTGAAAGCCCAGTTGCTGAATGTCCTCTCAAAGGCGTCAGTCCGGTATCTCTGCCACCGGCTGAAACACTAAAGTTCGCCTCTTCTTCATTATCCGTAACGCCATAACTGGCATAGAGTGTAAAGGTTGGTGCCATTTTTTTATCCAATCCCAGCACCAGCATTCGGGCACCGGTTTCATCTATGTCGTTGGCACTCGACTGATACACCTGACCTCTTGCTGAATAGTCGCCAAAACGATACAAAGCGCCAGCTCCTGCTACACTGCGGTCTCCCCCAACTAAATCGGAAGCATGTTGCAAGAAACCAGTCAGCATCCAATGCTCCGTAAGCCAGTAGGTCGTCCCTAAACGCCAGGCCTCAGGTCGGTTAAATTCGGTTTCATAACTTTGATAGGCCAGACCAATAAAAAATTGCCCGGTCTGATAATTGACACCTGCACCCAGGCCTTCCTGATCATTGGTCGTCGTCGCGCCTACGTCATCGTGAGGTGTATACTGAAGGTCGAAAGTAAAGCCGTTAACCCTGGGGCTCTGGTAATGGATGCCGTTACGAAAACGCACATCGAAAGCCATATCATTGCCACTGCCTATATTTCGCGAGTCTCCCAGCCGGCTATTGAATAAATCGACCGTCGCCCTTAATACGGTTCCCGGCGGCTCAAAGTAACCAACACGAACAGAACCAAAGTTCCCCCGAACACCAGCAAATGAGTCTCGCGACGCAAATTCACTGCCGCGCTGACCATAACGAATGAGTTGTTCCAGTTGCACAAAAGCCTCCAGATCATGATTGATCTGGGTAGTGGCACGAAAACCAAGACGACTTAAATTACTGGAAACGTTATTACCCGTGTTCTCTCCATCACCTAAACGATCCAGCGACAAATGAGCGCGGCCATAGATTTGTATATCCGCTGCGTTAAGCGGAAAACAGCTGGCAATCAGAACGATTGCCAGCATGATACGTAAAGTTTTCTTCATCTGCCCTCACAAATAACCTGATATGTATTTTTATTCTTAATGCTTTATATCGGTTATATCGGAGCGCTATTATCTAACTTTACTGATGGTCGGAACTATTTTTTAGAAAGGTTATATCCAGGCTCTTAAGCCTTTGGATTAGAACCGTATTTATTTTCGCCCTGCTCACCTTCCAGAACCAGGAAGATAAGTAGCACTATAGCCCCGATAATTGGAATCAGCGCAATCAATATCCACCAGCCAGTTCGCCCGGTGTCATGTAAACGGCGCACGGCGACAGCAAGGCTAGGAATAATAACAGCCAGGCTATATATCCCGCCCAGCAGACCTAACCCAAGTTCCGCATTATATGTTCCGGTAAGGTTGTCCAGAAGTAACAGCACCAGACCTACCAGAATATTGAACAGTACAAAAAACCAATACTCTTTGCGTCGCGCGCGCCCACTGAATACCGCATACTTTTGTAAAACCTGAAGATACCAATTCATGCATTTTCTCCTTTGCATTTCACTATTATTATAAGTTGTACTACTCGATTCAGGGTTACCCCATAACCGATACTTACTGATAAGTAATTCATTCGTCAACAGTATATTGAGTTGGCACAAGCTGCGATTCGATATCCAACACGCATTCGCAACATGCAACCCGACAGATATTTGTAACAAAGCTTTACTGACTATTGACCTGAACTTAGGTTTAAGTTTTATAGTTCGTTCTTTGATTGAGCATGTCGATTCCCTGCCTGTTGAAACGACTACTGCCCATAGATGAACCCCGCGCTGAGAGAAAAGACAAAATGATTAAAAGAATGATTCTGATGTTGGTTGCCGTGACTGTGATTTTAGGACTCATATTTGGTTATAAAGCCATTGGCAACCATTTTATGAACGAGTTTTTTGACAATATGCCGATGCCCGCTGCATCTATTACTGCTACTGAAGTTATTGAAAGCAACTGGACGCCCACTACACGCGCTGTAGGTAGTTTCGTCGCCGTCCAGGGAACCGAACTGACCAGTCAGGCAAGCGGTATAGTGACGGCCATTCACTTTGAAAACGGACAACAGGTCACTGAAGGGCAACCTTTGGTGTCACTGGACACCGAAGTTGACGAAGCTGAGCTGGCGCGTTTAAAAGCCATGCTAGATATAGCAGAGCTGGACGCTGAGCGTCTGGAACGACTACAAACCGACCGTAATATTTCCGAATCGGAAGTGCAGCGGGCACGTAGCGAAGCTTTACAAGCGAAAGCGGCTGTCGATGCGCGCAAAGCAGAGATTCGTAAAAAAACGATAAAAGCGCCTTTTAATGGTGTGGTAGGCCTCAGACAAGTCAATCTGGGGCAATACCTGTCGCCAGGCCAGGCGGTGGTCTCCATTCAATCCTTAGACCCTGTGTATCTTAACTTCAGTCTGCCGGAACAACGTTTGTCAGAAATCCGCCTGGGCCATGTTTTACGTGTGCGGGTAGATGCTTATCCGGATCGCGTCTTTGAAGGCAGCATAACCGCAATTGAACCCAGCGTGCGCCAGTCAACACGGACCTTTGAAATTCAGGGATTATTTGACAATGACGACGAGTATCTGCGGCCAGGCATGTTTGGTCGTGTCGAAATGGACTTAGGCGACAGCAAGTCAGTGAAAGTTATTCCGCAGACCGCAGTGCAGTTTAATCCTTACGGTAACCTGGTCTACGTCATTAATGAAAATGACGACGGCGGCCTTTTTGTGCAACAACGACTTATCCGCACCGGACGCACTCAGGGCGATTTGATTGAAGTGACAGAAGGACTAGAACTGGGCGAACAGATAGCCACTTCCGGCCTGTTGAAACTGCGTAACGAAGCGGCCGTGAAAATTAATACGGACCCGGCTCTGCAACCTCCTGCAGATTCAGCGCCACGCCCAGCTAACCAGTAACCGGCTAACAAACAATAAGTTGAATCCAGATTATGAAATTTACTGATATTTTTATTCGCAAACCGGTTTTAGCCACGGTCATCAGTCTGCTGATCCTGCTTATCGGCCTGCGTGCAGCTTTTGACCTCAACGTGCGCCAGTTTCCGGAAATTAAAAACGCGACCGTTACAGTGACCACGACCTACATAGGTGCTGACGCGGATCTGATTCAGGGCTTTATAACCACGCCGCTTGAACGCGAGGTCGCCGCCGCTGAAGGCATCGACTATATAGTTTCCACCTCGTCCGCAGGAGTCAGCACCGTACAGGCGTTCTTGCGCATGGACTATGATCCGAACGAAGCGCTGACCCAGATAGCTGCTCAGGTCGACAAGCTTCGCTCTGACTTACCAGAAGATGCCATGGACCCAGTCATCAGCCTGTCCGTCGGCCAGGATGTAGCGTCCATGTATCTGTCCTTCTACAGCGATATTCTGGATAACAACCAGATCTCTGACTATGTCGTCCGTGTGGTTGAGCCACAGCTTTCCACCATAGCGGGTGTACAGCGCGCTGAAATTCTCGGTGCGCAAACCTTTGCTATGCGCATCTGGCTGGATTCCGAACGTATGGCAGCTCTGGACGTAACCGGCGCTGATGTGATGCGTTCACTCAGAGCAAATAATGTATTGTCGGCGGTCGGTCGCACTAAAGGTCAGATGATAGCGGTTGATTTAACGGCCGATACCGATCTTAAAAACGTTGAGGAATTCGAACAACTTATCCTGCACTCAGAGGACGGTGCCATAGTGCGCTTGCAGGATGTAGCCGATATCGAGTTGGGTTCTGAAAGCTACGACAATTCAGCCACTTTCAACGGACAGCAGGCAACCTTTATTGGCGTAGAGATCGCCCCGGATGCCAATGCACTGGACGTGCTGCAAATGGTTCGCGATACCTGGTATGCCGATATTATTCCGCAGTTACCTGAGGGACTGCATGCCAATATTCCCTATGACTCCAGCGAATACATCGAGAATGCTATCGACGAAGTGGTAATGACCATAGTGCTGGCACTGGTCATTGTCCTTGCGGTTATCTATGCATTTCTGGGCTCATTGCGCTCGGTAATTATTCCGGCCGTCGCCGTGCCTTTGTCGCTCATTGGCACCTTTATGATGATGCTGATACTGGGCTTTTCAATTAACCTGCTAACTCTGCTCGCCATGGTACTGGCCATAGGCATTGTGGTGGATGACGCCATTATCATGCTGGAGAACATTCAGCGTCATGTAGAGGAAGGAAAATCACGGATGGACGCGGCTCTGCTTGGAGCCCGGCAATTAGCAGGCCCCATCATAGTGATGTCGACCACACTAGTGGCGGTATTTATTCCTATTGGTTTCATTGGCGGTTTGACCGGCACCCTGTTCATTGAGTTTGCCTTCACCCTTGCCGGTACTGTGATTTTATCCGGTGTGGTAGCTCTCACCTTATCGCCTATGATGTGCTCCCGCATGCTGCGCTCGCGCACTAACGGCGACAAACGTCCAAAGCTGGAAGCCTGGCTGGACAAACGCTTCCACAATCTGCGCATCTCCTATCAGAAACGCCTGCACAGCGCGCTGGATACCCGCTCGGTGTTGCTGGTTTTTGGCTTAATCGTACTGGTCTCCTGCTATTTTCTGTTTATTACCAGTTCTTCCGAACTGGAACCACAGGAAGACTCCGGTTTCGTTTTTGTTATCAGTCAGGCGGACAGCTACGCCACGCTAGATTATGTGGAGCGCAATACCGCCAGATTGAGCCAGTTACAGCAAGAGGTTGACGAGATTGACATGGCCTTTGTAATCAACGGTATGCTTGGGCCAGGCACAGCCGGAACAGGTCTGGGACTGGCGCCCTGGGGAGAGCGTGAACGTTCAACTCAACAGGTTCTGGAACAATCTGTACAGCCTTTTATTGATGAAGTCCCGGGCTTACAAATCTTTGCGCTGATACCGCCGTCTTTGCCCTCTCCTGGCGGCGGCATGCCGGTTCAGTTCATTATAAGTTCGACCCAGCCCATGGAAAACCTGCAGGAAGTAGCGGGGGAAATCATGAATCAGGCTATGCAAAGCGGTCGTTTCATCATGCTGGATACAGATTTGCGTATTGACCGTCCGCGTCAGAGCGTACAGATAGATCGCGAAAAAGCGGCGTTAATGGGCGTTGCTATGGACCAGCTTTCTGCCGATCTGGCCGCGATGATGGCGGGTGCTTATGCAGGACGCTTTGCTATGGATAATCGCTCCTATCGGGTGATTCCTCAGGTACAACGTAGCGAACGCCTGAACCCTGACCAGCTCAAAGAGTTTTACACCCGCAACCGTGATGGCGAACTGGTTCCCTTATCCACACTGGTAAGCCTTGAGGAATCGGTGCAGCCACAGCAACTAAAACGCTTTCAACAGCTCAATGCCGTCACTATTTCCGGTATTCCGCGTCCCGGCATACCTCTGGGCGATGCCCTGGGTTTACTGGAAGATATTGCCGCTGACGTATTACCAGCCGGATTCGTAGTCGACTACGCCGGTGAATCACGTCAGTTTATGAATGAGGGGCAACAGTTGTTAGTCACCTTTTTCTTTGCGCTGTTGATTATCTTTTTAGTGCTGGCAGCCCAGTTTGAGTCCTTCCGCGACTCCATTATTGTACTGGTCACTGTGCCTATGAGCATATGCGGAGCCTTAATCTTTGTGTCCCTGGGGGTTACCACTTTGAATATTTATACTCAGGTGGGTCTGGTCACTCTGATAGGTCTGATTGCCAAGCATGGGATTCTCATTGTTGAGTTTGCCAATAAGTTGCAGGAAGAAGGACGCAGCAAACGAGAGGCTATTGAAGAGGCCTCAGCAATTCGTTTGCGCCCCATCTTAATGACCACAGCTGCAACCGTGCTTGCCATGATCCCACTACTTGTTGCCAGTGGCCCAGGTGGCGCGTCACGTTTCGCCATGGGCCTCATCATCGCAGCCGGTATGACTATAGGCACGCTCTTCACCCTCTTTGTCTTGCCAGCGGTCTATCTGTATATAGCCCGTGATCGCCAGGCAGCCACAAGCTAAGGAGCCATCAATGCCAGCTACAGTCAGGATCGCAGTGGTTTATCATTCCGCCACAGGCACCACCCGGCAACTGGCTGACGAGGTCATCGCAGGTGCCACCGCGCAGCCTGGCGTTGAGGTCAGCAGGATTGAAATCACCGATGCTGACATTATTGCAGGCCGTTACAGAAATCCAGAGCATCTTGATGCTCTGGATAAAGCCGATGCCATCATACTGGGTTCACCCACATACATGGGCAGTGTATCCGCTCAGTTTAAAGCTTTCGCCGACGCCAGCAGTGAAAAATGGAGTCAAAAAAGTTGGGCGGATAAACTGGCAGCAGGTTTTACCATAGGCCTGAACCTGAGCGGCGACCAGCTGCATACCCTGCAGTATTTTCAGATCCTGGCCAGCCAGCATGGCATGTTATGGGTCAACCTGGATCTGCCCGGCGAGTTCAATGGCGAAAGCATTAACCGGCTGGGCGCTCAGTCAGGCCTCATAGCTCAGTCTGAGGATGGCCGTCTGCATACTGTTGACTTGCAAACCGCTGCCTATTTAGGTTCGCGGGTTGCTCGCACCGCCCGGCGACTACAAGGAATCACACAATGAATATCGGTGAAGTAGCTCAGCGTACCGGGCTGAGCAGTAAAATGATCCGCCACTACGAAGCGCAGGGGTTATTTAGCCCAGCAGGTCGCAGTGAAGCGGGCTACCGACTATACAACGAGCATAATATTGAGCAGCTTTGTTTTATTCGCCAGGCTCGTCTGCTCGACTTTTCAATTCCGCAAATTGCTGAGTTGTTGCAGCTTTGGCAGAATTCAAACCGTTCCAGCCGTGAAGTTAAACAGGTTGCGGAGCAGCATTTGCATGAAGTGAATAACAAGCTGCACGAACTGGAAGCAATGAAAAGCACTCTGCAGTCCATGATTGAAGCCTGCAAAGGCGATGACGACCCGGCCTGCCCTATTCTGCACTCGCTGGAAAATCCTCCACCATAATGGCTTGACCCTGACACTATGGTAAGGATGATACTGACGGCTGAAGTCATTGCGGGAGGTTAGAATGTCGGGTAAACAGTCAGCCAATACAGAAGTTCGTCTTTCACTCAGCGGTTTGAATTGCGCTTCCTGCGTCGGGCGTGCTGAAAAAGCACTGCGAGAAACAGCGGGAGTACAGAGCGCCAGCGTCAATCTGGCCAGCGAGAGTGCCATTGTCACCCTGGCTGAAGGCGGCGACCTGAACGGGCCCCTGAATGCCCTCAAAAAAGCCGGCTACCCGGCCCGGACCCGCACCCTCAGGTTGGATCTTTTTGGTATGAATTGCGCGTCCTGCGTTGGCCGGGTAGAGAAATCCCTGCAAAAACAACACGGCGTAATTAACGCCTCAGTCAACCTGGCGTCCGAACAGGCGTCTGTAGAGTTCATTCAAGGCGCAATCACTTCCCAGCAGCTGATTGCAGCGGTACGTGGCGCCGGTTACGACGCCAAAACCCATGACAGTTCGACAAAGGAAGCTGACAACCACAAAGAGCAGGAGCAACAGGATCTCAAGCGTTCCTTCTGGTTAGCCGCTTTATTAACCTTACCCGTTTTCATTATTGAAATGGGCAGTCACTTTATTCCGCCCATGCACCACTGGTTAATGGCAAACCTTGGACAGACCGCGAGCTGGACGCTGCAATTTGTCTTAACCACTGCTGTCTTAGCAGGCCCTGGACGGCGCTTTTATCGTATTGGTTTCCCGGCACTCTTTAAAGGCGCACCCGATATGAATTCGCTGGTGGCATTAGGCACGTCCGCTGCCTGGCTATTTTCGATTGTCGCGCTCTTCTTGCCACAGGTTCTACCCGCAGGCACCCAACACGTTTATTTTGAAGCCGCAGCCGTTATTGTCACGCTGATATTGCTCGGGCGTTACCTTGAAGCCCGGGCAAAAGGCCGCACCGGCGATGCCATTAAACGACTCATGGGCATGCAGGCAAAAACCGCTCGAGTACGGCGCGATGGAAAAACCCAGGACATTTCTCTGGACGAAGTAGTAGAAAACGATCAGGTAGTGGTCAAGCCCGGCGAACGCATTGCCGTCGATGGCAAGGTTACCGACGGCAACTCCTGGGTAGACGAGTCCATGCTCACCGGCGAACCCATACCGATTGAGAAAAAACCAGGCGATGACGTGGTGGGCGGCACTGTGAATAAAAACGGCCTATTAACCATTACCGCCAGTAAAGTGGGTGCTGATAGTGTGCTGGCACAGATTATTCGCATGGTAGAACAGGCTCAGGGCGCACGTCTGCCCGTACAGGCACTGGTCGATAAAGTCACCGCCGTATTTGTTCCTGTAGTAATACTAATGGCATTGCTGACCTTTGCTGTCTGGCTGTGGTTTGGACCTGTGCCAGCCCTTACCTTCGCGGTTGTCAACGCCGTGGCCGTATTGATTATCGCCTGCCCTTGCGCCATGGGGCTGGCAACGCCGGTTTCTATCATGGTGGGGACTGGTCGTGCTGCCGAACAAGGCGTGCTATTTCGTAAAGGAGAAGCCCTGCAAACCCTGCGTAATGCTTCGGTGATAGCCCTGGATAAAACCGGCACCCTGACCAAAGGCAAACCGGAAATGACCGATTATCAGGTGACTGGGGGTATTAATGAAAATGAGTTGTTGGCCATGGTCGCAGCCGTTGAAGATAACTCCGAACACCCGATTGCCCAGGCCATCGTCAAAGCGGCTAAAGCACGCCAACTGCAATTACCTGAAGTGACTGAGTTTAATGCTCACGCGGGTATGGGCGTGCAGGCCAGCACGCAGGGACATCGTCTGGAAATAGGGGCTGATCGTTATCTGCAAAAGCTGGGTTACGATTTAGCCGAGTTTAAGCACACCGCCGCACAATTATCTGACCAGGGTAAAACGCCCCTGTATGTAGCCCTGGATGGTAAAACCGTCGCTATTATAACCGTCGCCGACACCCTGCGCGAAGGCTCCGTTGACGCGGTCAAAGCTTTTCATAAACTAGGCCTTAAAGTCGCTATGGTAACTGGTGACAACCGCCGTACTGCAGAAGCTATCGCAGACACCCTGGGCATAGATGAGGTTATGGCCGAAGTCATGCCCGACGGCAAAGTAGCAGCCGTAAAAACACTTCGTCAGCAATATGGGGACATTACATTTGTTGGTGATGGCATTAACGACGCACCCGCTTTGGCCGAAGCCAATGTCGGCATTGCCGTAGGTACCGGCACTGATATTGCTATTGAGTCTGCAGATGTGGTGCTCATGCGTGACGACTTACGCGGTGTGGTGAATGCCTTTGCTATCAGCCGCGCCACCTTACGTAATATACGCCAGAACCTGTTCTGGGCTTTTGCTTACAACACGGCATTAATTCCGGTCGCTGCTGGCATTCTGTATCCCTGGTACGGCATTTTGCTATCCCCCATGCTCGCAGCAGCGGCTATGGCCTTATCCAGTATTTTTGTGTTAACCAATGCCTTAAGACTGAAAGGATTTAAGAGCCAGTATTAATCTATGGCTGCAGGGTTAGCCGTTATTAACGCCATAACGAAGCAACACGGAACCTGCCGGCAGCGAGTCTGAGCCTAGAAGGCTCAGGTTCGTTCGTTTCGCCAGACCTTTAAAAACCTGAGGCCCGGCGACCCCAATAAAGGGTTGCGCCAAAATGTGGATTTCGTTCACCAGCCCTTTAGTAAGCATACTGGTAGCTAGGCCCGGGCTGCCGAAGACAACTACCCTGCCTGTCGACTTTTGCAGCAATGAAGCCACCTGGTCCAGGTCAGATAACAGACGGGAATTATTCCAGCATAATTCAGCGGTCCGACTTGTAACCACAAACTTTGCAATAGCGTTAAAAGCTCTGGCTAAGGCCTGCGTCATCACTGGCAATTCACTTCGTTCCACAGCACCAGGCCAGAACTCCATAAACAAATCAAAAGTAGTGCGCCCAAGTATTAACGCTTCAGCGGATAAAGTCAGGTTGATAGCATACTCAAGGTGAGCCTCGTCAACCACACTATCCAGATGATGACATAAGCCATTTACAGTCGTGTTTATCGAATAAATCACATGCGCCATGATTCAGATCCTTCTCATGAAAACGGCATCCATACCTTAGTCGGATGGCGAGCATTCTTTTCGACAACAACTGTCAGCCCGTCAAGCTAAATAACTCGGCCAGCGCATGCGGCCGGCCTTCAATATTAGCTCGCAATAAACCCGCACCTATCATGCTGTAACTGATACCGTTGCCACCATAAGCCATTGCGAACTGCACTCGTGAACCATACTGCGGATGTTCACCAAAAAAAGGCAAACCGTCTTCAGTTTCAGCAAAGGTACCACCCCAGCTAAATGCTGGTGTTAGCGTCAGAAACTCACCCGGAAACGGCCGCGTTCAAACTCAATTTTACCTTCGCAGCTGGAACCCTCCTGATACCTGACCAGATACGCCAAAAAATGTTGCAAACGTTCTGTTATACCAAGCCTGGCCAGGTGTCGCTGAAACATTGCATCAAGATTCCATACCATTTTTTCAGGTTTCGACTCTCCCTCATTGATACGAAAAATCAGCGTGCCTTCGAGATCATTGAGAATGGGAAACTCTTCGTGCAATTTTGCTAATTCAACTTGCGGTGTGTCAGTCATACTCTTTACTCTTAAACAGGATATAACTTAAGTATTAATGACTGGTTAATTTTTGTCCGACAAGAAAAAGAAAACACAGCGTAAATTTATTAAAGGGAATGTAAGTACTGGAAATGTTAAGTTGCAATATCTTCCTTAGCAGGCGGCTGTTCAAATAATAATGCACCGGGTCCTTCCTCTGCTGCAACGTCATGGGGGTTGCGTAGTGGGCAGCATTTAAGTGACAGGCAGCCACAGCCTATGCAGTCGTCTAATTGGTTTCTTAACAATGAAAGGCGTTCGATACGCGCATCTAGGTTTTTGCGCCAGTTACTCGACAGCTGGAGCCAGTCTTCCATAGTGGCCGTTCGCCGCTCTGGTAAATCGGAGAAAGCAGCCGCGATTTCTCCTAACGGCATGCCCAGACGCTGTGCTGTTTTGATGACAGCGACCCGGCGCAACACCTCACGAGAATAACGCCGTTGCCCCCCTGCATTACGAATGCTTTTGATCAGCCCTTTTTTTTCGTAGAAACGCAATGCAGAAGCGGCTACGCCACTGCGTTTTCCCACTTGCCCGATAGTTAATACAGCACCTTCAACCTTGTAATAATTTTCATCATGCATGAGTGGCTCCTAAGTATTTAACGCTGAACTATTAACATACCTTAATTTACCTTTTGACTTAAACAAAGGTTTAAGTATTAGCCTTGCTTCTGAAATCCACAAACCACAGGAGTGAACCAGGCGGCACCCGGCGGCAATATCTAAGACATGAAGCTTTACCACAGAATGCCTGATTGCCTATATTACAGAGTATGATGCGTTTTCTCGTCACACTACTTCTTACCCTGTTTTTATCAGGCTGCGCTGCCCCCAGCTGGGAGCAGCGGACCACCTCTACTCTTATTGAGGCTCCAACGGGTACTGAACTGGCTATTGCCTGCTTCAATGCCGAGCAAAAAGTAACGGGTGGTTTCGTCAAAACCTCTAATGACTGGGAGTCAATTCAAAACGAAAACGCGGTGTTTGAGATAGGTTCGGTCACTAAGCTTTATACCGCTTATATCGCCGCGCACCTCGCGATAGAGGGGCAATTAGAACTCAGCGATGCTGTAGGTAATTATCTCGAAGGTCTCAGCAGTGATACTGCCAGCATCACTTTCCAGGGGTTACTTACCCACAGCTCTGGCCTTCCCTTTTTACCTTCAGACCTGACCGACATGCCGGTCATTAACAGCAACCCATTTCAGGATTATACCGCCGAACGCCTGCTTAATTACCTTCAATATGAAGTAACACGAAGCGAACCCGAAGACGGCTATCGCTACTCCAATCTTGGTTATGCCATGCTAGGGCTCGCTCTGGAAAACACCAGCGGACAAACCTACGGGGAACTGCTGCGAAAGCATATTATTCAACCCTACGCACTTAACCGCACAAGTTTACAACGCCGCAAGTTACAACCTGATCTCGTAACCGGACAGAACCTGGATGGCAGCGAAACTGTGTACTGGGATTTCGCCGCTTTCCAGAGTTCAGGGGGTATTTACAGCTCGCTGCATAACGTGGTCCGCTTCGTTCAAGCCCAGTTAATGCCTTCAAATTTAGCAGCCAGCCTGATGCAGAAACCCCATCAACCGACTTCCGGATTTGCCTGGTCTATTCAACAAACAAGCACTAACACCTGGCTTGAACAAACCGGTGCCACTGGAGGTTTTACTTCCGCAGTGCTTATCCAACCCGAACAACCTAAAGGCGTGATCGTGCTTTCTAACCTGTCAGGCTTGCATCCCCAGGCTCACCGCATCGCTGATCTCGCAGAATGGCTACTGAACAGCGACTGCTATGCAGGCTCACCATCATAGATCTTATGCAAGTCCGCAAGGTTAAATTTCTTCATTTGAAGCAATGCCTGGGTTACCTGATCGACCCTTTCAGGGTCCTGCAGCATTTCGTTCAAAACTCTGGGAACTACCTGCCAGGAAAGGCCATACTGATCTTTAAGCCAGCCACATTGCTCTGCCTCGGCAACCGCAGAGAGTTTCTGCCAGTAGTAATCTATCTCTTCCTGGTTATCGCAATTCACCATAAAAGAAACCGCTTCGTTAAATGCGAAATCATGCTCGCGTGCGCTATCCATAGCCGCAAACCACTGTCCTTCAAGCATAAAGTCAGTGAACATCACAGTGCCTTCTTTATCCGGTTCCATACCAGCAGGATAACGCACCATTTCACCGCGCTTGCTGTCCTTAAAGGTAGCCAGATAGAAGTCAGAAGCTTCTTCCACCTTAGCGTACTGGTCGCCAACAAACATCAGCGATGGAATAATGAAGGGCCGCACTTCGCCGTCAGGGTTAGTTAAAATCAACTGCCAGGACAAGCCATATTTGTCCTGAATCCAGCCATAACGTTCGCTGAATGGATATTTGTCTATTGGCATCAGAACCTTGCCGCCCTCGGAAAGTTTCTCCCATACCTCGTCAATTCGTTGCTTCGCGTTTGCATCCTGCAACGGATCAAAGTTGACCATAAAAGATACCGAGGGATTAAACTTAAATAAAGGTCCGGCACTGATTGCCATAAATGAATATCCCGACAACGAAAACGACACCAGATCGCAATCGCCTGAGGGCGTGTTGTGTAGTGTCGTCGTATTCGTAATGGTTGATTGCGGAAAAACAGAACAGTAAAAATCCGCCGCCTCTTTTGCCTCGGTCTCGAACCACAAGTGCGGAACTATCTTTTGTCTGGTCGCGGTCATTGCATATCTCCCTTCAAGGTCTATTACCCAGGTTTATTTATAATGGAGCACTTGCCCCATACCTGGTAGTCGACTGAGGCAGAGCAAAATCGACAATGAGCAGCCAGCTTTTATATCCAGCGCCGCACCCGGGCGGTATAAGCATGAAATTCTTCGCCGAATTTATGCACCATATACCTTTCTTCAGGCTGGATCTGAAAGCGGTTCATATAGACTACAAATAAAGGCAGCCATAAAAATGCCAGCAAACTCATCAGGTACCATGCCCATCCAAACAATATAAGAAGAAATCCAAGGTACATCGGGTTCCTGCTAAGACGATAAACGCCGCTCGCCACCAACTGTGAGGACCTATCGGGAAAGCGCGGATCAACGGTGGTATCTGCCTTCCTGAATTCCAGAACTCCCAGCACTGCCACTGCGATGCCTATGGAGGCAATAACGGTCGCTACACCGACCGAACCGGTAAAGGGGACATTCAATTGTGGAAATAATAAAGCCAAAATCCACATCCCAACCGCCACTATAATGACCAGCAAGGCTGGCGGGATTTTAAGTTCAAAACTGTTTACAAAAGGCACGCCTTAACTACCCCTTATTGCTTTTCCGTTTCACTAAGAACTCCAGAGGATTTCAGCTGCGCTTCGAGTTTCTTAACTTTATCAGCAGTCGAAAGCGCAAACGAGAAACCCAAAATCCCAAAAACCATACCTAAAATACCGAAAATTTCCATCGTATCCTCCTAGAAAATGCGAGCTCTTTTTCACCCTGTATTGGGTGACAGAAACTGCCTTACTGAACAACCTCAAAATTAAAACGCAGCGTAAATGGCATGGTCACAGGAATAACTTCATAACACTCACCCATAATGTCATCCGCATGGCAGTCATCATCGCTTAAGTCTTCCGTTTCCTCAGTCAACTCAGTAATTATGCCTGTCCAGGTACCACTCAGGTATCCCTCCTCAAAGTCATGAAGGTCCAACCTGAAGCTGGAAGTACGATGGATATCGGCATCAAAGCTCAGATCACGAAGCACCTCCAAAGGCTGAAAGTAGACCTCGCTGTTGTCAGAATCAAGCGAAGGAACTTCAATGCGCATATATGTATAGCTGAAGTTTTCTACAATATTGCTATACGAGTAATTGCCCACTAACTCAGACGAAAAAGACATATACATCGACAGGTTATCATCACTAAACGTATGCGCCCGGTAATTAAAGTCCGCGTCACAAGTTACATTGACGGGACAACTAATCTCAAACTGACCTGCATTTTCCTGGCGCACTTCATAATTCTGGCCGTCCAATTCATACTCAAGTATATAGCCGCCGCTAGCCAAAACTTCATCATCGGTTTTTGAATGGCTGTCGCAGGCTGCTAACATTGCCAGTGCAATACAGCTCAACGCTATGTTTCCTTTCATCATTACCGCTTTCCCTAATTACCAGTTAAATTTTGTTATACCAATAAATCCAACTGTTTACAAAGTATTCGATAATTACCTAATGTGGTGCTTCATCGCAGGAGATGAAGCCAACTAGCTTTCTGCCGGCGTATTCGATTTATTCACTATGACGTCATCATTTAATACAGCCAACAATTGATTCGAATGCTTCATTTCATCGTTGATTGCGACTACTTTTTGCTTTTTCTGGCCGTTGTCATCACACCAGCAAAGCAAGTATTGCCAGCCCATGCTTATTCTTACAAGGCTCATCCATATTGGTAAACGGCGAATATCAGTTATTTGACTGCGCGGAATTTCCGTCTTACCCCAAACCGAACAAATATAAAAAGATGAAGGTGATAGTCGATACCTCGTCCAGGCTGTTAATGCTGCCAGGGCATTACGTATACCGACAATGACCAGCAACAGGCTGGCACCAATCCAGGTATTCTGCATTAAGCCGTACCCTAATAACCCGGCAAGAAAAAGTCCGGACAGGGCCGACATAACAATCACAAGAAATATAGCTGCCCACTTACTTGATCTTCCGGAATACACCTTCAGCTCAGTTTCTGCTTTATTAGCCGATGACCAGCTAGAATCAGACCTGTCACCTGCTAGCATGAAGGTAGACCAGAAACTCATCAAGGCGCCAAAAAGAAGAAAGTTGAAAGCAAACATTACCGCCCAGACTCGCCACTCGCTGACTAAACCTTCATTGCTAAAACCCTGTATGAAAAACATCAGTGTGGCAAACCCAGAACCCATGATAAAAAACTTCTTAAAAAATGACCGAGATAGCTCCCTGCGCTGTTCACGACCATGCATAGCAACCTCACCGAAGCTCGAAACCGCTTGATGCGCGGCGCTATCTTCATGCTGCCCTTGTTTTTCTAATTTGGCTTTATGATCGAGTAAGTGTTCACTGACTTCCTGCAGAGTATCAGCCCTAACTTTCTTACTTCCAGCCAGCTCCAGGTCAAGTGACTTTAAGTAAGCATCAATAATAGGATCACCGGTTAGCAGCTGTTGTGGAAATTTCCCTGACGGAAAGCGTGTTAACTTGTGCATCATCATGAAGATTCCCTCCTGTAGTTCTTTTTATGTGGTGTTTAAAAAATAGTGCGCTTCAGCAGGCTCATTACTTTTCGCCATTCGTTTGTGCGCACTTTCAGGTACGTCAAACCCTCTGGAGTGACCTGATAATATTTGCGTGGCGTGCCTCGCGCACCGGGCTGCCGGTACGATAATAATAAGCCACGTCGTTCAAGCCTATGTAGTAGCGGATACAAAGTAGCTTCTTTAAGCACATCAGCATCGTCACCGAGCTGTACCTGTAAGGCCTCTTTAATACCAAAACCATAGTTTGGCTGATCACGCAGCACGTTCAGTACGAGCGTGTCCAACAGACCTTTCAGAATCTGATCGTTGTCATTCTTATGTTTCATCATAGATTTTAACATTACATAGTAAAGCTTATTATATCAATATAAGGAGGGTATTAAATTCTGAAAACAATGTCCTGAAAACAGTTACCACCTGACAACAGCGCAATGCCGTCACGTAAAGCACTGGAAGTCGTGTCTGTTTAAGCTAGGCTAAAAGGTAAGCCCACTGTGAGACAGGAGGTTACGATGAGTAACAGCAACGACCCAAAATCACAACATGAAGAGTCTAAGAAAGAAGCGGAGCGCCGCAAACAGCAGTCGGAGCAGGACAAGCAAAATCAAAGCCGCGAGGATCACCGACGCCCGGATCAAACCCATGGCACGCACAACCAAGCGGACAAACAGATAGCGCCAGAACAGCGCAGCCAGGACTCCAAATGAACGACCTATAAGCGCGATACACCTGTATCGCGCAATTAAAACGAGAGGCGGCCACCTGATAACTCATCTCCACTGGCCAGCGCTTCCAGTGCTTCACGTTCCTGTTCCAGCGAATAGACAGGCCCGTCCTGTAACATACTGACCTGTTCTCGCAGTATTTCAGGGCCTGAGGCCAGTGAATACTCTCCTTCACCTGTGGTATTTATATATACCGTCAGCATATTCTGCCAACCGGAGTCTGACTGATAGCAGGCAATATTCTCGGATGCCTGAGTCCCGCCCAACTGATACACACGGCACAGCTCACCAGTCGCACCACTAAAGCTGAACTGACTGGAAAAAACCTGTCCATCCGCCAATTCAACAGTCTGGCCGCTGGTTGCTGTCGATAACTGTTGTTGCACCAGTTGCCAGGGGCTTGCCTCGGGATCAGGCATTGCCAGCCAGTATCCAGAAAAGCCACCTACCAGTATCAATACGCTTGCGGCCGCTGCCATATGTTCAGAGACTCCATTAGAAAAACGCTGACGGGCGCTCTGCCACCAACGGCTATCCGTAGTGTCTTCGCTGGCATTGAGCAGTTCCAGGGTACGGCCGGGTACGGGTTGTTTATCTATCTGGGATGCATGAGCCTGTACCTGTTCATCCACCAACACCAGTTCAGCCAGACGTTCCGCTAATTCTGGGTTTTCCACCATTGCCTGGCGCACCGCCTCCATCTCAGAAGCCGGTAATTCATTATCTAAAAAGGCAGACAGTATTTGATCTGAAATCTGCATATCAGTGCACCTCCCGGGATGATAAACCTGAATCCATAATATCCTGTGCATGAATAATTTTATGTAGCCCGGTGCGCGCTCTCGCCAGACGGCTCATTACAGTACCCAAAGGAATATCGAGTGCCTCGGCCACCTCTTTATAACTGCAACCCTGCACCGCGACCATGCTTAAAACCGTCAAATGCTCGGTAGGCAGTTGCTGCATGGCACTGCCTACCGAGCTTAGGTTCATTTCCTGCATAACCTGTTTCTCACCTTCAAATGTCTGGCGTTGATGAAACTCCGGATTATGTACAGCCGCTTCACGAACCTTCTGCGCCCGATACTCATCAATCCATAAATTACGGCAGATACGAAATGCCCATTTAGCAATTTCCACGTCCGCTGGGATATCCCGGGTCAACACCCGTTCAACTGTATTCTGAACTAAGTCATCAGCATCCGGAACGGAATGGGTTAACGAATACGCAAACCGCCGTAACGCTGGTAACGTAGCCATCAGTTCTGCTTTATCAGTTTTCAATATATGCCTCGCTATCTGCTAAAACCTGAACTCTGGTATACTAACGAACAGAGGTAGTCATTTATTCCCTGCCATCAGGGAATTTTTTGCCCCTTTGAACCGTTAGTATTGCATACACGAACGTCCAGTCACTATTCAGGGTACCGTTATGATCATGCAGAGAGGCCTTACCAGGCTCTATTTACTCAGTGCCTGCCTTATCACTCCAGTTTCGCTGGCTCAGCAAGGCCCCCCAGAGCGACCTCCAGTTCCTCCCTTACCGGTCGAGAAAGCTATGGAGCGCCGTGCCGAGCAAGCTATGCGCCAGCTGGAACGCCTTGAGCGTCAACTGCCGCAAGCCGCAGAAAGAGCGGAAGAGCGGGTGCAGGCAAATATAACCGAAGCCATGTTACGTCGCGCCAATCAACTTCCTGAGCAGGTGCCATCGCATGTTGGTACGTCACTTCCGGCAACTCTGGATATAACCAGTGCTCAGGGAGCCAGCCGCTTTCGGGAAATACAACTTGAACCTCATATCCGTATTGTTCAGCGCGAATGGGTTTTGTTAGCAAGCGCTGCTGATATGGAAAACTTACGCCAATCAGACAGTGAACTTTTAAGCTATATACATCAGTCCCGGGAACTGCAGAGTCTGCAACAGCACTTAGTTACTTTCCGCGTGCCGGATAGCCTGGATAATCAGCAGAGTATAGAGCGTTTGCTACCCTCACATCTGCACCAGGCTCTGGACCGACAACATGTTTATCAGTTACAGGAAGGCGCTTCAGCCTCGCCTTTGTTTCAGTATCCCATGCCAGCCGTATGCGAAGAAAATTTACGTATTGGCATTATAGATACCCACTTACAAACAGGTCATCCGGGCCTGAGCAAAGCCCGTGAGCAAGGTCGTTTAACTGAATTTTCAGCGTTGGAGGGGTATGACCATCTACCCACCGAACACGGAACCGCCGTTAGCGGCATTTTTGTCGGTGAATACTCAGATTTAAACCCACTATTGCCCGCCGCGCATGTATTTCAGGCCGGCGCTTTTTATCAACAACAAAGTGCGCATCGAGGCAGTAAAGTAGAATACCTGCTCACCTCGATAGACTGGTTACTGAGTCAGGATGTAGCTGTGATTAACATGAGCTTGGCGGGACCCGCTAACAATTTGCTGCGCCAAGCTGTGCAAGTCGCCGCGGATAATAATGTGGCTATAGTGGCAGCGGTCGGCAACCCCGGCCCCCATGCGCCAGCCCAGTATCCGGCGGCATATTCATCGGTGATAGCTGTCACTGCGGTTGATCAAAGTGGTCAGGTTTATCCCTGGGCCATTCAGGGGTCGCACGTCGACTTTGCTGCACCGGGCGTATCTATGCCAACGTTAATGGCAAATGGGGGACTTTCTCTTCGGTCAGGTACTTCGATGGCGGCGCCCGTGGTAAGCGCATTTGCAGGGTGCTTTCGTCAATCAGGAGTCAATGAGACTAAAACCTACTTGCAACAGCTGACCCGTGATCTGGGGGAGCCAGGACGGGATCCCATTTACGGTTATGGCTTACTGCACCCTTGATTAAAAATCCAGACGCAAGCCTAATCCAGCCCGTGTTTCGGCATAATCGGCAATCGCCAGATTGGAGCGAAAACGGCCCCGCTCCAACTCGGCCACCAGGCTCAACCGTTGATTTAAAGCAACTTCAAAGTTGGCTTCGGCCAACAGCTGCGTATCCTGGCGAGCTTCAGAGAGCAATGTAGTAACCCCCTCGTAATCGCGCTCCTCCCAGCTACCACTCAGTTGCATCCGGGCATCCCGTGAAAACAACTGGAAGCGCTGTGACAGGCGCAGGCGAGAGCCCCAGGCCTGGTAACTGAACTCATTATTATTGGCGTCCTCATCCGTATAACTTAAACCCAGTGACAGAAAACGCTGCACATCGGTGGAAAACCAGAATATATTGGTACTTAAACCCTGACTATCGGCGCTGCGCTCAGTCAGCTGACTGAAATTCTTACGAACCTGATTCAAGGCCGCCCGCAGATAAACCTGACTGCCAATAAAGCGTGCCACATACAGGGAGCTTTGGTTGAGTGTTAGAAAATCATTGCTGTCGACAAGAGCATCCGCGTAATAATGGTTAGCGCCAAAGCTATAGTCGCCCGCTTCATAGCTCAGATCTAAATAAGCCAGGTGCATACGCAAATCAAATTCACTGAATTGATTAAAACGACGGTCGCTGAAACTGTAACCTGCATCCAGTGTGAAACGCTCACTCAGAGCCCAGCTGGCATCCAGTCCTGCTTCAAAAAGAATAGCACTGTCGGCTTCACCTGTTGTACTCTCAATTTCGGTGACACTGACATTAGAATGTTGTTCAGCACCGGCCCCCAGGTTGCCAGACCAGGAAAGCGGACTTTCCCCAGAATCCTCAGCATACAGCGACAAAGGCAGAGCGCCAGCGAACAAAAGACTATAAAGAATAAGCTTCATATACTGTTCCCATTAATTAAAATACCGGGCCGTTTCCAGCCCGGTATTTGTACGCTTAGTTTCCACCACGACCACGAACTGGAGCAGGTCGAACATCATCGCGAACACTCTCGCGAACGTTGCCACGCACATTTTCACGCACAGTGTTTCTTACATTCTCACTTACCGAAGCACCGACCTGGCCAGCTACTTCAGCATTTACAGCAGCATCCACATTAGCGCCTACTTCCTGGCGTACCAGAGCACCCATAGCCTGTCGGGCTTCCTGCGCAGATCCGCGCGCTGTTTCACTAATACCACGTCCCAGCTGTTGCAGTTCACGCGCCGATTCCGCAGTCTCTATACCCGTGCTTGCCTGCACAGCAATCCGGCTGTCATTAGCAATATCAACATCGCCAGTTGCCGCAAGCGTCGCGGGGGCACTAAAAGTAAATCCAATTGCTGTTACCAGCGTGAGTTGTTTAAGTTGCGTAGTTAATTTGAACATTGTTGTTTCCTCATTTTGCCACAAAAGACATGAAGATAACGGAACATCGGCGCATAATATTCCCAAATATATTTAATTAATTTTTTTAGATAACAGGGAATAAAAGCAAACCCTCGCACGTTAACAATATGAATCTAAATACAAGGTGAGGATTACAACATGAAAAAATACACTCTTTTAGCCGTTTCAATTGCCCTCGGGTTAAGCGCATGTAACAGCGACTCTGAAACAAACGATACCGCACAGGTTTCATTCGATGTCAGTGATGCCCCCGTAGATGCAGCCAATGCTGTTCTTGTTTGTTTTGACAGTGTTGAACTCGTAGGCAACGGTCTGCCGCCGCAAAACTTCAATGTCGGTGATAGTGACTCTGCAGTGCCCGCCAATGACTTATGTCTTGATGAAACTGGCAATGTCATTCCCGGTACTGTAGGTATCGACCTGCTAACCCTGCAAGGCGCCGATTCTGCAGCTTTAGTGCAGAATGCTGAAGTGCCCGCTGGTAATTACGGTCAATTACGCCTGAACTTCGTCAGCCAGGGCAGCTACGTTGAATTAACTGATGGTAGTCGCCAGCCACTTGATATTCCTTCAGATCAACTACGTCTCGATGGTGTAACTTTAACCGCCAATCAGTCATTTAATTACACTCTGGAATTTGATCTACGGCGCGCCCTGGTCGCTCCTCCAGGACTCCCTAATTACTTGCTCAAGCCTCGTGGGTTGCGCTTAGTCGATAACGCTTCGGTAGGTCACCTGGACGGCGAAATAGCAGAAATGCTGCTGATAGAAAACGAATGCAGCGTAGCACCAGCTGACAACGAAGAAGCCGTAGCAGCCGTTTATCTGTTCGAAGGTCAGGATGTCGCTATTGAAGATATGTTCAGTAACAGCGATGAAGTATCGCCTTATGCCAGCATCTCGGTATTCTACGATGGCGTTTCTCAGTATCCATTATCTATTGGTTTCATCGAAGCCGGCCAGTACACACTCGGACTGACCTGTGACACCAACGATGATCCTGAAGAAGAAACCGAACTCACCTTCATTCACGCCCAGAACGTCACCATAGAACAAGGGCAGACACTGGAAGTTGTAATCGGCGAATAAACCTATCAGCTAGCAGGCACTCGCCTGCTAGCTGATCACTGCCGGTGTTCAACTACATCCACACCTATGCCGTTGGGATCGACCACAACAAAGTGCCGATCACCCCAGGGCTCATCACGAAGCTCAACTTCTACCGGCACTCCAAGATTCTTAATACGCGCATATTCTGCATCGACATCTTCAACATCAACAGAGATCCACATGCCAGCCCCCTGATAAGGAGCGCGAAATCTGTTGGACTGTGAACTCATACCTGGTTTCATAAAGCCGAGTTCACTGTCGCCAAGCTGCAACAACACAAACCAACCGTCATCTCCTTCGTAAAGGACTTCGCAGCCAAATAAACGGACATAAAAGTCTTTAGACTCCTGCACTTTTGCTGTAACTACACCCGACCAGAATTTCATAATTCACACCTCATTAACTTAAACAGGGATTTGACTAAGAACCTCTAGTATTGATGCTGGCTAGGTTTTGATCTTGTAAAAATGCGACATGCTGACGAGCACGTGCAGGAGGCTGTCCAAAGAATCGCGAAAACTGATGCGTCATATGACTTTGATCTGCATACCCCAGCTCCACGGCAATCTGGGCTAGTGGCATGTCAGAGTGACTCAACAACACCGAGGTCTGCTGAAAACGAATAATTGCACAAAACCTGTCTACGCCACTGCAACCCGTGCCTGTTTTGTCATCTGGGCCAGAGTTTTTCTGACCTCAGTGGGGGTCAGGCATAGTGCAGTAAAAGGTATAAAGTGTAGCTTATGGTCGGCTTGCAGGTAACAACCGTCGGCATAGACAGCAACCATAGTCGGTGTACTGCTAATGTCTTTCACGTGTTGCAGCATTAGCGCGCAAGCGTCAGCGTGATCCTCATTCATATGGGTCACCATATTCGCTTCATCATCCGCCGACCACGCAGGTGCAGGCAGTAGCCACTCTTCCGGGGTCAACCAGAATATTTCGCCAAAGCCTCCGATAAAACGAATATGTTCAACTTTCATCGACCACATCTTAAAATCATGGGCTTGGGTATAACCTGCCGCATCGGGGTATAAGCTCAGATAACGCTTGAGTGCGGGTTCGGCGTCATCGCCAGTTATAGGTGCTGCCTGACCACTTAACGTCAGACGTGCCTGTTCATTCTGGTCACCCTGCGCGGCTGAGGCAAAGAAGGTCAGGCTTAACCGCGGGTCGTGAGTTAAATTACGCGCATGCTGGGCGATATCAGAGACGTAAAACAGCACGTCGCCCTGATCGGTCAATGCCACGGGTGAGACCGAACCAAATGGATAACCATTCAGTTTATGAGAAATGGTCGAAAACACTGCGGTTGAGTGCGTCATAGCCAGCAACCGTGCCTGGCGAGCCGCTTCAATTCGATGATTCATACCTGCTCCTGTCATTCAGTTTATATTCGGTTAGGTTCAGCAAACACCATAGGCACTTGTAACACAGGATGCTGTGACACATGCATAGGGTGTTCGTACAATCGGCTTAATCTGGAGGCGGTACAGACTTCTTCCGGGTCGCCGAAGGCCTGTAACTGGCCGCCTTTGAGCAGCACTACCTTATCAGCATACGACATCGCCAGATTCAAATCATGCATCACAGTGACCACCAGGTTGCCCGCTCTGGCAAAGGCTTTCAATTGATATAACGCGGTATGCTGATGATGCACATCCAGGGCTGCCGTTGGTTCATCCGCCAGCAATAGTTGCTCGCCCGGCAGTGATGACTGCAGTTGCGCCATGCAGCGGGCTAAGTGAGTTCGTTGTTGCTCACCGCCGGACAAACGTTCAAGATCGTTATGCTGGAGATGCTCAATTTTAAGTTTTTCCAGCCAGCTCTCAGCAATGCGCTGACTTTTTTTATCCGCCTCGTGCGCCCAATAACGGCCAAGCATCACCAGCTCTAATACCGACATTCCCTGCGCTACCGGCGCGTGTTGCTCCATGACTGCGCGTACATTCGCCAGCTTGCGCGCAGGCCAGGCTAGCAACTCGCGTCCATGCAGAAAAATATGACCAGTAAAACCGAGATCGCCTGCAATGGCATGTAACAACGTAGATTTACCGGCACCGTTTTCTCCGATGACCGCCACCATCTGGCCCGCTTCCAGGGTCAGCGTGATGTCATCAAGCACCCTGTTTTTATTGCGAACCACCGACAATTGGCTGATATCAAGCATGCAGCCTCCGTTTGTATTGAAGTAACAAATAAATAAAGAAGGGGGCGCCAATCAGTGCGGTGATAATGCCAATCGGCAATTCAGCCGGCGCTACCAGCATCCGTGCCAGCCAGTCTGCAAGTACCAGCACAGCGGCTCCCAACAGCATAGACACCGGCATCAGACGAACCACCGAGGCCCCTACTAACATTCGTGCGATATGCGGAATAACCAACCCGATAAAACCTATCATGCCAGTCAACGCAACCGCGCCACCAACCCCCAACGCCACCCAGAACACCAGTTCGCGCTTGAGCGACACCACCTGAATGCCCAGATAACCCGCCTGGCGTTCACCCAGTAATAAGGCATTGATAGCACGTCGACGCCACCACAACATGACTGAGCTGATGCCCATAGCCACCATGCCATAAGGCAAGCGGTCCCAGGTTACCCCGGCGAGCGATCCCATTTGCCAGAAACTCATCAGGCGCAGCGCTTCATCGTCCGCGTAATAACTAAACAAGCCGATACAGGCACCCGCCATCGCATTAATCGCGACCCCTGCCAGGATCAAGGTGGCGATATTAACGCCACGTAGGCCACCCGCCAGGTGATACACCAGAAAGGTGGCTAACAAAGCACCCGTAAAGGCCGCGATCGTAACCCAGTAAGACCCTTGCAGACCTATAACGGGACCAAAGGCGATCACAAACAAGGCAAAGGTGGCAGCACCAGCGGAGATGCCAATTAAACCAGGATCAGCCAGCGGATTGCGACAGAGTGTCTGCATGGTGGTACCCGCTTGCGCCAGAGTCATACCTACAGCGATACCTAAAACAAGCCGCGGCATGCGGATTTCGGTCACCACAGTTTGGTGAATGGTATCAATACCGCTAAATTCGCCAGGCCACCAGAACGCCAGCATAAGACGCCAGTCACTCATTACCGGGCCTGAAGATATCGCCAGAACAAAGGCGACCATAAGTAAAAACGCGGTAACGGCAATCGCCGTCTTAAAGTTATGCTGACGGGCTTGCATGTGCATAGGTGTAAACTTGTTGAATCGCATCAGCAATACGGGTTGTCATACCAAGAGCCAGCATCGAATCAAGGACCAGCAGTTGACAGTCACGCGCTGCATGTAACAGACGCAAACTTGATTGTGCGCAAAACTGCTCACGACCACCCGCGGCCTCAACTACATGAGAGGGTGCCACCAGAAAGTCGGGTTGAGAAACCGCAAGGTACTCTGTAGACACGGGCTTATAGCCATCATGCTCGATCAGGTTAGCTACCTGCGCATAACTGAACAATAAAGCGGGCACCGTATTACGCCCGGCCGCGACAATACCGCGATCAGACGCCTGCAATACGAATAAAGCACGGAGTGACGACGTATTATCTGTTGTAGACTCGTTTGTGGTTAGTGCAGCCACATTCATTAAATCCTTTTCAATAGACGCCACAACCTGCTGAGCCTCGCCCTCTCGGCCTAACTCGGCCCCGACACGCTCAACCAGCGCAATCAGATCAGCCACCGATTCGGGTTTAGCGAAATGCTCAACGGTCACACCGGTACGCGCGATCTGGCGTAAGGTCTGATCAGACCCCGTCCCCTCCAAAGCCCAGACATGGGTGGGAGACACCGACAACACGCCTTCTGCGGAAAGATCCCGATAATAACCCACGACTGGTTTTTGCTGTGCCTCTGCCGGTGACAGGCTGGAGCTGTCCACTGCCACAACCTGCGCTTCGCCACCCACCGCAAAAACTACATCAGTGAGGCTGCCCCCGGTTACTACGATACGTGGCGTCTGCGCTTGAGCTGGCACCAGCAGGTAGACAATAACCAGTGTGGCCGCGAACAGGTAGCTGATCAGTTTCATGATCCTTCGTCCTCATCTGTTTTGGTTTTATTGATGTTGATGCGATGAGCTAATTCTAAATGAGAATCACTTGCATTTGCAAGTGATTCTCATTTACTCTTTTGAAAGTTAGCTGGTCTCGCAATTTAAGCCAGTTCCATTTCCACCTGATGCATACAAATTAGCCAAAACAAAAGGAGCGATTCCATGCAAGCCAAAAAGGTCTACCTGCTTAGCGCCCTCACCCTCTTCGTTCACAACGCGCTACAGGCAAGCGACACCCCTGACAGTGCTACCGCGAATGTTGAGGACGTTATTGTAGTCACAGGCTCCAGAGTCGAGCAGCAACTGAAAGATGTCGCTGGCGCCGTCTCTGTTGTCGACAAGCAGGATATTGAACGTCAGGTCAGCACTGACATAGGGGATATCTTCCGTTATGACCCTTCAATTACCAGCACGGGTCAATCGGGAGGTCCACAAACACTGACCGTGCGGGGCATTGGTGGTAACCGCCTGATGTATATTAAAGATGGTCGGCGCATCAATGACGCCTATGAAGGCGGCGGTGGCTTCTTAGTGGGTCGCGGTTATCTTGACGTCAACCAGATACAACGGGTAGAAGTCGCTAAAGCGGCTGCATCACCTCTGTACGGTTCGGACGGGCTTGGCGGCATTATTGTGGTGACCACCCCTGATCCCACTGACTTACTACAGGGTGACGATAGCCATGTAAACCTTGCGAGTGGCTATCGCAGTATCAACAGTGAATGGTTTGCCAGCGCACAGGCAGCAAGAGATCACGGTGATTGGAAAAGCATGGTGACCCTGTCGCATCGCCAGGGTAACGAGACCCAGAATTACGAAGAAAGTTTACCTGAATATGACTTCGATGCCTGGTCAATACTTGCTAAAGCCACGCGCGATATTGATAACAACCGTGCCATTAAGTTTACCTTTGACCACTATCAACAAAATAATGAACAAATATTGAGCGCTGGCAGCAATGAGACCGACGTCAGCGACCGCCAAAGCGCGTTCTCCGTCGACTACCGAACGACGCAAACAAGAGCCTACGCGGATCAGATCGATAGCCAGCTTTACTTCTCACAGTACCGCCAAAGCAATGACCAGATTGCAGCGGGTGGCAGCGGCGACGGCAGTTATCTTGATTTTAATGATTATCGTTTTGAACAGGACATCTTTGGTGCACGCTGGCAGGCAGTGAAGCATGTATCGAGCAATCAGCTCGAACATCAGTTTGTCTATGGTCTTGATGTTGATTACCTGGACACCAGTCGCCCGCGATTGAAAACCCGTGTCCTGGCTGATGGAACAGTTGAACAGGACAATGAACCTCAGGCGGCTTTCCCTGGTGCTGAAACCTGGCTCGGCGGTTTATTTGTGCAAAATAACGCAACGCTAGCCACAACCAATACCCAGTTTATCATGGGACTTCGGGCTGATGTTTACCGGATGACACCAAAATCTGATGACGTGCATGACCCTGAAAATATGGCGAATATCCGCGAAACTGCATTATCGCCTAAACTGGGTATCGTGCAGGCGCTAACCGATAATACCAATCTGTATGCGCAATACGCTCGCGGATTTCGTATCCCACCGCATGATCAGGCCTATCAAAGTCATGGTGTTGAACCCATTTATGTAATTCGACCCAATGCCGAACTCGAGCCCGAAACGAGCGACTCATTTGAGGTAGGTTTAAAGTCATTCAACGGTGCTTTTAGCTACACGTTGGCAGCCTTTTATACGGATTTCACTGATTTTATTGATGCGCAACTGATTGCCACCGAGCCTACTTTTATTCCAGGCTTAGAACGTAGTGTATTCCAGTATCAGAATACCGAATCGGCCTACATATACGGCGCAGAACTCGCCGCGCAATATCGTTTTGCTGCGCCCTGGAGACTCAATACCGCACTCACCTGGGCCAGTGGTAAAGACGACACCACTGACACCTACCTGACCTCCATCAGCCCATGGCGCGGTAACGTGCAACTGCAATATGAAGGAGTTGACTGGTACGCAGGGGCTGCGGTGCGCGCTGCATCAAGCATGAACCGGGTACCTGATAGCGACAATACGACAACTGCTGGCTGGGCCACCGCAGACCTCATGGCAGGTTACGAATGGCAGAACTGGCAACTCAATCTGTCGTTGCAAAACCTGTTCGACAAACGTTATCTTCCGTACGAGTTGGTCGCTGGGCAGTCGCAAGAGGCTTCTCTTGAACAATACACGCAGCCAGGGCGGCATGCTTCATTGCGCCTAAGCTACCAATTCTAAAGCAAAGGGCGTGTCTGCTGTCGCAGCTGGATACGCCCAAAAACGCAGAGTTGGCTTTTACGTTAAAGTCCCGACTGGACCATCTGTTTGATCTTTTTCGCCTTTTCAAAATGGTCCAGCTTATGCGTTTTTATCCACCAGGTGGCCGCTTCCATAAGCAGCTCAGGATCGTCATTTTTGTTAGCAAAGAAAGCATAAAAAGAAAGACCCACAGTCTCGCCTTTCGCCCGGATTTTCTGATCGCACACGGCGATTACTTTTGCTCTGAGGTCTGTTCTCATTGATTTAACCTATTCTTATCGGACTGTTAATCGGTATCGATTATATAGCACTTGAATGCTGAAGATTCGAAACACCCAGGATTTCATCCTTATCAACCAGCCAATAAGTGCTGGACGGCACAAAACCCTCGGGAATATCAACCAAGCTCCTCGATATAGGCCCAGCATTGTTCGTTTCAACCCTATTTGATCACTTGTTGATCTGCATCTACGAAACTCAACTACCCTATGAGTAAGCTGATTGGGAAATTCTTCCAGCGGATCTCCCGACTGAAATATTTCAATCACATCAACAAGGAGTACATTATGTCGATTCAAGGTAAAGTGGCATTAGTCACAGGCGCAGGTCAAGGCATTGGACGTGCCATCGCTCTGCGTTTAGCCAACGACGGTGCAGCCATCGCTATCGTTGATCTGAACGAAGATAAAATGCATGAAGTTGCGAAAGAGGTTGAAGCCTTAGGCCGTAAAGCCACGACTTTCAAAGCCGATGTCAGCGACCGCGAACAAGTCTATGCGGCTATCGAACATGCAGAAAAAACGCTGGGCGGGTTCGATATTATCGTCAATAACGCGGGTATTGCTCAGGTTCAGGCTATTGCCGATGTTACCCAGGAAGAAGTGAGTAAGATTCAGAAAATCAATGTGGATGGTACGCTCTGGGGAATTCAGGCTGCGGCGAAGAAATTTATTGAGCGTAAACAGAAAGGCAAAATTATCAATGCGTCGTCTATCGCTGGCCACAATGGTTTTGCGCTATTGGGTGTGTATTCGTCAACTAAGTTCGCCGTGCGCGCTTTAACACAAGCCGCAGCATTGGAATATGCGAGCGAAGGCATCACCGTCAACGCTTATTGCCCCGGCGTGGTTGGCACCGACATGTGGGTCGAGATTGATAAGCGCTTCGCAGAAATCACCGGCGCAGAAGAAGGTGAAACCTATAAAAAATACGTCGATGGCATTGCCCTTGGCCGGGCACAAACACCAGAAGACGTGGCAAACTTCGTCTCCTATCTCGCAGGCCCGGACTCTGACTACATGACAGGTCAGGCGCCACTCATCGACGGTGGCATTGTGTTCCGTTAAGTTATCCGTTTTGCTCTTTGGTGAGCCAACGAAAGCCTTTTAGTTGAGCTAAATACGCAACTACGATGTTTACCTTCGATAAAGTAAGCATCGATTTCTACTGCAAACAGTAAGGCTCTGGGTTCAATTTCAATGACACCGATTTCTCCTACGCGCGCTGACAATCGAACTTCATTACCAAATGCCAGAAAGCTCCGGTCCTCATCCCTGAAATCACCATCAATGTATAATTTCACGCCATGAAGCCAGCTATTTGTGACTCTGACAGCGTGCCCTTTAACATCGAATTCCCATGTTTTTCTCATTGGTTAGTCCTTGTTACCCTGAAGTTATAACACCACGGTTCTGTGGTGAATTAAGTGCTTTAATAACCATTTACTGGTTTAAGCGTTTTAAAAAATGCTGCAAGCTATAATTCTCGCTTAGCCGACACTTTCATATAGTGACGCATGGTTCCAAAATTACCACAAAATATTCAAACCATTTGAGTTCTTCGACTTTCAAGATCAAGTATCAGTATACCTTCATGGTTGTTATTCATTTGTGCCAATAAAGCGCCTGAAGGATCCCAGGCAGCTGTTTGACCTTCACTAACAAAAGTATCACTGGGCCCCAGAGCATTCGCCATCAGAACGAACATGTCGTGCTTTTGTGCTATATGCGGACTGGTTGCTACATTCCTGAAAAACACCTAAAACCGCTTCTTTCCCTGTCATCGCTAGTGATTTAGCCAGTCGAGGTTCATACCCGGTAATCGACAGCTCAGGGAAAAACACAAGCCGGGCTCCATGTTCCGTGGCCCGCTCCAGCAACTGCAGATGTCGGGCTATATTGGTATTAATGTCACCAGGTATCGCCTTACATTGAATCGCACCTATTTTCATAGTTTCACTCGGCCTCGCAATTTTCATAAGCCGCTACATAATCAAACCAGGCTAATGCGGCAGCTCTTAACGGTGGCCTGTCATCAGAACCACTGGTCACAACCAATCTTAGATTGGTTCGTGTAGCGGGCTCGCCTTCAGCGAAAAACATCTCCCGGCCAGGTGCAAAAACAGGGTTACTGGCAATTCTGCCCCAGAACAAATCAGGGTCCGTATAAGCAGAATACAGCACCATAGAGCCTCCAAGACTTTGCCCAAAAAGCACACGCTGGTTTGAGTCAGCGCGATACCGGCCTTCAACTTCAGGTATAAGTTCACGTTTCAGGAAGTCATGGAATTTAGCAGCGCCGCCCTGCCCCTCACGGGCATCTGGCGCATTGGCAGTAAAATCATAACCACGTTTATTGATCTCTGGCTCAAAGGATCCATAGGCAATGCCCACAATAATGGCTTCAGGCAGATTGTCATCATAGGTCAGGAACAGATGATTAGCGCCCAGAATAGGGAAAAGTGAATCGCCATCCAACAGGTACACAATGGGATAATGGGTTTCGTTTGCGTCGTAGCCCAGAGGTAAACGCACATAGATATGCAGGGAGCGTTCTAATAAAGCAGATTCAAGTTCAAAATAGTCCCCCTGCAACGCGGGCAGGTGTTGCAAGGTTTGTTGTTCCTTTCCCGCAGGTGTTACAGACTCCTGCGGCTGGCAAGCGGACAACAGCATTATACCGACTAAAAAAACCCAGATTTTGGGCATAGTTGGGGCGCTCCTTTGCTCCCGTGGTTAATAACTTACTGTACCCTTATTCACAAAATAAACACAACAGAAATTCAGCGTCTAGAAACTGACGATAGAAGTTGTTTTTCACATGCTGTGACGAGCTTCTTCAACCGGGCCGCGGCCGAATAATCGCTTAAATTCACCACTGAACTGCTATGAGCTCTCATAACCAACCTTATCAGCGCCGGTCACTGCATTGATGTCGTTACGAATCATCATTAAGCGCGCTTCGTGCGCAGTGCGACCCACCGCCAGCCCTTTCTAAATCAGGCGACATGTCGGTTCAGTCGGCGATCTTAGTGACTTTAAAAAACACGCCATCCCAGGGTACATAGGCGGTCTCGTCACTGGCTTTTATCAGCGTTGCCCCTGGTACCGTCCACTCGGAAGGGCAGCTGACATTCAAAATCTCGACGCTGTCCCCTGCAATCTTCAGGCTTTGAAATCCGGCTCGATAGTGGGTATAAAACTCGCCCTCATTCAACCTGCTCAGGCTGAATGAGGGCTCTGCACAGACTTCGTCGCGAAAACTGACTTCATCTTTGCTATAGCGTACTTCGGATCCAAACCAGACTTGCGCCTCTTCCATTCCCATTGCACTGACACCAGGAAATTTCGCGTCAGTAACCTGCCAACGGCCTTCATACCAGTCACTGCTCTGGGCACAGCCCGAAAGCGCCCAAAAAGATACCAATAAAACTAAATACCGCATATACGCTCTCCTACCACCTACTCTGTTCTTTGCGCCAAAAACGCCTGTATTCGGGATGGCAGTCGCTGCCTGACCCGGGCTGTAATTGCAGCCTCATTTTTTTGCCACAGCACACCTAAATAGATGATTCCTAAACCCATCAACGTCAAGGCGACTGGAAACAAAAAGCTGTCCTTAAATACTTCACTGGCAAGGTGGCCAAGATAGAGTGAACCTCCAATGGCTCCAAAAATTACAAACACGCGACGAACAATGACCACCCCCACTCCAATAAGCACCAGGTTAATGCAGAAGTATAAGAACCTCGAAAGCTCGCCAGTAGGATTTTGCAGGGTTAGCCCCCACCAGAAAGTCAGCACGCCAAATAAATACAGCCAGAACGCATAATCACCGGATTTTGAACCACGCATGTCGACCCAGAAGGCAAAAAGCAGCATAGCCAGCCCAAAATAAAGCGATACTAAGGTGCGTAATTCAAAGGCTGCTGAGCCTCCAGCTATGACTGCTGCAATATCCATTGACAGGTACCACAGCGTTACAGCAATCGGCATAACCAGGAAGGGATAGCGATACTTAAACGCCATAATGGCGCCCACCGCCAGCGTGCCCAATTCCATGTAAATCCAGTGCCAGCGAATGTATCTATGGTAGTCTTGATAGGTTGCATCAACCGGCCACCACCCCATGGCCTGTTGCAAGCCGTATATTGCCAACGGGGTCAGCGCCACCACAAAAGTGGTGCAAATACCGGCAGGAATGGCGTACCCTTTGCGTTGAAAAACCGAGGTTAGCCTAAGGCCGATAGCGGCATATATCAGGGAAATAAAGAGAATGCCCCAGCCGCCAAAGTTCTCCCAGCCCAAATTCATAAACAGCGTCATGGCCCCAATAGCAATGAGGCCGCCCATATAATAAAGCACATGGGTGAAATCAAAACTGGGGCCCGTAGATGGCTGAGCTTTGAAAAAGCGCAAAAGCTCATCTGCCTGGTCAGAAGAAATAATATCTTTCTTCACTGCTGACTCGAGAGTTTCCCTGGTTATTTTCATTCGATTCCGTCCTTAATTTTCTGCCCGGCCTGAAATCTTTGTCACCTTCATATAATAAAATAGATTAATCATCAGGTGATATGAAAAAAACAAGTAAATACCAGAGCTGAGCAACACGATTTACGCCGCGGACATTGTGTCTCCATGGCTTTGCAATACTTCAAACAAGGCTTCTTTCGACAGAGATCTATAATAATACCAACCCTGAACATAGGCATCAGAGAATCGATCCACGATAACATCCAGTTCACCCTGGGTTTCGACGCCTTCAAAGATCACTTGCTTATGTAAGTCTGAAACCATAGCCATGATAGAAAGCACCATTTTATCTTTGAAAGCATCATTTAATGACTGAGTGAAAGTGCGATCAATTTTGATATCATCAAAGGCCATTTCAGTTAACCAGACCAGATTCGCGACCCCGGTGCCAAAGTCATCCAGAGAGACTCGAAAGCCACACTGTTTTGCTTTATGCGAAAATGCAGAAAGCGCCTCTAAAGGTACCGATATTTTTTCAGTGATCTCAATTTTAAGCTGATTGTGCGGCACCCCACAGGCCTTAACTTTATTTTTCAAAAACAACAGGTATTCATCACAAAGAACTTCAAAACTACTGACATTAATAGACAAGGTGAAATTGCTATCGCGCTTCAAAACAGGTGCCATTTCTTCGATTGAGGTGCCCGCCACATGGAAGGTTAGCTCTTCATACAACCCCATGTTCTCTGCGATACTGATAAAATGCTCTGGCGAGACCTTGCCATATATAGCATCGTTCCATCGAACCAGGCTCTCTACGCCAACAATTTTTCCGGTGCCCGCATGAAGAATAGGTTGATACTCAACATAAATTAACCTGGTTTGAATCGCCCGGCGCAACCTGAACTCCATTGAGTTCTTCTTATATAAATAAGATTGTATCGTGTAGGCAACGAGAAAGCCGAAAATAAGACTGATCACCACTATAACGGCAATAAAGTAAGCACTGAAATAGAGAATGCCGGCTCGGTTATTTTTGGTCTGCACGCAATAACGAAAAATTTCACTACAGCTTTGGGTCGTTAATTGAAACATGCTCAGGTTGAATCTTTCTGGCCAACCTATAGTTTGTCGTCGCGACTGATAATTCAAAAAGTCATGCGCTTGATCAGCCATGCCTAGTGAATAAGAAAAGCCGCGGTTTTGATTAATAAAATGCTGAAACGAAAACTCAGCTGTAAATGCCAGAATGCTCCCGCCCCTGGTAATATCCAAACGCAAAGGAACAGGAAATATGCCTTCAGCTCTAGAATAAAGTTGAAATCTGGAGGACGCGCCATAATAGGTATCAGGTAGCATTGAAGGCGTGGTAAATACTCCCCAGTTCGCTGTACATAAAACCTGGTCTGCTTCTACGACCCCCAGGTCATAAACGTACAAATACTGATTTGCAATTCGTCTTAACTGATCAAGACTCTCTGCCGTGCATTTAGAAATGGACTCATCCTGTGCATTTCTCATCGCGTTCATTACTTGAGAAGAAACCAACTCAGCATGATTAAGCAAGCTATTAGAAAATTGCTGCTGTTCAGCACGTTGATAATCTTTTGTCAGGCTATGCACCGCAAACAACAGAACTACGCAGACCGCCAAAGTCACCCACAGTACCCCAAAACCTCTTCTTTTCATTTAGAATATCTACCTTAATACGCCAACTATGCATACTGATGTGACTTGTCAGCATTATATCGACGTACTGAAACAAAGCTTTATAATTCGGCAACATTCGCTTATTCAGCTAAGCTAATTTCCGTATATATTGTTTTAGGGAGATGACATGCGCCCTCAGCATATTGCATGGATGATATTTTTGATTCCGGTGATTGCCGTCCACGGAGCCTATGCCATTGGATGGTGGGAAGGTGTCGCTTTCCAATGCAATCCCTATATTGACGGTTGCACGACTATTAGCCGCGCAGCACGTGAAGGCAATGCGATTTTCTTTTTCCGCGCCCTGATGATGCCCCTGGCCGCCTTGCTGGTGATATTCTGGTACTTACAACAAAAGTGGCTGGAGCGCATGACGCAAAAGTCTCAGCTACATGTCTTCATATTGGGCAGCATTGGCGCCCTTTTCCTGATTTTATACGTCGATTTTCTAGGTACCGAAGGCGACTTTAACCGCTTCCTGCGCCGCTACGGTGTCATTTTCTATTTTGGCTTAACCGTACTGGCGCAGATTTTCAGCATCAACACCCTGCATAAGCTGGGCGATAAAATCGACTCCACAATGCGCAGGTATATCTACATTCAACTAACCCTGATCATACTTTGCTGGCTTCTGGGCATGGGCAATCTACTCTTCAAAGAGATTGGCTTCAGTTGGGCCGATATGATGGAGAACAATATCGAGTGGCATTTTGCGCTCTATATGTGGCTGCATTTCCCCTTCGTAGCACTGATGTGGAAACGCACCCAGTTTGCCTGGCAGTTTAGCCATAGAAACTAAACCTCTGGGCTGCCGCTCTGACGGCGAACAGCCCATAACAACGCTTAAAGCTATGCAGAGTATCTACATTAAGCATCCGACTTTATACTGTTCAGCGTTTCTTCATCATACTGTTCTGCATATTCCGCGGATGGGGCAACCATTTTAATCACATCAATAAGCACACCGTTTGGATCGGCGGTGATAAAATGACGTTGCCCAAATTCCTCCGTGCGCAGCTCCTGGTGGATTGGCAGGCCTGCACGCTTTAGTCGCTCAAATTCGCTGTCTACATCGTCCACCTCAAAATTCAGAATCAGTCCACCGACTATGTTGCCCCGGGTATGAGCCGGGAGGGTTGGATGATCCGCCTGCAGCAAGGCGAGCTCAAAGGATGGACTCTCACCGGACCGCAAACTCACGTACCAATCAGCGTAGAATGTCACCATGAAGTCAAAATGCTCTGTATAGAACGCGCGTGACGCGACCAGGTCCTGCGTCATAATCACCGGATAAAAACTGTTAAGTTTCATAATTGCACCTCAAATTAGAATGGAGCTTTTATCATGGTTTACGAGGTGTTCTCTGTCTTGTACGAATGCGACACCTCTGCGTACCCGAGAAGGGGATTCTCCATAGAAGCGCACAAATTCATGAGTGAAATGACTTTGGTCGGTATAACCAAGCGCCACTGCCACCTGCGCCAGGGGCAGTGGCGAATGCGCAAGCATCCAGGCGGCTTTCTGAAAACGAATAACCTGAGTAAAAAGCTTAGGCGAAAGACCTACAACTTCGACAAAGTGGCGTTCAAACTGCCGGCGGCTTTTACCATATATATCTGCAAGTTCTGAAACGGGAACCAGATCATGGCAGGTTCCAAGGTAACGAATAACATCGTCCATGCGTGAACGCCGCGGTGCCTGGCGATTCAGGTGAGTTAGCAAGACGCCGTCCAGTCGCGCAAAAAGGTGGCTGCAAGCAACACATTCCACGGCATTACTAAGGCCCTCTAGAAGGTCGCCTTCAACAGGCTGCACTGCATTAGTAAGTTCCGATACTCTTACATCCACAAAATGCCGGCTTTGACCGGGTTTAAAACGAATACCCAGATAATGCGTACCTATATCGAGAGGCAGCTCCGCTCTTGATGTCGTGGTACCAAAGATGTTTACCTGGCAATCAGCTTTCCCTATCTCCACCACCACATCTACAGCGCCATCCGGCAATACGCCATGAACCTTCTCCTGATTATTCAGGCTCAGCCAGTAATGGCTAACAAAGGGTCGCAACGCAAGCGCCGGCAATGACACCTGAGTTTCTTTGCTCGTTGATTCCATAACAAAGCCTCTTTAAAAATGAGATGCTTACTCTACAGGTGACTCCTGCTCTGATTCATCAGCTGGTACAGACTCTACCGGCTGCAGACGCAGAGAGATGAGATAGAGTAATCCAACAAATAGCATCAGCCACGGCGCCAGCGGCACGGACAACGGGAAGTTCATCGAAACACCGAAGAGCAAAACAAACACCGGAACAAACCAGATTGCCAGACGCCCGCCATCAAGAGTACGCTTCATGTGGCCTTGACAGGGCTCGCATACAAGTACTTTGTCGCCCACTTTATTAACCGACTTCATTGAAAAGTTATGACTATGGCCACAATGAGGGCAATCAAACGGCCGCTGCCTGAGCCCCCCAGGAACTCGGCCCAAGGGTAACCACGCAAGCAAAAAGCCAAGTATCACGGGTAGCAGGAATGTCATCGGAGTCTCGCCCTCTACACCCAACGGGGTTTCTAGCAACATGCCATTTATTTTAATTGTAGCAAAGGCGATCACGCCACCAAGCAGGAAAAATGCCCACCAGGGTTTGGTCTGCTGCCCCGAGAAGTGGCGCCCGATGGCGTAAGCGATGACAACAAGCAAACCGTTGATGAGGTTAAATCCAGCCAGTAACCATACATATTCAAAAATCTCCTCACCACCTGGCTGTTCATATACTTGCCGTAACAAATCATACAGATAGTAACCTTCAACCAATAATATGCCTAAGAACAGTGCTACCACGATACAACCTTTGTCTTTTATACGTTGAATTCATGTTAACAAGGGATGTGGCCCAATTAAATGACGGTTTTGCTGAAACGATGTTAATGATAGTGGGATTAACACTCGCACCCAAATTACGTATTGGGTGCGAATTTTGAGACTTAAAAGTGATAACGGGCGGTCAGTGTAGCCCTACGCGGCGCTAAATACTGGGCGCTGGTAATGCCTATGCCAAAGGTGTCCGTATGCAAAGAAGCGATAGCGTCATTGTCGAACAGATTCTGCACGTTCAACTCTACCGACCAGTCACCGCTGGCTGCAAAATAGCCCATATTGAAGTTCACCAGGCTATAGGACTCCACCAGATCCCGCTCTTCTGAATTAAACACCCGGGCATAGTAGTCACCACGATAGTTATAACCCAGGGTGCTACGCAATGAAGCACCATTAGCGAGCGGATAGTCATGCGTTAATCTGATATTAGCGACGAAATCTGGAATTTTCGCCAGTTTGTTACCCGTCAAATCAATAGCAGTGGCTTCCCGGGCTGCATTGATTTCCTCTTCGGAGGCACCCGCAAGAATAAGGCCTACCGACGCATTTTCTGCTTCGGCACGATCAATTGCATCGCGACCTCGTTTCACTTCCGAATCCATCCAGGTCAGATTGGAATTCAGCGTCCAGTTATCGGCCAGACGCATTACAGATTCAACCTCAAAACCATAAACTTCAGCTTCAGGAATGTTAGAGGCACCTGAATTAAATCGTCCGATACCACTGGACTCAAACAAGTAGTCTTCATAGTCATAATAAAAGGCAGCCAGGTTAAGCCGCCAGCGGTTCTCCAACAGCTGATTCTTGCTGCCTATTTCGTAGGCTGTCACTGTTTCCTGATCAAAGACTTCAGGGAAAAAGCGGGTGTCCGTACTACTGTTAGAACCGGCCGGTTTCACGCCCGTGGCCACTGAGCCATACAGCATACTACGATTGCTCAACATATAATCCAACGCCACTTTGCCGGTTACGTTGTCAGTTTTGTCACTGGGTGTGCTGGTGATAGGCGAACGATCCGGTACACAATTTAAGCTGCAACGCTCGTCACTGAATGTGTTTTCGGTGTAACGCAATCCGGTTGTCAGCGTTACTCGTTCAGTCAGATCATAAGCGATTTGGCCAAATACCGAATAAGACTCAAAGTTACGATAATCCGAGTTAATAAAATCAATATCCGGGTTGTTGGCAAAAACATTAGGGCCGGCCACAACTTCACTTAATGGTTCCCCGTCTCTGTCTGCATCATAAAAATTACGGGTGTTGCTGAAAATTTCAGTATCCAGATAAAAGGCGCCCAATACCCAGCGTAGCGAGCTCTCTGAATCTGCTGAAATCAGGTTCATCTCAGCAGTGTAGGATGTATCTTCCTGACGCAGGTTACTTACGTATTCAGGAATAGGAACTTGCCCCAGGTCGGTGGGGATTTCGCCATCAGCCAGCGGGAAGGGTGCCGGATCATTAGCTGTCAGACTGGAGCGATCCATATCCAGACGCCGGCGCATGTCATAATCCTGTTTAGATAAAATGCCTTTTAGCCTTGCCCAACCCAGATCATAAGTTAAGTGCAGCGTCAGCAGGTCGTTATCCAGTTTGTAGTACTGAAAGGTATCCTGATAAACAACCCGGGGGTCATCTGAGATGATGTCATAGTTGCCCTTTAACGCCGGTCCATTGGTATCTGAACTGAACTGCATATACTGCGCCATGACCTCCAACCGCTCAGAGGGTTGCCACAATAACTGAGCCCTCATTGTGGTATCGTTTTTGTCGTCCAGCCGGGTGTCGTGGGGAAGCGCAAGGTTTTGAGTAAAGCCATCATGCTGTCGATGGGATGCTGATAGCCGTATCGCCATTTCATCGCTGAGCGGCAGATTCAGTGAACTGCGTAGATTTTTAGTGTTGTACTGGCCCACTGTAAAATCAGCAAAACCAGAACTTGCGAAGGTATCCGGGCGCCGGGTCACTACATTAACGGCACCGCCCGTTGAACTGTTACCGTAAATAGTACCATCCGGCCCCCGCTGCACTTCAATGCGCTCTATATCTACCAGATCAGCCCATAACGCATAGTCATTGGCCATGAAAACACCATCGATGTGATAAGCCACCGCCGGTTTAGTGCCTGCATTATCCGGAATTTCGTTACCTACACCCCGAATGGTAATACTTGGACGATACCCCTGAACACTGGAGACCACCAGACCCGGCACCTGGTCACTTAAATCAAACATAGTAGCCACGTTAAGCAAATCCAGTTCATCGCCACCGACTACAGAAATGGCATCCGGAATTTCCAACAGACTTTGTTCTGTGCGCTGCGCGGTGACAATAATGCGCTCCACGTCCGCTGTTGCATCATCGGCAACAGCAACAGAGTTATATAACGCATAACTCACGGCAATGCTCACTAAGCTGAACATTGCCACGCTCTTATTCTCTGACTGCTTCATGTAATCCCCTCATTTGTTTTCATGGTTATCAGCGTCATAATTTTGTGCCTGAAAAATGACCGCTTAATGACAAGGGGTTGTCGTAAATTTGACATCTTACTGTGTCAGGCTAACCACCAGCTATACAGAAAACGTGAAGGTATCTTTATGAAGTTTTTATTATTTATTTCAGTAGCAGCGTATTTAATACTGACAACAGCCAATGCAGAGCAGCGCTTCTGGGTCGAAGTTATGGATCCGGCCCATGATCCATTTGAACGCAGTTACCTTATCCATCGGCATAAACCAGAGGGTAGTGACTGGCAGGCACTTACCCAATTTGAACGCGAACTTCCAGCATCAGAGCATGAGCTGGAATTGAACCTATTTTATCTGAATGATCTGCACAATAAATTGGTAATTCCGGACACCTCACAGGGTGATACATATGTCTTTGCACAGATGGCACACCGCATTGAGAAAGCACGTCAGCAGTCACCTGATGCACTGACCCTTTTCCTGTCCGCAGGCGATGATCATACCGGGGAAGTTTATGACGAGTTACTCGGCACTACACCTGATAATTTCGTTATCAGTCTGGCCTACCATGCCTATAGTCAGGCCAGTATGACCGCCGCCGTATTGGGCAACCATGAGTTTGATCGCGGCAGCAAGATACTAAAAAGTAAAATTGAGCAGGACGCCGGTTTCCCGTTGCTATCAGCTAACCTGAAGCGTTCAGCGGTATTGACCCAGCAACATTATGCCGCGGCTTTTATCGGCGACTTTGCCGGAGCCCGCGTCGGCATCATAGGGCTGACCTCCTTCGAAGACACCAAAACCAACCTGGCGGATGATCCTGAGCTTTATATCACACCCCAACTTGAGGCTTTGCAAGAACTGGCGCCTGAGTTAGCCCCCCATGTCGATTTACTCATTGCCTTAACCCACATAGGTTACCAAACCGATGCCGGAACCGACGACAGGGCCGTAGCCAGGTATCTGGCAGAATTATCGGTACCAGCACTGGTTGTTGGCGGCCATTCTCATACCGCGCTTTACCCCGACGAGCAAGGACAGGTCGACGACGCCTATATTATTCAGGAAGTTCCTATAGTGCAGGCCGGAAGCTGGGGCCGTTATTTAGGGGAATTGAACATACGTGTGCCAGTGCCATCAAAACCCGGCAGACAGGCGCAATTTAAAGCCAATTATTTGCATGCAACGCAGATGCATGTCACCGAAGGCAATCTGGTAGATACTGCATTTCAGCAACAACATATAGCGCCTGTGTTAGCGGCATTTGATAATGTACTGCAAGAAGTCATAGCAACAGCGGCCAATGACCCGGCACTTAACACTCAGAATACGTTAGAAAAACGCTATGTTGGGGAAATGGCCCTGGCCAATACCATTGCCGACGCGGCAGCGGTCCGATTGAGTGCAGATATAGCGGCCGTCAATGCATCCGGCATACTGGCTGGACTGACTCCGGGTTCTGAAGTCACTTTCAGTGATTGGTTTCAAGTCATGCCCTACGCCGATGTCATCCATATACTTGAACTCACTCCAAAGCATCTTCAACTCATGATTGAAAGCAATGCCCAGCGGCTGGTGCGCCAAGATGAAGTGGATCAATTTGACTTAACCGACTTCGTATCACGCGGTTTTTTGCATTTTTCCAACGCATTGCGCTATGAAGTTAGCGGAAACAAGGTTAAAAACATAAAAGTACATGGCAAGCCATTAAGTGAGTATCCAGATAGACACAGATTTAAACTAGCGCTGGGCGATTATATAGCCAACGGCAATCAAGGCTGGCGCGGCGACATCATAGGCACCGGATTGCCGGAGTCGGTTCTGGGGTATGACATCACTCAACATGCAACAGACAACACAGGTTTGTTAATGCGCAACGAAGTGACTCAGTATATCCGCGAGCAAGGCGTTATAGAAGTCATTCTAGATAAACGCGTTGTTGTAGACTAAGGCGTTGGAGGTGATCCATCTCGCTTTACAATTAGCGCCCGTTCTGACTCAGCAACTGATTCAGACTTTACCAGCTGCAGACGCAACGACATGAAATAGAGCAAGCCAGCTAACATTACCAACCATGGCGCTAGGGGTATGGATAGGGGGAAGTGAGTCAATTAAATGACACGTGCCCAGCATTCTCAATCGTAAACCGTGCTGTTCCGATAGAGAAATAATAATTTATCAGTTGTGAGGTAATTCCTACCCTTCTTGTTGGCCTCCTGTAGTAAGTGCTTCTGCACAAATTGGTGCCGAAGCGACTTGATAGCCAACATCTTAAGCAATAGTTGTGTTTGTTTAATCTGAGTTACTGCATCACTTGATACTGTTGGAGATTGAATAACCTCGTTTAAACAGTGATTTAGCTTATAAGCATTCAGGGGTAAAGAATCATTGCGTGAACGGTCGTGGAAAAAGTGGATGATGGGGAAAGCCGAGTATTTTTGTGATATTCCTGCGATATCGCCATCTAAGGTGTTCAGTTTGCTTACAATATATTGAATAGATTCAGCTCCATCCAGCTGATGCTTACCTTTCATCGCTAGCAGGGCGTTGATCAGTAACGCCAAACGGCGCTTTTCGGTAACTGCTGTCAGCACCTGCATACTATAGGTAATAGCCAGCGTAAAAAGCGTAAGACCCTGTATACCAGCAACGATAGACAGTATCTGGGTAACCCTGTTACCAGTCAGCCAGTAATGACTGACAAAACCGCAGAGAAATTACCAACTAGTTACCGAAATCATCATAACGAACACGAGATGAATCTACCCCTAGCTCGTTGAGCATGGTTAAGGTCGCTGCAAGCATGCGGGGCGGACCACAAATATAAAAGTCATATTCACTGATGTCCCGCTGTTCCAGCCATGCTTTAGCAGTTTCATGCACGAAACCCTGTGCGTGACTCCACTTACAGGCTTCGCGGGGCGAAGACAGCACCGGTATAAAGCGCAGTTTATTGGCATTGTCGAGCTCAACAAACTCATCCATATAGAGCAATTCGCCGCGATTACGGGCACCGTAGAAGAACTGAATTGGCCGTGGTGAGTGGCTTTCAAGCTCTTCCTGAATTAATGCTCGTAACGGTGCCATACCCGCGCCACCGCCTATGAAGCAAAGCTTACGTTCAGCCCCTTCAAGTCTCTGGAAATCTCCATAAGGACCCTCGGCAACAATAGTTTCACCCGGCTTTAAATTGCACAAATACGAAGAACCGACGCCCGGGGCAGGCGCACCTGAACTCTGTGGTTGATACCGCACAGTAAAAACCAGCTCAGTACCACCGGCAGCGGTTGCCATAGAGTAGCTGCGTCGCACTGCGTCATGTCTGAAGTTGGTTGCCGCGATTGCATGCCATTCAGATACAAAATCCTCCGGAATATCGACAGGCCGGCTTTGTCCCGCACCCGCCGGAATCAAGAACTGCATGTATTGCCCGGCCGCGTATTCAACCTGTTCTTCATCAACTTCAAAGCGAAGCTCTCTAAGCATAGGCGTTATAAAGCGGGATTCTTTCAGGCGCAGTGAATATTTGCGCGCATCCGTTTCCGGCACTTCAACCTGATGCAAGGTTTCAATACTGTGCTGGCAGGAAAGACGGTAGCCTTCGTTAAGTTGAGTTTGCGACAGCTGTGAACGGTCGCTTACCGTTATCGGTGTGTCAGGCGACGCTTTTACGACACAGAAACCACAGGTGCCACCGCCACCACAGCCACTTTCGACAGTGATATCGTTATGTTGCAGAACCTGCAGCACGGTTTTGTGAGCCTTGTCGGTGAATTTAAACGCCTGACCTCCAACACTCGCCGACAACGATGCTTTGCGCAGCGTGAAGCGCATTTCGCCGCTATTCAGCAACTTGACCAGCAATATAAAGCCCGAAAGCGCAAACCAAAGGGTCATCACAGCGACGACAATAGCCACCAGGTTATTAAAATTCCGACCACCGGTATAATCTATAAAATGAAGTCTGAACATCCAGTCAGCAACCACCCAAGGAGTGTTTCTGTGGTCGATAACAGTGCCTGATGTTCGGTCAACATATACCCGAGTGTTCAGATCATCATCAAAATCGATCCGAAAACCCTGCCCTCTCCAGTCGCGCAGCTCACGGGTACGCTCAATCGGCGTAACCCGGGCCAGGCTGCCGGGCCCAGAATAACTTGCCTGCGCAATTTGCTGCGCGAAATCTTCGTTGGTTTGCCACCGACTTCCATCACGCCCATCCAGATAACGAATGCCATCCTGATGATGAACTTCTACTCGCGGCAGACCCAGGGCTCTGTATGTAAGTACTTGAGTCACACCATTCAGATCGTCCCACCAGTCCGATGACAATTTCGCTAATTGCGCCCGGCTCAGTGGCTCAGGTTGCTCTTGACTAAAATACTGCTGCCCTCCCATGCCATGGTGATCGACCAGTGCAAAATACAAACCACTGACGGTCCACAGCATGAGCTGAATTAACAAAATTAGTCCAGTCCAGCGATGTAACCATTGTAGGAACTTCACGCTGGTTTCCTCCGCGACACCCACAAGGTTTGCAGTAATAACACTGTGCCGGTAAACAGAAAAGCAAAAGTGGCAAAGATGAAGGCGCGCAGCCACCAGGTGGTGATGTCTACACGGTCTTTGTAATCCATAATATGCAGCATCCACATAATGTCGAAGCCACGCCAGAAATCATGACGGCGCACAGTCATCTCTCCGGTTTGCGGATGCAGGTATAAACTAGTGTTGCCAAAATCATCAAAATTGACTCGCCAGATTGGTAAAAAACGCTCATTTAGCTCACCCGGCGATTCGTCTTCAAGGTATTCAACGCCGCTGATATGCGGTTCGCCCTTGGCATAATAAGCAGCAGCCAGGTCGCGAACATCCGCTTCGGAGAGCTCAACCGGCTCCAGAGTATTCAGATCGACCAAAAACTTTTCTGTGTCCAGTTGTAATTGAGCCAGATCCTGGCCTTCGCCCTGTACCAAGCGGTTTACCAGATGAATCTGTTCAGCGTCCGGATAGTTATCGAGTACGGCGGGCAACCGAGTCACCAGTGACGAATCACGAATCTCACCATCGGCTTCCTCGGTCAGATGCACCCCATGTATAAAAGGTAACTGAACAATGACCATGTAAGCGCCCGAAATCGCCCAGATAACCATCTGCACGCCGACAATAATGCCTAACCAGCGATGCCAGGTGCGAAACGCAGAGGATTGATATTGCATAGTCACTTAGAGATAAGGGTTAAAGTCATTGGAATTATTATTAGTGAGCATGATGATCTATTTCGGCCTTCATCTCAATAATGACGAAATCCCGATCCTGCCGTTCGACCTTGACCTTGATCTCATCCCCTGCACTCAAGGCGGAAATTTCCACATCATCAGCGGCGCTGAACGCCATGGTCATCGCTGGCATATTGAGGTGTTCAATAGCCTCGTGCTTCAGAACCACTTCTTTGTGCTCTAAATCCACTTCTACCACTTCGGCACGCACAAACTCTGCCTCCGCATGTTTTTCCGAGTGGGCATGGCCGTGTTGATGGTGCGAATGCTCCTGATGTGCCAGGACAGCGCCATTCACGAAAAAGGTTACTGCCACAGCAGTGATTACCTGACTAAATGTCGACATTTAAAGCTCCTTTACTATTAAATTTAAGTTTCAACTCTTCACGCCAGCTATACAGCACTGGCACTACAAACATCGACAACACCACGAAGGTCAAACCGCCCACCGTAGGTATTGCCATTGGAATCATTAGGTCAGCACCCCGCCCGGTCGCTGTAAGGACAGGAAAGAGGGCTAAGATGGTCGTCGCACTGGTCATCAGACAAGGACGTACACGCTGCAGACCGGCCTCTACAGTACGTTCACGCACACTGGCTACGGTATCGCTGACACCTTCACTGAATCGCTGCTTCAGATAAGTAGCCATGACGACACCGTCGTCAACGGCGATGCCGAACAGCGCCAGGAAACCTACCCACACCGCAACACTTAAATTAGTCACCTCGAACTGGAAGATTTCACGCAGCGTGACTCCCTGGGTAACCAGGGGAATGCTAAAGTTGGCAAACCAGGACTGGCCGTATAAGTACAGCATGATAAAACCGCCGCCCCAGGCCACAGCGATGCCACTAAACACCATCAGCGCAGTGCTAACTTCTTTAAACTGCAAATACAGCAGTATGAAGATCAGTATCAGTGACAGCGGTATCACCAGCTGCAAGGTCTGCATGGCGCTTTGCTGCTGCTGGTAACTACCGGCGAAGCTGTAACTCACCCCCGAGGGCAGACTTAACTCACCACGCTCCTGGGCCCGTTTCAGGTGATCGCTTGCAGCCTCTACCGCTTCCACTTCGGCATACCCGCCGGTGGAGCCAAAGGTGACATAAGCGGTGAGGAAGGTATTTTCCGAACGGATCATCTGCGGACCACGCGTGTAAGTAATTTCAGCTACCTCAGAAAGCGGTATCTGGGCACCATTAGCCGCGCTAATCAGAGTCTCATACATGGACTCGATATCGTCACGGCGCTCACGCTGGTAGCGCACCCGAATCGGATAACGCTCACGACCTTCAATACTTCGAGTCACTTCCACACCACCCAGCGCTGCAGCTATTGTGTTCTGCACTTTTTCAACACTAAGACCATAACGCGCTAACTGGTCGCGCCGCAGATTAATCTCCAGATAAGGTTTGCCGACCACACGCTCAGCACTAACCGAAGCAGCATTAACTCCTTCTGAGTCGCGCAGCACCCCTTCAATATCAAGGGCTGCCTGCTCCAGAGTTTCTAAGTCCGGTGCCTGTACTTTCACACCCATCGACGCTCGCATACCGGTTTGCAACATCAACTGCCGGGTTTCAATAGGTTGTAGACGTGGTGCTGAGGTCACTCCGGGCACTTCCGCGGCGGCTGTAATTTCGTTCCAGATATCGGCCGGGCTTTGTATATGATCGCGCCACTGGCGATACGGGCGTCCACGACGATCGGCGATTAACTCTCCATCGCTATCGCGCGCAAAGTTGCCGTCAGAATCGGTTCTGAAATGCATTCTGCGACCATTTTCGTCAGTTTTGAACTCGCTTTTATAGTTGATGATGGTTTCAATCATCGATACAGGAGCAGGGTCCAGGGCCGTTTCTGCGCGTCCGATTTTACCCACCACAGATTCCACTTCCGGAATGGCGGCGATGGATTTATCCTGCTGACTCAATACATCCAGTGCTTCACCAATTGAAGCGTGCGGCATGGTAGTCGGCATTAACAAGAAAGAGCCTTCGTCAAGGGAGGGCATGAATTCACGGCCTAAGCCGGGAACAATGGCGAGTCCTCCAATGATTACCAGCACTGGCAGCGCCAGAAATGCTGCTTTAAAACGCAGGCACCAGCGCAGCATCGGTTCGTAAAAACGAATAATGACAGCGAAACTACCCACCACAACGGTGAACAGAATCATTACAAAGAGCACGTTGCGTATGGTTCCGGCTGCCGGACCTAGAGGTTCCCATAGGTTCGCCAGCACAATAAGCACTATAAAGGTAAGTACGGCATACAGAATACGGTAGGCCTTGCGCCGGGCTTCCAGCCAGGCATCTATTCTTTTAAAGCGATCGCTGAGTAAAATACGTAACATGACCGGCACCACGACCAGCGCCAGCACCACAGCGGCAAGTAACACAAGGGTCTTCGTATATGCCAGTGGCGTAAATAATTTGCCTTCGGCTCCGGTCATAGTGAACACCGGCAGGAAACTAATCACTGTGGTCGCTATGGCGGTCATGACCGCAGGACCTACCTCTTTGGTACCGCGCTGAATAATTTTGCCGATTTCGCTATCCGGGAACTGTTTTCGTAGCCTTAAGATATTGTCAGTGACAATAATCCCCATATCGACAATGGTACCTATCGCAATGGCGATACCCGCCAACGCCACAATATTCGCTTCCACTCCAAGCACCCGCATGCCAATAAAGGACATTAATACCGCCAGCGGCAGCATAGTCGCGACCGTAATGGCTGAACGCAGGTGTAAGAGCAGAATCATGACCACAGCAGTGGTCACCAATAATTGCTGGGCCAGCGCGTCGTTCAAAGTGCCCAGCGTTTCCATAATCAAGGTAGAGCGGTCATAAAAGGGCACCACGTTGATTTGACTCAGATTCAGCCATTCCGGCCAACTGTTCTGGGGGTGCGCCTGCAACCATTCAGCCCAGGCGCGCTGATTATGATCATCAAAGTTGAGGGTGCCAGTTTGGTAACTCGGCAATTGCTGACTGGCTGCAAACTCCTGCACTTGCTGAGGACTAACTTCGTCCCAGTCAATCACGGCACGCGCCGGCATGCTGTCAGCTATTTCCGCGATACGTGCTTTGGTATTTTCAATAGCTTCAAGAGGGTTGAAACCTTCACGTACCGTAACTACCCCGCCGACAGCTTCAGCACCGGCAACGTCCAAAGCGCCGCGACGCTCAGCAGGACCAAAACCAACAGTCGCCACATCAGAAACCAGTATCGGCGAATTATCACCAGCTAAACGCACTACGGCGCTTTCGATATCTTCCAGTGACTTGATAAAACCAACACCGCGAACAATATATTCCACCTTGTTGATTTCGGTGGTGCGCGCGCCCACATCGAGGTTCGATTGCTGAACTGCGGTCATTACCTGTTCAAGGGTCACGTCATAATAGCGCAGCGCATCCGGGTCGACATCGATTTGATACTCGCGAACGAAACCACCTACTGAAGCGACCTCAGAGATGCCTTCCGCCGCCAGCAGCGCATAACGCAGATACCAATCCTGCACCGAACGTAATTCATCCAGATCCCAGCCACCAATAGGGTTACCCTGAGGATCTCTGCCTTCCAGCGTATATAAATAAACCTGACCAAGCCCCGTGGCATCCGGACCTAACGCCGGTTGCACACCCTCAGGTAAAGTACCAGGTGGCAAGCTGCTGAGTTTTTCCAGCAATCGTGAACGCGACCAGTAAAATTCCACATCGTCATTAAAAATGACCGCAATGCTGGAAAAACCAAACATCGACAGCGTGCGCACGTCTTTGACGCCCGGCACCCCCATCATTTGTACCGACAAGGGGTAACTGATTTGATCATCCACATCCTGGGGCGAACGACCTGGCCACTCGGTATATACGATCTGCTGGTTTTCTCCGATATTCGGAATCGCATCTACCGCGACCGGTGACCGCGGCATGCCGGTGTCCCAGTTAAAGGGCGCCACCAATATGCCGGTGACCACCACAATCACTGCCAGTAAGCCAACTACAAGCTTATTCTGTAACAGCCAGTTCGTCATAATTAGTGACCTCCGTGGCTGTTTTGATTCGCTTCAAAGGTTTCAACGCGGTCACCGCAACGCAGCATACTGCCCCCAAAATAAGGGTTCAGCAGGCGGTTATCCGGTTGTAGCCAATAAGCACCCTGATTATCAAAGGCCATGGGACAGAACATCAGATAGGCATCCACTTCCAGGTAATCAGCTCGTGCGAGCGCAATCATTCCTTGCGAGTGCACATGAAACAACTCACGAGCCTGGTCGAGACTGCCCACATGGTGAGCATGACCGGCGCCGGCGCTTAACTCGTCATGTACGTCATGCATGTTGTGTGGCCAGCTAATCCCATCCGCAGCTTCATAAAACTGCTCTGCGGCTTCCTGCCAGGCATCAAGGTCATCGCTCTGCAACGCGTCCCACATTGCAAAGTAATGTTGCGGAAGGTCATTTAACTGCAGACTCTCGCCCGCTGGCACCGTAAGTTCTTCATGTTCAGCGTGCGTAGCTTCCTCTTCTGCCATCGCTCCGTTTCCTTGACCATTCCCGTGATCATGGCCAACTGCACCGCCACCCTGAGGTGCCATCATGCTCGGCCGCCCGCGCAGTTGCAGTTCGCTGTCGATACGAAATGCACCACGACTTACGACAAGATCACCTTCTTCCAGGCCACTCAGCACTTCATAGCTATCCCCCAGTCGACGGCCGATATCTAGATTACGCGCTTCAAATTCGCCACTGTCTGCGGCCACCCGCACATAAACAACGGCACGATCGCCGGTCAATAAAGGAGCCGATGCAGGAATCGTCATTACGTCATCGACGTCAATATCGACAGTCGCGCGAACAAATGAACCAGGAGTAAGCGAATGTTCGCCAGCGTTAACAGCCACCCGAACTTCCCGTGTACGACGCTCTGCATCGATACGTGGGCCTAAGGATTCCACAACGCCTTGCATCTGTTCATTCGAAGACTGCAGCTTAAACTCAAGCTCCTGTCCTACTTCAATATATTGCAGATCACGTTCAAACAGCTCGAACACCGCCCACAATCTGTCCTGGTCAGCCAGCTCCAGCACCGTATCGCCAGTATTCACATAATCGCCCTGCGCCACATTACGGTTTACCACCAGGCCTTCAGACGGCGCATGAATAGTGACCCGATCGCTGGCTTCGCCACTTTCAATAATGGCTTCAATTTGGCTCCCGGAAAGACCCAGTAAACGCAAGCGTTCCCGCGCTGCACGCAACGTGGTTTGATTTGAATCCGCTAAAAACGCCGGCGCTTCGCGCTGTGTCTGCGCATAAGCCTGAATTAACTCCTGCTGCGCCACATACAGCTCAGGGCTATACAGCTCAACCAGTGGGTCTCCAGCTTCAACATAAGCACCGGTATAGTTCACATGCAGATGCTCAATGCGCCCCCCCGTCCAGGCACTGATTGCCGTGAGCGAACGCTCGTCAAAATCAAGTGAACCTATTAAACGCAGTTGCCTTGTCGCCGGGCCTCGCTGTACCACATGAGTTTGCAAATCAAGCAGCGCCAGACTGCGGCCGGTAAATTCAATCCGCTCCAGGTCATCTTCACGGGCTGCGCTACTGGCTACAGGTACAAGTTCCATACCACAGATAGGGCAACGGTCATTCGGGTCGGTGGAACGGAAACTTGGGTGCATCGAGCAGGTATATTGCTGCTCCCCTTCTTCAGCAGACTGACTAACAACTGTCTCCTGGTTATGATCGTGGTCGTGACTGTCATCGTGCGGAGTCTGAAAAGACACGCCCAGTGCGGTAATACCCACAACAATGGAAATAAAAATAACGGCAATGACCGTGACTGGATTCTTAGTTTTCATAGTTAACCTCGACTTGGGTCATTGGCGTACTGACGGAAGGTATCAGTGCATGAATGCTGGCAACGGCAGCTAGCTGGTTAGCCAGTGCCCGGCGATATGCCAGTGCAAAGCTCAGCCACTCGCGCTGGCTGGTAATAACGTCGGTAAAACCCGCCGTTCCATTTTGATAGTTACTTAATGTGGTCGCGACCGCTTGTTCCGCTCGGGCAACAAGCACATCGCCATAGAGCTCACGGTTACGTTCCGATTCCTGCCATTGATAGATAGCCATGCTTAAGTCAGCCTGGACCTCAAGTTCAGCCGCCTGCAATTGCTGTATGCCCGTTTTAACATTGGCATCAGCCGCTTCCCGCTGAGCGCGGTAGTTTGAGCGCCAGATAGGCAAAGAAACGGACAGCATACCAGCCACCGTGTCCGAGGCCATGGCAGTGTTCATGTACTCAGCACCAACCATCAGCCTTGGCTGACCAGCAGTACCGGCAATATCCTGCGCCACCAGCATGCTTTCCACTTCAAAGCGGGTCGCCAGCAAAGCTGGGTTTTGCGCTTTCAGCTGTGCGTAAAGTTGATCAGGCTGTGCTGGTAAGTGCGCGAATTCATGATGCGATTGAATCAGTGAATACTCACCTTCAAACTCCGCGCGGGCATCGCGACCCAGTGCAGAATTAAGCCGGGCCCGTTGCGAGAAAAGCATGGAGTCCAGGTTCTGATAGTCACTGCGTGCTTCATCCAGCGCATTCTGAGCGCGCAATAAATCCGGCATGCTGACGGAACCAGCAGAGTAACTCCGCTCTGCAACAGCGGTAAACTGCTCCAGCAACTGAATCAAGTCAGCTTGCAAGCGCTGGTTTTCCTGCACATACAGGTATTCACTAAATCCCTGTACCACATTAGCGGCCAGATCAGCCTTTGCCTGCGCCAACCGCGCCTGGGCGGCACGTTCAGCTGTGCGAGCCTGCTCTATGCTCATCGCCCGGCGACCAAAAACAGGAATTTCCTGGGAGATGCCCAACGTTTGATAATCAGCATCGTTAAGACCCTGACTAAAATTCAACTGGGGATCAGCAAAAGCGCCCGCCGCGATAGAATTGGCACGAGCCCTCTCTAACTGGGCTTCAGCAGCTAATACGCTCGGATGGTTTTGCTGGGCATAATGAATCAAATCAGCAATGTCAGCGTCCACAGGCAGCGGCGCAGACTCCGCGAGAACCTGTTGGTTCAGCGACTCATAATCCGGGCTGTAACTAGCGCAAGCAGTTAGCGCTAAGGTTGCAAAAACCGTTATAAAACGGGTGGTGCGGGTAATAATCGACATGCAATATCTCCTGCATTCTCAACATGACCGGCGCTCGCTCAGGCAAACGTCCGGAACCTAAATGTCGGAATCAGGAAATAATAGGTGGTGGTGTGGGTTGCCCCGATAAGAGTTGGTAAAAAGAAGATTTGCCTACTACGGAAAACGTGAAGGCAGCATGAGAGTGAGTCTGCTGCATCGTCAGTGCTGCTGATGAACCATGATCAGACATCACGCAATGACCGCAGTCCGGCGGACAACTTCCGCATTCAGGACTACCGGCCGTGTCTTCACAGCAATCATGAATCACTTCAACAGGCGCTGGACTGGTCATCGGACAGTGTTCGCCATCGCCGGTCATCTGAGCCGACATATGCTGCTCATGCTCAGAAGCCGACTGCATCATGCTCGCGTGATGGACACTATCAGCCGCCATACTGCCGGAAAAAGGCAGACTCAGCAGTGAAAATATTGTCATCAGCACGATCCAAGAACGCATCGAAAACTCCCATGAATAGAAACTGTACTATACCCCCTGCCCACGTAAATGCAATATGTGTCGAGCTGCCGAAGCTAGTTATTACGCTAAACCGTAAATAAGATAAGTTTACGCTATAGCGTTTATTGACAAGAATTACTATGTAGCGTATTTTTTAGATATTACGCTAGAGCGTATTCATAAGGCGACTCGATAATGAACATTACCCGACCGGAACAGTTAAGCACCTTCATAAAGGAACAGCGAAAGAAGGCAGGAATGACCCAGAAACAAGTTTCTCAGCTTGTTGGTATTCGTGTTGCGACAATTTCGGATTTCGAAAATAAACCCGAGTCATGCAAACTCGAAACGTTTTTTAAAATTCTTGCTGCGCTAAACTTACAACTCGATGTTACCAGTCGAAACAAGGATGTAAGTCATAAACCCGACAATACTAAGTCATGGAACGAGGGATGGTGACCAATGAACACGCTCGATGTCTATATGAACGGCATAAAGGTTGGTGAGTACACACGCACTCAGAGTGGTGCAAACAGCTTCACCTACGATAAGAACTGGCTGAATTCCAAGGGTAAACGCGGTATTTCGTTATCCTTACCGCTGCGCGAAGCACCGTATAACGGCGCTGAAGTGTATAACTATTTCGACAACCTGCTACCCGACTCACGAGAAATCCGCGACCGAATTGTTGCTCGCTATAACGCCGACTCAACCGAGCCTTTTGATATTTTGACTCAGATTGGCAGAGATTGCGTAGGTGCGGTTCAACTCGTCCCCCATCGCTCAGCTCCGCCCAATGTAAAACAGATCCAGGCGAAACCTTTAAATGATGAGCAAGTTGTGGACATCTTAAAAGGTTATCAATCGAAGATACCGCTTGGGATGTTACCAGACGAGAACGATTTCCGTATTTCATTAGCGGGAGCGCAGGAAAAAACCGCGCTTTTATATCAGGACGGACAATGGTGCCTGCCGCTTCATGCCACACCCACCACTCACATTATAAAGCTGCCTATCGGGGAAATTCAGTCTCATGACCGTGTCATAGATATGACGCACAGTGTCGAGAACGAGTACCTTTGCCTGAAGATTGCCCGGGAGTTTGGCTTTCAGGTGCCAGACTGCGACATCATTACTCCGCATGACATGAAAGCACTCGCTGTAAAGCGCTTTGACAGAAAGCTCGCAGCTGACGGTTCCTGGATCATGCGGTTACCTCAGGAAGACTTCTGCCAGGTGACTGGCACATCGCCAGCGAAAAAATATGAATCGGACAAGGGGCCAGCCATTAGACAAATTATGAAAGAGTTAATGGGTTCCCAGAATCCCATTGCGGACCGAAGCGAGTTCATGCGCACCCAGGTACTATTTTGGCTACTCGGTGCTACCGATGGGCACGCCAAGAATTTCTCAATTTTCATTCAACCAGGCAACCAGTATTGCCTGACCCCGCTGTACGACATTATCTCCGCCTACCCTGCTATCAGCAAAAAAGGACTGCATGAGCGCGATCTAAAACTGGCCATGTCTTTAAAAGGGAGTCGAGGCCGCAAATACCAGTGCATGATGATTCGAAGAACCCATTTCCTGGCCACAGCAAAAGAAGTAGGCTTCAGCGAAGACTCCATGAACGACATGCTCGATGACATGGCTTCAAAAACAGAACAAGTCATCAACCGCGTTGCAGCCAACCTGCCCAAAGACTTTCCGGCATTCATTTCAGAGCCAATATTTCAGGGCATGCGTAAGTTTAGCGAAAGGCTTTTGGGTTAGGTTTAACCTTTCCCCTGAAATAACACCACACAACAATAAGCTATGCAGTTTTGTGACAGACTCCTAGGAAATAAGGTTCCATCCACCTGCGTTGCTAAATATCTGTTACACAGAATTATATACAGGTAAAAAGTTAGCCATAACTATCAAGGAAAGCCTTTAAAAATGGTGGCCCCTCCCAGACTTGAACTGGGGACCTACCGATTATGAGTCGGGCGCTCTAACCAACTGAGCTAAGGGGCCATCTTTGTTTGCAGCAGTTGAGACCTGCTACTGTAGGATGCTTTTTGCAAAGCCGTGGGAGTATACGAAAAAGTAGCCGTGCTGTGCAACTGTTGAACGTCTAAGTGCTTTCTTTTTATTCGTTATTTCATCCCTGACTGAAGCGATACCTGCCTGTTAGTTTCTTTTTCCACTTTTACTTTCCCTGAAGCAACGTGCGTCATCACCCCATTAACAAAAAACTTACAATTGGGGTGTTGCCTGATTGTTGTTTTAATGTAATAAACAAGGAGCTTTTACTACTCAATAAGCATATAAATCCATGATTAAGTAAGGATAATTTACATGAAATCTGCATTTAGATTCTCGCTTTGTGCTGTAGCGATCAGTTCTGCCTTTGCCTCCCCCTCCCTTCTCGCTCAGCAACAAGCTGCCGAAGCCGAGCCAATGGAGAGAGTGCAGGTTACAGGCTCTCGTATAAACCGCACTGATGTCGAAGGAGCGTCGCCGATCTCTATTATAAATCGCGATGAAATTGACGCATCAGGTTACACCAACCTACAGCAGATACTTGAACGAATGCCTTCCGCGGGGGTTGGAACTTTTTCCACCCGTGGTAACAGCCAGGATTCAACGGCGAATGGCGGTGCAGCGATCAGTCTGCGCGGTCTTGGCAGTGATGCCACACTTGTATTAATTAACGGTCGCCGGGTGGCGGTATCTTCGTTCGCCGAGGGCGTAGCAAATTCCTTTGTCGATATTAACTCCATTCCAGTAGCCGCTATTGAGCGAGTTGAAGTGCTTAAAGATGGTGCCTCGGCGATTTATGGCTCGGATGCGGTGGCAGGCGTAGTTAACATCATTCTGCGCGATGACTTTGTCGGTACTGAAGCCGCTATCAGCTACGGTGGTACCACCGGCCCGAACTATGACGAAACCAACCTCAGCACTGTATGGGGTGCCGGGGACAGCGACAGTAACACCACGGTTATTTTCGATTACTTCAAAAACGGTTCTATTATGGGTTCGGAAATGGGCCGTTTTGGGACCGCTAATCAGGCCCCGTACGGTGGCCTGGATTTACGCTCCTCACGTGGTTTTCCCGGTAACTTTGTTGTCGACGGAGAGGTTCAGATCGACCCTGATTGTCCGGCAGACAGTACGTTCGGTGTTACCTGTGTCTATGACTACGGTCCTTTTACAATGACCATTCCAGAAGCAGAACGCATGGGCGCCATGGTGCTCATGAACCGTCGTTTAAACCGCAACCTTGAAGGCTATGTCGAATTCAACGCCCAGCATAACCGTTCCAAAGCAGGTGGTGCGGCGACGCCATTGGATGGCGATGCTGGTCTTACCGTCCCCGGCGACCACCCTGACAATCCTTTTGGTCAGGATGTGGAAATTAACCGCTTTCGCACGGTCGACGCTGGACCTCGGGTATGGAGTATAGAATCAGACACCTTACGCTTAGTCACTGGTTTACGTGGTGATCTGGGCACCTGGAACTGGGATGTTGCTTTCCAGAAAGGTCGTAACGCCTCATTACAGACCGGCGGCCGGGATCAAGGCTGGGTCCGGACAGACATGCTACAGGAAGAAATCAATGCTGGCCGTTACAATCCGTTTGGCGGAACTGTCAATTCGCCTGAGGTTATTGATGCGATTACCACTTCTCTGACTCGTCGTGGTAAATCCCATATTACTTCTGTGGATGGCAGCATCGCAGGTGAAGCATTTCAGCTTGGTGATCATTACGTTTCAATGGCGGCTGGTTTTGAGTACCGTGAAGAAGATGTCTTTGACCGCCCCGACGATCAGTTCCAGCGCGGTCTGATATTTGGTACCGAGTCAGTTCAGGCTGAAGCTGAGCGTGAACAATGGGCTGCGTACCTGGAATTCCTGGTGCCATTGACTGACGACCTGGAATTTACGGCTTCAGGCCGCTACGACGATTACAGTGACTTTGGATCTACCTTTAACCCTCAGTTTAAAGTGCAATGGCGAGCGACAGAAGAGGTAAGGTTCCGCGCTTCTTACGGCCAGGGTTTCCGCGCGCCTTCACTCGCACAAATCGGTTTGGGCCCTTCTGAAGTTTCTCAGTTCTTTACCGATACCTACCGCTGTCCTGATAACGACCCCAATAATCCAGCCTGCGGTGCTACGGATTATGTAATTGTGTTTACTGGTAATGAAGATCTGGATGCGGAAGAGTCAGAGAACTGGAATATTGGCGCTGTGTGGCAGATCAATCAGGACTGGGATTTGGCCTTCGATTACTGGTCCATTACCCAGGACAATAAAATCGACCGTAACGACTTTGAAGCTGTGTATCAGGAACACTGTAATGATCAAGACAGTACCGTGTGCGTCCGCCAGCCTCCACAACCTGGCAATGAATTAGGTGAACTGTCTGTTATTTACAATAGCTACGTCAACGTCAGTTCTCAGGAGGCGGCCGGTATCGACTTTTCGACGAATTACCGGGTGCCCTTTGATTTGTATGGCGACCTTCGTCTTTCACTCGACTGGTCATATATGACTCATTTTGAGAAAAATGATATTGATTACCTGGGCGAATACAACTACCCGAAAAACCGCTGGACCGGCAGTGCTGACTGGACACGGAATGGCTGGGGGGTAACAGCAACGGTCAGTTACATAGGTGAGTTTCAAGACTACAAACCACCGCAGGAAGTTGAAACAACCAGTGTACGCACTGTCAGCAGTCAGGCCTTGCTGGACTTACAGGTACGTTATGACCTCACTGAGTCACTACGTATGTCCGTCGGTGGCACTAACGTGCTCGATGAAGAGCCACCTTTTGCCATCGGCGATATGAACAACGATCTTTATGGTTATGTTTCTGGTGTGCATAACCCACGAGGCCGTTTTATTTATGCTCGCTTAAATTACAGCTTCTAAAATTGAGGAAAATAATCTCAATAATAAAAAACCCCGCTTTCATAGCGGGGCTTTTTTTATTTACGAAGCGGTCAGTTTACTCGTCCAGGAAGCTCTTCAACTGCTCAGAGCGGCTTGGATGACGAAGCTTGCGTAGTGCCTTGGCTTCTATCTGACGAATTCGCTCACGGGTTACGTCAAACTGTTTACCGACTTCTTCCAGAGTGTGGTCAGTGTTCATATCGATACCAAAACGCATGCGCAGCACTTTAGCTTCACGAGCGGTGAGGCCGCCTAACACATCACGCACTGAATTCATCAGGCTCTCAGAAGTTGCCGAATCGACCGGCAGATCCAAAGTGGTGTCTTCAATAAAGTCACCTAAGTGCGAATCTTCATCATCCCCTATCGGAGTTTCCATGGAGATTGGCTCTTTGGCGATTTTCAGCACTTTGCGGATCTTGTCTTCCGGCATCAGCATACGTTCTGCCAACTCTTCCGGTAAAGGTTCGCGACCCATTTCCTGCAGCATCTGACGTGAGATACGGTTCAGTTTGTTGATCGTCTCAATCATGTGCACCGGAATACGAATAGTACGCGCCTGATCCGCAATAGAGCGGGTAATGGCCTGACGTATCCACCAGGTCGCATAAGTCGAGAACTTATAACCGCGACGGTATTCGAATTTATCTACGGCTTTCATCAGACCGATATTACCTTCCTGGATTAGATCCAGGAACTGCAAACCACGGTTGGTGTATTTCTTAGCAATTGAAATAACCAGGCGCAGGTTGGCTTCGACCATTTCTTTCTTGGCGCGGCGCGCTTTGGCTTCACCAATCGACATGCGACGGTTAATTTCTTTTACTTTGGTAATGGTTAAGCCAGTTTCAACTTCAATGGATACCAGCTTTTGTATGCAACGGTCCACTTCACTGCGCTGTTCAGCCAGCACTGCTGAGTAATCATCGCCTGTAGCAACCAGCTGATCAAACCAGGACATGGAGTTTTCATTACCAGAAAACGCCTGTACAAAGGTGCGCTTAGGCACATTTGCCTGATCCAGACACAGCTTCATAATCAAGCGTTCCTGAACGCGTACCCGATGCATCATCTCACGCATGTCACGTACCAGGCGGTCAAACTGCTTAGGTACCAGACGGAACTGCTTGAATAAATCGCTTAATTTGTCGATCTCAACACGCGAACGTTTATCATCACGTCCATGCTTGGTAATAATAGCGCGAGTGGCTTCGTACTGAGCTCGCAGGGCCCCGAACTGCTCGCGGGCAAATTCCGGATCTATACCGCCATCATGCTGCTCTTCTTCTTCCGCATCGTCGTCATCAGCGTCGGCAAGTTCTTCGGTGCTTAATTCAGAACCTATATGAGTCGCACTGACAGGCGCGGCGTCCACTTCATTCGGGTCGATAAAGCCAGAAATCATTTCGGTAATACGAATTTCTTCAGCTTCGTAGGCATCCCACTGCTCGAGCAGGAAGTTAATTGCTTCAGGATATTCAGCTACTGAACACTGAACCTGGTTAATGCCTTCTTCAATGCGTTTGGCGATCTTGATTTCGCCTTCACGGGTCAGTAGTTCAACCGTGCCCATTTCACGCATGTACATGCGAACCGGATCTGTGGTGCGGCCGATTTCACTTTCAACGGTGGCTAGAGCCGCGGCGGCAGCTTCGGCTGCATCTTCATCCGCGGAGTCTTCGCTCATCATGAGGTCATCAGCATCCGGTGCATTTTCGAACACCTTAATACCCATGTCGTTGATCATTCGAATGATATCTTCTATCTGATCCGAATCAACGATATCTTGTGGTAAGTGGTCATTTACTTCCGCAAAGGTTAAGTACCCTTGCTCTTTCCCTTTACCAATAAGGAGTTTTAATTGCGACTGCCGAGTCTGCATACAGGCGTTCACCTCAGAAAATGACTTTAATAATGGATTGAATGACCGGTTAGTGTACCAAAAAAGTGCTATTTAAGCCAGTTTTTGTTCGCCAGTAAGGCTTAGCCCAAATGTTAGTTACCTGCGCTTTAAAAGCTTCACCAACTGATCCAGTTCCTGTACTTTGCCTCTATCCAGTTCCTCGTTGCCTAAACTTTGCAGTTCATGCAGTCGCTGTTCCAGATAGCTATCAATTAAAAACAGATAAGTTTCAGAGAACTCCTGTTCTATATTTTCTTCTAATACTTCATGTTCCCAACTAGCTAAGCGACGCAGGCTATCAGCATATTTAGTATCCCGCCAGCTTTCCAGCAACTGAGCTGTATTCACCGACTTGTCTGCGCATTGCTTGTGCAGCGCTACGAATATCTTTGCCCCTTCAGCCTTCAGGTTCACCAGCTCTTCATGAACTGGTACCCGCTGCCCAAGATATGGATACTGCACCAGCAAACCCATCGCCCGTAATACCGGAGTCATTCGTCGTTGTTCGCGTTTACCCCCGCTGTTCTCAACTTTTTTACCAGGTACCAGACGTTCTACCTGGGAACGTTCACGGCCCAGCACATTGGCTAGCCGTTGCATCAATGTTTCACGATAAAAGTCACTGGCTACCTGGGCAATTAACGGCTTGGCTTTACCCACTAAAGCCGATTTACCAGCGTCAGTGCTGATATCCATAGTTGCTGTCAGGTGCTCAAAGAAGTAATCGGTCAGTGCCCGGGCATTCTTTAACTGTTTTTCAAACCCTTGTTTGCTCTCGCGCTGAACCAGCGAGTCAGGGTCTTCGCCGTCGGGGAGGAACAGAAAGCGCATATCAATGCCGTCACGCAACAAGGGTAGCGCATTTTCCAGCGCACGCCAGGCAGCTTCGCGACCCGCACGGTCGCCATCAAAGCAACAAATGACCAATGGGGTGTGGCGAAACAACAACTGCAGATGGTCACTGGTGGCCGCCGTTCCCAACGAAGCTACGGCGTTTGTCACGCCGTGCTGAGCCAGCGCGACGACATCCATGTAACCCTCAACCAGCACTACACTTTCAATGTTCTTATTTGCTTGTTTCATTTCCCAGAAACCGTAAAGCTCGCGTCCCTTATGGAATACGCGGGTTTCTGGCGAATTTAAATATTTAGGCTCGCCTTTGTCCAGCACCCGGCCACCAAAACCGACTACCCGGCCGCGCCGGTCGCGGATAGGGAACATAATGCGGTCACGGAAAAAATCGTAACGTCGGCCGCTGTCATTTTCGGTAATCATTTTCAGCGCCAGCAACTGTTGCTGCTGAGGTTTGCTTTTACCAAACTGCTTTAAAATACTATCCCAGGCGTCTGGCGCATAACCAATACCGAAATGTTTGACCGTCTCACCGGACAGGCCCCGGCCTTTAAGGTAACCAATCACGCGCTCTTTCTGTTCATTGCTACGCAACTGCTGCTCGAAAAACTTGCTGCACGACTCGAGTAACGCATAGTCATCAGCCTGCTGCTGTTTATCAACAGCGGGACCGCTGCCGGCGCTGCCCTTCTCTCGCGGTACATCCACACCCAGCATTGATGCCAGCTCTTCCACGGCGTCAGGAAAATCAAGACCGTCATATTCCATCAGAAAATCAAGGGCATTGCCGTGAGCACCACAACCGAAACAGTGATAAAACTGTTTATCCGGAGCGACGGTAAAAGAAGGGGATTTTTCATTATGAAATGGACAGCACGCCTGGTAATTACGGCCCGCTTTTTTGAGCCGCACACGACTGTCTACCACTTCCACCACATCGGCGCGTGCTAACAAGTCCTGAATAAAGTCTTTAGGTATTAAACCTGCCATATCATTACTTTACTCTTACCATGCAAAAAACGGTAACCATAAAAAAACCGTGCTAAAGCGCACGGTTTTCTGCCTGTCTGGCGGTTTTTTTAACGGCGCCAGAACAGGACGCCGGAAAGAAAACTTTTAGTACATACGCACGCGACGAGCATTCTCGCGCGATAGCTTCTTAGCATGACGCTTAACAGCTGCTGCTTTCTTACGCTTGCGCTCAGCAGTAGGTTTCTCGAAGAATTCGCGACTGCGAACTTCAGACAACACACCTGCTTTCTCACAAGAACGCTTGAAACGGCGCAGCGCTACGTCAAATGGTTCGTTTTCTTTCACTTTAATTACTGGCATTAAAATCTCACCTCAAAAAATACTTTGGCTGCTGGTTAACTTTTAACCGATACGAATAAAATTGGTGCTGAATTTTAAACAAATAAAAGCATGCTGTAAACCCCAAGATCAGATTTAGATCGATAACTGCCTGGCTTTATTTGTCTTCCTTCCACACACTTTTGATAGTTTTAGAATGAAGAATCAAGGTACTAAGGGAGTTTTGGTACTCGCGATTGCGTTTGTCCAGTGCCAGGCCAATCAATGCTCGCTTTTCGCCCAACAGGCGACAGCTTCTGACTTCACTCAGGACATTCACTAATTCCTTACCCTCATCCTTTATCGACAGCTCAATAAGCTGGTTCATCAACGACGATTGCGGGCATGGTAATGTCATTGTGGTTTCGAAAGCAATACCGGTTTTCGATAAATCCGTAACCCGGCCAGTTAAAGCTTTGAAATCCGGGTCCAGACCTATGGGTTTAGCCACTTCATCAGTAAAGCAAAGAGAGGCATCAAGTTCCACCTCAACACGCGGAACTTTGCGCAGTGATCGTTCTTCAAAGGTGTCGGGATAACTCATATATAAAGTGCGATAGGGCCGCGATGTTGTCCCCAGAACCCGACCCGTGGCTGCATACACCTGGCCGTGATCAAGCACCCCTCGCATCACCAGACCTATGCTGTTATTAAACCAATCCTGCAATTCCGACCAGTTATATTTACGGGGGAACTCAATAATTAAGTATTCACCCTCTCGCTGGCCTACCCAGGTACCACGCACTCGCTGATTCGAGGTTCCGAACTTAATTTCAATATCGACTGGAAGAGTTTTCATAACCGACGATAAACTGGGGTTGCTCATTCACACCTCATTTCTGGGCCATAAGCTATTAATTTACAATAACCTGATTTCATTGGCGACCCGACTACAATCAAACTAGTTGTTGCGAACATGATAACTCAATAGAAGAGGAGTGAGAACGACGACCGCACGTCAAAGGCTGGTAGTCGAGCATGCGTTAATGTCGTCGCTCTCGAATGCTATCCTGCAAACAAACAGCCAACTTTTAAGCTATCCTATTTTCTATTAAAATCAAATAGATAACGAGATACCTATCAGGGAAAGTCGTAACGTGACGTCAGTTGACGTCCATTATCGTAATTCTTTACAAACTAAGATAAACTGACTTGGCGTATATAAAAGAGCTACAGGTCAAGGACGCTACATGAGCCATTATGATGACGAACCTACTTTTGAGCCCGGCAAAACCCCAGCTACCACAAAACCAGGCCCCCAATTCCCACATCCCATCAATCCACGTTATAAATGTATCGAGCTACTGGGTCATGGCAGTGGTGGAGCGGTTTACAGAGCCTATGACCAGCAATTACAACGCGATGTAGCCATTAAGTTCATTCATCTGCAAAACGTAATTGAGCGGCGTCGTCTGCTCGCTGAAGGCCGGGTACTGGCACAATTAGATCATCCACACGTCTGCAAAGTCTATGAAGTAGTAGAAGATGGTGATGCTGTTTATCTGGTCATGTCATTCGTTAATGGCAGTCATCTGGGCGAATGGCGGCAACAATTCAGCACTGAAAAACAGGTTCAGTTAATTGCTCAGATATGCGACGCCCTGGCCGCAGCCCACGATAAAGAAATCGTACATTGCGACGTAAAGCCGAATAACATTGTACTCAAACATAGTGACTCAAGCGCGTTATCAGCGGTACTGGTAGATTTCGGAGTCGCCCACAGCGCCAGCCTTCTCAGCTCACAAAGCGGTGCGGGTACTCAAGCCTACATGGCCCCGGAACGGCAACAAAACGGTGCAGATAACCTGCATCCGACAGTGGATATCTACAGCACCGGAGCTACCTTACTATTCCTGCTCACGGGTCAACCGACTCTGCAAAGTCTGGAGCAGTCCGATATAGCTGACGACCTCAAGCGTATTATTCATGCCTGTATGCGCACTGACCCAACGCAGCGCTATCAGAACATGCGTACGCTAAGCCAGGACTTGCAAGCCTGGTTGAATAAACGGCCTATTTCTCTACGCCGTTCTCCAGTTTACAAAGCGCATATGGGCTGGCGTCGAAATCGTTGGATACGGGGCACCAGTGCTATCGCCGCAACGGTTGCGGTAGCACTTTTTATTGGTGTGTCGGTTTATCAGGACACCATGCAACAGCGTCAGCTGGAACAGCTGGAAATACGCGAACAGGTTTCTTATAGCGAGGCCCGTATAGACGCCATTTACCGCTCGCCGCTGCACAACACACGCCCCGAACTGCACCGCTTGCAACAGGAAGCTCAGCAATGGCAAGCCGAAGCTGTTAACCAGCCAGACTGGCTGGCTGCTTCTAATTATGCGGCAGCAGGTCGTATTTTTCTCTATCTGAATGAAAATGAAAAAGCTCTGGAGTCACTCACTCAAGCCTGGCAACTTGGTGACCACTCTGGCCTGACAGCTATGTCACTGGCCCGTGTTTATAAACGTTTATATGCCATCGCCGAAGCACAGGCCCGTAATCTCGCTAATGCAGAGTCTCGTCAGAATGCCCTGGATAAAGCACACCTGGATTATCAAGCTCCTGCACTGGACTATTTAGACCAGGCCCAGGACAGCAGTTTACCGGACGCATATGTCGCCGCCATGCGTGCTTTTTTGCAAAATGAACACCAGCAGGCTTTAGCCCTGCTGGCTGCTGATAGTTACCCGTATTGGTTCTATCAGCGTTTCCAGTTAGCCATGTATATTCAACAAGGTATTTTCAACGACGCCTCTCTGGGTCGTAATGACCACTCCATTGAGCATACACTGGCAGAAATAGAGCACACCTATCAGCAGCTGGTTGCCCGGGTACCCAGCCATTTTGACTCTCACCTTAAAATGGGTGCTGTGTACAACGAAATGCGTGGCAGCGACAATAACCCTTCTGACGAGCATGTTCAGAAAATAAAACAAAAACTCGATATTATGGCGGTAATTGACCCTACACACCCGCGTTTATACCATCTGTCAGCACTGATCGACCGCATCCAGGCGCTACAGGCCTTGCAACAACTGGAAGACTACGAGACTCACTTCAACCGCGCACTGCGTAATAATGAATTGTCACTACGTGAAGCCAGAGAACGGCAATGGCCTGAGCAGCATATTGTGCGTCTGCTAACGTCGACCCTGAATAACCTGACCTCGTACAGCACGGCGCTGAGTAACTCCAATAAAAGCTCAGCTTCGCTTCGCCACCGTTACTTCACGCTCATGCAACAAGTGCCTGAAGAACACCGAGGTGCCCGTCATTATATGAACCTGGCGGATAACCACTTCGCTATGGCCTACGACTACCACTACGATGAGCGGGCGCAGGAGCACCTTAAAATTGGCGACCAGGCTTATATCAAAGCACGTCAGATAGCGCCGACGGTTGCCGGTATGCATGCAAATCATGCCCGTCAGCTAGCTCTGTGGCCATTTCACTCCCCTCGTTCGGAGGCCATCAATAAACTGCACGCGGCTCAGGAAGCTATCGATCAATCCGATGAAATGGCACCCGGCAATTCCATCATCCTTTACAATAAAGGCCATATTTACCGGGGCTTAGCCAATAACCTGAAAGGCGCGCAAGCGGCTGCAGCTTTGCAGGTTGCACTCGCCAGTTATCAGCGTGCTCTGGATATAAGTCCTGGCCTGGAATACGCCAGACAGCAAATTGCTGATATTTATCTGTATGACTACCCATTATTAACGAGCTCCCCATCTAGAAAAGAAAGACTCACTCAGGTAGACAACATCCTGCAGCTTGAGCGTAATGATCTGCCACCTTTTACGCTTCAACGAAAGGCTGAGCTTTTACGCTTTCAACTTAAAACTGAGACTGAAAATAAGCAGCAACATATAGCCCGGTTAGTGAAGGTCGCTGAGGAACTGCAACAGACACAAAGCAATCATATTTTCGATATTGTAGCGAATAGCCTGCTAGCCACGGCTGGCAATTTACCGGCTGAAGAAGCGACTCCGCTAACTCAGCATGGACTGCGTTTATATGATGAGTATTTCAATGACAGTTCAAGTCCAGACAATCCACTTATGCATACAGTGGTTCATGTGCGTGCCTACTTTGCCAGGTGGCGCGAAGTAAAAACAAGCGCAGAGGTGGCCGGGCAATACCTGGCTCGTCTGGAACAGCTCTGCGAGAAGTCACAGCAACTGGTGCAACAGGATAAACTGGATAGCCGTCGTCGAAAGGAGATTACGTCAGCCTGGAACAGCGTAAATCAGCAGGCTGATATTAGCTGCGAACTACGCTCGAATGATAATACCGCCCTCACCATATACGGTGGGGTCCACTTCGCCGTCCTTAACCTCGTGAATACTGAACCTGTGATCCCCGGGCTCTTTTAACTCCTTAAGATCAAACACTTTTGCCTCCTCTGGAGCCAGCTCAATAACAGTATCTGAGTTTGAAAAATGCACTTCCGCGCTAAGCTGGGTAAAGTTTTCAAAACGCGCTTTACCTTTTAACGATGACACTTCATTTCCATCCGGAAAAGAGCAGGTCAAGTTGTCACCAATAGTGACCCGAATTACAACTGATTGCAGTTCTGACATAGCTGGTACTCCTGAGAAACCGAAAAGTTACTGAAATATCTACTATTAAATTTAGCACAGTAAGCAGAATATGCAGCTGGCAGACAAAGCCATACGCTTGCCGTATAATCGCCTGCAACTTATTGAATACCCGAATCCGGGAATGCTGAACCCATACAAGTGACCTGTATATGAAGTTTGAATTAGACAAAACGATTGGCCGCGCCCGCCGCGGGCGTATGATCTTTGAACGTGGAACGGTAGAAACACCTGCCTTTATGCCGGTAGGCACCCTTGGCACAGTGAAAGGTATGACACCGGAAGAATTAAAAGAAACAGGCGCGCAAATTTGCCTGGGTAATACTTTTCATCTGATGTTACGCCCTGGCACTCAAATAATTCAGCAACACGGCGACCTGCATGACTTCATGCACTGGGACGGCCCTATTCTTACTGACTCCGGTGGGTTTCAGGTTTTCAGCCTAGGAGAACTTCGCAAAATCACTGAAGAAGGGGCAACGTTCCGCTCGCCAATTAACGGCGAAAAAATTCTATTAACACCTGAAAAGTCGATGCAAGTCCAGCGTGAACTAGGCGCTGATATCGTCATGATCTTCGATGAGTGCACGCCCCATCCGGCCACCACCGAAGAGGCAGAAACATCAATGCAGTTGTCGCTACGCTGGGCACAACGCTCCAAAGAAGCGCACGAAGGCAACTCCGCAGCACTATTTGGAATTATCCAGGGCGGTATGTACGAAGAGTTACGTGACGTGTCGCTGAACGGTCTCACTGATATTGGCTTTGACGGCTATGCAATTGGTGGGCTGTCTGTGGGTGAACCCAAAGAAGACATGATGCGCATTCTGGACCATACAGCCCCGCAAATGCCAGAAGACAAACCACGTTATCTGATGGGCGTTGGCAAACCAGAAGACTTAGTAGAAGCAGTGCGCCGTGGCATTGATATGTTTGATTGTGTCATGCCAACCCGCAATGCGCGTAATGGCCATCTGTTTGTATCAGAAGGCGTACTTAAAATCCGTAACGCCAGACACCGCACGGACACCAGTCCACTGGATGCCAGCTGTGACTGTTATACCTGTAAAAACTACTCGCGGGCTTATCTGCACCACTTAGACCGCTGCAATGAAATTCTCGGTGCGCGCCTGAATACTATTCATAACCTGCGCTTCTATCAAAACGTGATGCAGGGCTTACGCGACGCAATTGCCACCGATACTCTGGATCAGTTTGTTGCTGAGTTCTACGCTAGTCGCGACCTTCCGGTCCCTGTTTTACCCTGGGAAGAAGCATAAGCGCCAGCCTGAAACCGCTTAGGGCATGCGCGGCGCCCTAAGCGTGTATGAACATGGCATCGCCATAACTGAAGAAACGATACTCCTGCTGCACTGCCTCATCATAGGCCGCGATAATATGCTCACGCCCGGCAAAAGCTGAGACCAGCATCAGCAATGTCGACTCCGGTAAATGGAAATTAGTGAGCATGGCGTCGACCACCTGAAACTCATAACCTGGGAAAATGAAAATATCAGTTTCCTCAAAGAAGGGTTGCAAACCTTCGCTACCGCTAGCCTGAGCCATGGACTCCAGTGAACGCACCGAGGTAGTGCCAACCGCAATAACCCGTCCACCGCGCGCTTTAGTCGCTTCTATTGCGGCTATACAAGGTTCTGCAACTTCAGCATATTCGCTATGCATCACGTGTTCTTCAATGCTCTCTACCCGCACAGGCTGAAAAGTACCCGCGCCCACGTGCAGGGTCACATAGGCAAATTCAACGCCTTTATCGCGTAATGCCTGCAAAATCTTATCATCAAAATGAAGGCCTGCCGTTGGCGCAGCCACAGCTCCCGGCTTGCGGTTATACACTGTCTGATAACGTTCCCGGTCACTGCTCTCGTCCGGCCGGTCAATATAGGGCGGTAACGGCATGTGTCCGTGCAGTTCAAGGATGTTCAGAACACCTTCATTGCCAGCAAAGGTTACTTCAAATAAGGTGTCCTGACGCCCAGTCACTTCCGCTTCGACAATGCCTTCAAGAAGCAGCTGAGTACCCGCTTTAGGGGCGCGGTTGCAGCGCACGTGAGCCAGTACACTATGCTCGTCCACAATACGCTCCACCAGGATCTCAACCTTGCCGCCGGAAACCTTTTGCCCCAGCATACGCGCGGGTATGACCCGGGTATCATTGAATACCAGTAAATCACCCGGTGCGACTAAATCGACGATATCGCGAAACTGACGATGAGTCACCGCGCCACTTTTTGCATGCAGGTCCAGCAACCTACTGGCACTGCGTTCCGCCTGAGGATACCGGGCAATAAGTTCATCCGGCAGCGTAAAGGTATAATCAGAAACTTTCATGGTCACGCTCAGGCAACTCCAGAGTAGCTTGCAAAATAAAAAACGGCCTACTAATTCAGCCTTGTGAGTTCCAGTCGTTGGTTAAGGTGCACAATGCGCTTCGCCATGCCGACGATAATGGCATCTTTGACTTTTTCCCGCAGCACAGCCCCTAACGAACGTAACGCTTTATTGTCCAGGCGTAATAAAATGCAGTCTTCAGCGGCGATAGCTGACGCGCTGCGCGGACGCCGGGTTACAAATGCACCTTCGCCAATAAACTGCCCCGAGGTGACTGTACCTAATTCCTGCTTACTCTTTTCAATGCGCAGGATTCCACTCAGTAACAGATAAAAAGCGGTGTCACTCTCGCCCTCTCGAATCACAGCCCGGTCTTTACGGCAGGAATAAACCTGCAATTTATCTTCCAGCAACAGCCCCCGCTCTTCGGCGGTAAATTCAACGAAAAAATCCAGCCGATTCATAATTTCCAGCAGTTTTAACCTGGAAACCGTTTGAATGATTTGCATGTTATGCCATCCCTTTCAGACTAAAAAAAGCGTGACCTGCAATCAACAAGCCACGCTTTTTCAGCAGTTTCCCACCGTTAAAAACGTGTACACCAGGGTGGCTGCCGTTTCAGTATCAAGCTTCTCCGGCACTCGCCCATCAGCTTGCTCATACACAGTAGAGTTATGCGTTAAAGTCAGCGATACTCGTATAGCCAGTCGTGAGTTAATATTAGAAGTTAAGGCTGAGACCGAACGCGAACGGGTATTTTCATCCCCAAGTTCTGTTGAAACGGTTTGTGTAAAACGGGCGGTTTCCGACAAGTCCCAGTTTAAAGCAGCGGCCAGACGAACAGTCAATTCACCTTCAGTTTCGTTCGTATCACGACGTCTGTCCCAGGAATAACCAGGACCCACTTCAAAGTCGGCATAAATATCAGGGTTGTGCACGTAGCGGGTACCGTAACCAGCAGCTACAGTCGTCTGATACTCATAACTACTCAGGCGGTCATCCTCATAAGACAGATAACCAAAAAATGAAGAAGCACTACCTTCCTCAAATCTGCGGTTCGACTGAGCAGACATAAAGAGTCTGTCCGCCTCAGTAACATTATCGCCTTCGAAAGTCTCACGTTTTTGCTGGTAGTAATCTACCTCCCCTCTGTGTCGCCACATCATACTGTCGCGTTCCAGGTTCAGCTTGCCTTTCCAGGACTGAGACTCGGTATTACCGGTGCGCATTAACAAGCCGACCTCAGCTGTTGCACGCCAGGAACTATCAGCATTTTCTGGATCGATATCCTGTATATCGTCGAACATAAAGGTGGTGGCACTGGCTGCTGGAGTCAGTAACCCTAGCACCACAGCGCTTAACAACGTCTTTCGCACAACGCACTCCTATCTATGCAGTTATTTTACAGTCGCGCGCATCGCGCCTGACTCGTACAACTTGTACATTTCTTCCAGTGAAACCGGCTTAATTTTATCCGCCTGACCCGCAGTACCGAAGGCTTCATAGCGGGCTTTACAGATGTCGTACATAGCGTCTGTTGCGGCATTAAGGAATTTACGCGGGTCGAAATTACTAGTGTTTTCTGCCAGATGGCGACGTACCGCACCTGTGGAAGCAAGCCGTAAATCGGTGTCTATATTCACTTTACGCACACCATAACGAATGCCTTCCTGAATCTGCTCTACCGGCACCCCATAAGTTTCCGGGATCTCACCGCCAAATTCATTAATAACTTTCAACCATTCCTGAGGCACTGACGAAGAACCATGCATAACCAGATGCGTGTCCGGAATGCGCGCATGAATATCTTTAATACGGTCAATGGACAGGATGTCACCAGTAGGTGGACGCGAAAACTTATAAGCGCCATGTGATGTGCCGCAGGCAATGGCCAGAGCGTCAACCTGAGTCGCTTTAACAAATTCAGCGGCTTCTTCCGGGTCAGTAAGCATCTGGTCGTGGGTTAATGTGCCTTCAGCACCAATGCCATCTTCTTCACCCGCTTCACCGGTTTCCAGTGACCCCAGACAACCCAGTTCACCTTCCACAGAAACACCACAGGCGTGAGCCATTTCAACCGTGCGACGAGTTACATCAACGTTATAGTCATAATCCGCTGGGGTTTTTCCATCTTCACCCAAAGAACCGTCCATCATTACCGAGCTAAAACCCAGTTGAATGGAGCGCTGACAAACCGCCGGCGACGTGCCGTGGTCCTGATGCATTACGACCGGAATATGTGGCCATTCTTCAATAGCCGCCAGAATCAGATGACGCAAAAACGGCGCGCCCGCATAAGTACGAGCACCCGCAGAAGCCTGCACTATGACCGGGCTATTAGTGTCGTCGGCCGCACGCATGATAGCGCGCATCTGCTCAAGATTGTTTACGTTGTAAGCGGGTACGCCGTACCCTTGTTCGGCAGCGTGATCCAGTAACTGCCGCATTGATATTAAAGCCATCTGCTTATACTCCTAAAGTTTTTAAATTTTAATCTTTGTGTTCTTTCGCCCGGGCCTCAAGAATAGCCACCGCAGGTAGTTTTTTACCTTCCAGAAACTCCAGGAAAGCGCCGCCACCCGTGGATATATATGAAATTCTATCAGCGATGCCATACTTATCAATGGCCGCCAGAGTATCGCCACCACCGGCAATTGAAAATGCCTCACTGCTGGCTATCGCTTCAGAAATCGCCTTGGTGCCTGCACCAAACTGCTCAAACTCAAACACACCGACAGGACCATTCCACACAATAGTGCCAGCATTCCTGATAGTATCAGCAAGCGCTGCAGCACTATCCGGGCCAATATCAAAAATCATGTCGTCGTCACTCACTTCAGTCACGGCTTTAACCGTCGCTTCAGCATGTTCGGAAAATTCCTTGCCCACCACGACATCTGTAGCCATGGGGATATCAGCACCGCGGGTTTTAGCAGAATCTGCAAGACGCGACGCTTCTTTTAACAGGTCTTTTTCATGCAATGATTTACCGACATTATGGCCAGCCGCCGCAATGAAAGTATTTGCTATGCCACCACCCACAATCAGCTGATCCACTTTACGCACCAGTGAATTCAGCACTGTTAGCTTAGTCGACACCTTAGAGCCACCAACAATAGCAACCAGGGGACGTTTAGGTTCTTTGAGTGCTTTGCCCAGAGCTTCCAGTTCAGCCGCCAATAAAGGTCCGGCACAAGCAACGGGCGCGTACTGTGCAACGCCATAGGTAGAAGCCTGGGCGCGGTGTGCTGTACCAAAAGCGTCCATCACAAAAATATCGCATAATGCAGCCAGCTTTTTCGCCAACTGCGGATCATTTTTCTTTTCGCCAGTGTTGAAGCGAACATTCTCAAACACCACCAGCTCGCCGCCAGCTACATCCACACCCTGCAAATAGTTGCTCTCAAGACGTACCGGGAAATCCAGCGCTTCTTCAAGATACTTAGCGATCGGTGCCATTGAATACTCGGCGTCATAATGGCCTTCTTCCGGGCGCCCTAAGTGTGACATCACCATCACTTTAGCCCCTTGTTCCAGGGCATTTTTCAGGGTGGGCAAAGCGGCTTTAAGGCGCGCATCTGAAGCCACCCGACCGTCTTTAATCGGCACGTTCAAATCTTCACGAATCAAAACCCGCTTCCCGCGCAGCTCAAAATCTTTCATCGCCAATACACTCATGAGATTTCCCTTTTTCAAATAATCAGTTAAGCAGCAGTTGTCGATGCCATCGTTAAGGTCGTATCCAGCATTCGGTTAGCAAAGCCCCATTCATTATCGCACCAGCTTAGAAGTTTGACCAAATGACCATGGCTCACCCGGGTCTGAGTTCCATCTACAATACTGGATCTGGGGTCATGAATAAAATCAGATGACACCAATGGAGCTTCGGTGTATCCAAGCACAGCGCGTAATTCTGACTGTGTAGCACGCTGAATAGCCTGGTTCACCGCATTGATATCAACTGCATTTTGCAAGGTTACACTTAAGTCCATGGCAGTCACGTTCGTGGTTGGAACCCGCACTGCAATCGCCTCAAAGCGGCCGGCAAACTTCGGTAAGATACGTTCAATACCACGCGCCAGCCGGGTATCTACCGGAATAATCGATTGCGAAGCCGCCCGCGCCAAGCGCAAATTATCATGATACGCATCAATCACCGCCTGGTCGTTCATCGCTGAGTGAATAGTCGTAATAGTCCCACTGTCTACACCAAAAGCGTCATCCAGCACTTTAATCACGGGCACTATGCAGTTCGTGGTACAGGAACCATTGGAGACAATCCGGTGACTCTGTTTTAAGTCTTGCTCATTGATGCCCTGAATTACCGTAAAATCCACATCCGGATCAGCGGGGTGGGAAAAAAGCACTTTACCTGCCCCCGCTGCCAAATGCTTTTCTGCATCCTGTCGGCTGCCATATACACCAGTACAGTCCAGAACTATATCAACACCAAGCTCAGCCCAGGGTAGTTTTTCCGGCTCGGCCTGTTGCAATAGCTGAATGCAGTCATCGCCCAGGTAAAGCTTACCTTCAACCGCCCTTACAGGAACTGAAAAACGTCCATGGGTGGAGTCGTATTGCATTAAATGGGCTACACCTTCAGCGGACGCAAGCTCATTCACCGCCACCACTTCAATACGATCCCGGTAACCGGATTCGTATAACGCACGGAGCACACTGCGGCCGATGCGCCCAAGGCCGTTAATAGCAATACGCACTGGAGTTGTCATTTATAAATTCCGGGCCTTTTCCACCACCGCTTCAACGGTGAAACCAAAGTATTTAAATAATTCATCTGCAGGCGCTGATTCACCAAAGGTAGTCATACCAATTACAGCGCCGTCCAGACCCACATATTTTTGCCAGTAATCGGCAATACCGGCTTCAATCGCCACACGCCGGCGTACTGATTTGGGCAATACCTGTTGCTGGTAAGCTTCGCTTTGAGCGTCAAATACCGATGTGCTTGGCATAGAAACTACGCGCACCTTCTCGCCCTGCTCGCTCAGTTTCTGCGCTGCCTGCATAGCCAGTTCTACTTCCGAACCGGTGGCAATCAGAATCAGCTCAGGTTCAGCTGCAAAGTCTTTCAATACATAACCGCCACGGGCAATATCAGCCAGCTGTTGCGCGTCACGTTGCTGTGGTTCAAGACCCTGACGGGTAAAGACCAGTGCTGTTGGCCCTTCACGACGTTCAATGGCCGCGCGCCAGCTCACCGCTGACTCAACCTGGTCACAAGGGCGCCAGGTATCCAGATTAGGGGTCAAACGCAGGCTTGATAGTTGCTCAACTGGCTGGTGTGTCGGGCCGTCTTCGCCTAAACCAATAGAATCATGGGTATAGACAAAAATTGCCGGCTGTTTCATTAACGAAGCCATGCGCACTGCGTTACGTGCATATTCCATGAACATCAGGAAAGTTGCGCCGTAAGGAATAAAACCACCATGCAAAGCAATGCCATTCATAATAGCGGACATGCCGAACTCGCGCACACCGTAGTAAATATAATTACCACTGCTGTCCTGCTGAGTTAATGGTTTAGATTGATCCCAGATTGTCAGATTAGAACCTGCCAGGTCAGCCGAACCGCCCAGTAACTCAGGTAATGCAGGACCAAAGGCATTCAATGCCTGTTGCGAGGCTTTACGGGTGGCTACTTTTTCCGGGTTCGCCTGGAGCTTTTCAACATAAGCCTGCGCCAGCTGTTCCCAGTTGGCCGGCAAGTCGCCACTTAACCGTCTTTTCAGTTCAGCGGCCAGTTCCGGGTGCGCGGCTTCATACGCAGTGAACTTCTGATCCCACTGCTGTTCCAGAGTCGCGCCTTTGTCTTTTGCTGACCACTGGCTGTATACGTCGTCAGGGATTTCAAAAGCGCCGTATTCCCAGCCCAGTTCCTTGCGCGCCAGTACAATTTCATCATCACCCAAAGGAGCACCATGACTGCTTTCACTGCCCTGTTTGTTCGGAGCACCAAAACCGATCACGGTTTTGCAGCAAATCATGGTAGGTCGCTTAGTTTCTTTGCGCGCCAGCTCAATCGCCTGTTTCACCGCGTCAGAGTCATGCCCGTCAACATCCGCAATGACATGCCAGCCGTAACTTTCAAAACGCTTGACGGTATCGTCGGTAAACCAGCCTTCAACGTCGCCATCAATAGAAATACCGTTGTCATCATAAAAAGCAATCAGTTTGCCCAGGCCTAAGGTGCCGGCCAGTGAACATACTTCATGAGAAATACCTTCCATCAGGCAACCATCGCCCAGGAACGTATAAGTATGGTGGTCGATAACATCGTGTCCCGGCTTATTAAACTGAGCAGCCAGTACCTTCTCCGCAATTGCCATACCTACTGCATTGCTAAGGCCCTGCCCCAAGGGTCCGGTGGTAGTTTCAACACCGGGTGTGTAACCGTACTCAGGATGTCCGGGAGTTTTTGAGTGTAGCTGACGAAAATTCTTTAATTCACTAATATCCAGGTCATAACCGCTCAGGTGCAGCAACGAATAAATCAGCATAGAGCCATGGCCATTGGACAATACGAAGCGGTCGCGGTTTGCCCAATCTGGATTTTGCGGGTTATGCTGCAGGTAGTCACGCCACAGAACTTCAGCGATATCGGCCATGCCCATAGGGGCGCCGGGGTGGCCTGATTTGGCTTGTTGGACCGCATCCATGCTTAAAGCACGAATGGCGTTGGCGAGATGACGACGTTGCGACATGAAACACTCCTGATAATGACGGGTAATCAATTATTAATGTATAAATACAATAGATGCCGGGCGCTCTCGAACTGACGAATTGACGAAAGGCAGTGATCTGACCGGAGGCCTGCGCGCGTATTGTCCACAATTAAAGCCACGCACGCAAATTTACAGCTGAGATCAGACTTATAGACGTCTAAAGTTGGATTTCTCAGCGCTTTTTAGCTAAAGTATCGCGGCTTCCTGCACCATTAACATACCAACTTAGAGAGTATACTTGTTTATGGCACAACACCTGTTTACATCTGAATCTGTTTCCGAAGGCCACCCAGACAAAATTGCTGATCAGATATCTGACGCAGTACTGGACGCTATCCTGGCTACAGACCCGAAAGCTCGGGTTGCTTGTGAAACCTATGTCAAAACAGGCATGGTCCTGGTTGGTGGGGAAATTAATACCCACGCCTGGGTCGATGTGGAAGACCTGGTGCGTACGACCGTGCGCAAAATAGGCTACACCAATTCGGAGATGGGTTTTGACGCAGGCAGTTGCGCGGTTTTAAACGCGATAGGCAAACAATCCGCTGATATTAACCAGGGCGTTGACCGCGGCAACCCTGAAGAACAGGGTGCCGGAGATCAGGGACTAATGTTTGGTTATGCTTCCGATGAAACTGAAGCTTTAATGCCTGCGCCTATCACTTATGCCCATAAACTGGTGCAGCGCCAGGCTGAAGTCAGACGCAGCTCCTTGCCCTGGCTACGCCCCGATGCCAAAAGCCAGCTATCTTTTATTTATGAAGATGGCAAACCTATAGGCATTGATGCGGTAGTGCTTTCCACCCAGCACGCTGAAGAATATAGCCTGAAACAGGTTCAGGAAGCGGTCATGGAAACCATTATCAAACCCGTCCTCCCAGAAGAATGGCTGCGTCCCGATACCAAGTACCATATAAATCCGACCGGCAAGTTCGTCATTGGGGGTCCTATGGGTGACTGTGGCCTGACGGGCCGCAAAATTATTGTCGATACTTATGGCGGCATGGCACGTCATGGTGGCGGTGCCTTCTCGGGTAAAGACCCTTCTAAAGTGGACCGTAGTGCTGCATATGCTGCTCGTTATGTGGCGAAAAATTTAGTCGCTGCAGGCCTGGCTAAACGCTGTGAATTGCAGGTTTCCTATGCCATTGGTGTGGCACAACCAACCTCCATTAGCATTGAAACCTTTGGTACCAGTCGGTACGACGAAGAGACCTTAATTAAGCTGGTACGTCAGCATTTTGATCTACGCCCCTATGGTTTAATTAAAATGCTCGATCTGGAGCGCCCTATTTACCTGGAAACCGCCGCCTACGGCCACTTTGGTCGCGATCAGTTCCCGTGGGAAAAAACTGACAAAGCGGAAGCTTTGCGAGCGGCTATAAAATAACCGCATGCGTATACCTCGCATTTATCATTCCGCCGCACTAACATCAGGCATGCACACAGAGCTGCATCCTGACGCGGCTAATCATGTGGCGCGGGTGCTGCGGTTAAGCGAAGGTGCCGAACTTGAACTTTTTTGCGGAGACGACCACGCCTACCAGGCAGTCATTACCCAGGCCAGCAAAAAACACGTGCAGGTAAAAATTATCGAGGCCACAGCGGCAAGTACTGAGTCTCCCCTGCAGATACACCTGGCGCAGGGGATCTCGCGCGGTGACCGAATGGATTTCACCTTGCAAAAGTCGGTGGAGCTAGGCGTAGCCAGTATTACTCCACTGTTTACAGAACGCTGTGGTGTTAAGTTGCAGGGCGAACGGCTGCAAAAGAAAATTCAGCAATGGCAGAAAATTGTGATCAGTGCCTGCGAGCAAAGCGGACGCAATAAAGTCCCCGAAGTACGGCCAGCCATATCCTTGCAAGACTATTTAAGTAACCCTGAGCGTCCGCTAACCCTGACCCTGGAACCCAGCGCGGCGCACTCTTTGAAAACCGTGTCTGTTGCTCAGCAGTTGTCTTTATTAGTAGGCCCTGAAGGCGGTTTTTCTCCGCACGAAGTAGAAGCAACTCATCAACAAGGCTGCACTCCTGTTCATCTGGGACCGCGAGTCTTACGCACCGAAACGGCAGCACTAACCGCGCTGGCAGCCTTGCAGGCGAATCACGGTGACCTGATTTAATACACCGTGGTACACTGCAGCCAGTCTATCTTTTCTACTTTAATAAAGAGGCCGTCATGCAAGTTGGCATTATTATGGATCCCATTTCCAGCGTTAAAACTTATAAAGACACTAGTTTTCGCCTGGCTTTAGAAGCTCAAAACCGTGGTTATGACGTTTTATACATGGAAATGGCGGATCTTTACATGAAAGGCGGCGAGCCGATGGCGCGAGTCCAGCCTCTTAGCGTTCGCGATCAAACAGAAGATTTCTATGACCTTGGCCAGGAATCTCATATCAAGCTGGGATCGCTGGATATTATTCTAATGCGCAAAGACCCCCCCTTTGATATGGAATATATTTACGCTACCCATATGCTGGAGCTGGCTGAGCTTGCCGGTGCGAAAGTCGCTAATAAGCCGCAAAGCCTGCGTGACTGTAGCGAAAAATTATTTACCGCCTGGTTCCCGGACAGCATACCGGCAACTATCGTCACCCGCAGTGCAGAGCAGATCCGGGCTTTTCATGCGGAACATAAAGACATTATTTTAAAACCACTGGACGGCATGGGCGGCGCTTCCATTTTTCGCGTTGATAACCAGGGCAATAACCTGGGAGTTATCATTGAGACTCTGACCGAGCATGGGCAACGTTTTGCCATGGTGCAGGAATACCTACCCGCCATTAAAGAAGGCGATAAACGCATTATCCTGATCAATGGTGAAGCGGTGCCCTATTCACTGGCTCGTGTTCCTTCTGCCGGTGAAACCCGTGGTAACCTGGCCGCCGGTGGCACTGGCCGTCCGCAGCCGTTGAGCGAGAGTGACTGGAAACTAGCAAAACGGGTCGGGCCGGTTTTAAAAGAAAAAGGTCTTTATCTGGTGGGGCTGGATGTTATTGGCGATTGCATTACCGAAATCAATGTCACCAGCCCGACCTGTATGCGCGAGATCGAAGACGCTTACTCGATCAATATTGCTGGTATGCTATTTGACGCTATTACTCAGGATTTTAGTCTTTAAAAATTGACTTTTAACCTCCATATTCAAAGTATAATGGGTTAAAGCAAGCGGTTAAAGCAGGGGATCTAAGGTTATGAACAGCCTACAAAATCATTTTTTAGTTGCTATGCCAGGCCTGGACGACCCTTTCTTTGAGCGTTCGGTCACTTATATTTGCGAGCACAACGACGAAGGCGCTATGGGGCTTATTGTCAATCAGCCAGCGGAGATGTCGATTCCAGCGCTGCTTAAGCAAATTGAAATTAAAATTCCCGCCGACGCGTCTCTGGAGCGTTCGCTAGTCTACTCAGGAGGCCCTGTAGGTACTGACCGCGGTTTTGTCCTGCATCCACCGCAGGAAGGCTGGCGTAGTAGCCTGCAATTAAGCGACGACATCATGGTCACCACCTCTAAAGATATTTTGCAGTCTTTAGGGTCCAGTCAGGCACCGCATAAATTTTTATTAACCTTAGGTTATGCTGGCTGGGATGCTGGGCAGCTGGAAGAGGAAATAGCCAACAATAATTGGCTTACCATTCCTGCTGAAGCAGATGTTTTATTTGATACACCAAGCGCAGATCGCTGGCAAAAAGCGGCCGAGAAGCTAGGCATAGATATCTGGCAACTAGCTCCAGATGCCGGCCACGCCTGATGAGTAAACAAGGATGAGTAAGCAAGAAGGTTGTGTTCTGGGCTTTGATTTTGGCACCCGTAGCATTGGCGTAGCCGTTGGCCAGTCAGTAACCGGCACCGCTTCACCACTTGCCGCTTTAGCAGCAAAAGATGGCATTCCGGACTGGTTTCAACTGGAAAAGTTACTACAAACCTGGCAACCCGAATTATGTGTTATCGGGCTACCATTAAACATGGATGGCAGCGAGCAGCCTTTAACGGTTCGCTCGCGTAAGTTTGGTAACCGTTTACATGGCCGTTTTGGCGTCGCTATCAGCTTTCAGGATGAGCGGTTAACAACGGTCAGTGCTAAGGAAACTCTGTTCAGCCAGGGAGGCTTCAAAAACCTGAGCAAAGAGAAAATAGACAGCGCTTCGGCCTGCCTGATTTTGGAAGATTACTTTACTTACCGCTAAGTTCGCTAAACTTTGCTTGGCTGAATGACTCTATTTCGTTATATTTAGGCATTATTCAGATTGTTATATGAGGGCAACCCATTGTTCGGAAATGAAGAACCATTTACAGTCACCGGAAATACCATCACTTTAACGGATGAAAACAAGCGCTTACTGCTGGTTACTCCAGCGCGCTACGACAACATCCTTGTGTCCCGGTATAGCGTAGAGCTGACAGATATCGAACCGAAAAGACGCCCGAGCGTGAAAAATGTTCTGTTAAGCGAACTTTTTAAACGCGATAAAACCTTTTTCTTCATCAAGGCAGGTGGTGTGGAGTATCAGATCGATCTTAAATACACGGACAGTCCTATTTCTGAAGTGAAGTTCTAAATGCTAAGGCTCAGCGGGCTGCTGGCAATTTGTTTATGCCTGATGAGCTCAGTTAGCTGGGCTGAACAGTTCTTTTTCCAGCGTCAGGCAGAAAATAGTCAACTCAACTTTGCCTACCAATGGCGTGACCTTGATAATCACTCCCGTCAAATTAGTTTTCAGGTACCTCAGACTGGTTTTTTACAAACTCCAGTCAACTTCCGCCCTTTAAGTCCGGCTCGTATCCACCGTGAAATCAAACCCGATCTACGTAGTTTTGCGCATGACAGTGGATGGCGAGATGTGGAGATAAACTTACCCCATGGCGGAGAGTCTATTGAAATTAACCTGCGTAGCGGCACAGCGGGGCAAAGACAGCAACGCATGCAAGCCTTACTTACTGAAAAAGAGCGCTTACAGCAAGAAATCATGCACCGTAATTATTATAATTTGTTGGTTGATCATGCCCGGCGACAGGGGTTTAAACCCGATCACGTGCGTATCGCCGAAGAGTCTCACCCGGCGGTGCAGTCTTTAGCGGAGGCTTTTGCCAATAAGCTAGGTGAAGACAGCAGTCCTTACGACAGCCTGCGCCTGATTCTGAGCTTCGTTCAAACCATTCCTTATGCCGAATTAGACAACAGGTTTTCTAGTCCGGGGGCTGGTTTTCATACGCCTGCACGGCTGTTATTTGAAAACAGGGGTGACTGCGATAGCAAAGTAACGTTAATCGCCGCGTTATTCTCAGCCCTGCATCCGCAAACAGAGAGCCTGATTGTATATTTGCCGGGACACGCCATGTTTGCAGTGGATATTGAGCCTGGCGAAGATGATTACTGGGTTCGCCATGATGAACGGCGTTTTTTACTTACCGAACCAACCGGCCCTGCCCGTTTTGAGCCGGGCCGCATTGGTGATCGTTATGTCCCTCATGTCTACAATGGCGCACTCGTGGTAGAAGCCTTTTAAAGATTCTCTTCAGCATACTGGGCCAGCGGACTACGTACCACGCCATTCAGGTTTACCGTAGCGCCGCCATGGTAGTTCTTAAACCGCTCAACGATATAAGTAAGCCCGGACGTCAGTGCGGTCAGATAATAACTGTCAATTTGCGCCAGATTCCCCGAACAGACTATTTTGGTGCCGGCGCCACAACGGGTAATAATGGTTTTTAACTGCGAAGCCGTTAAGTTCTGGGTTTCGTCTAACAGCACAATAGCGTTCTGAATACTGCGCCCACGCATGAAGTTAATTGACTTAAACTGAATATTTGCCTTATTCATAATGTAGTTCAGGCTGGATTCCATGTTCTCGTCATTTTTATGCAGCACTTCCAGGCTATCAGTAATAGCGGCCAGCCAGGGCGCCATTTTTTCTTCTTCCGTGCCCGGCAAAAAGCCTATCGACTCACCAATTTCCGGAGTGCTTCGGGTCACAATTATTTTCTCATACAGACCCTGCTCAACAACCTGCTCCAAAGCACTGGCCAGTGCCAGCAAAGTTTTCCCGCAGCCCGCGGGGCCCGTTAAGATAACCAGATCCAGGGTCGGATCAAGCAAAGCTTTCATACCCATGGCCTGGTAGATATTCTTCGGGCTGACACCCCAGGCGCGCTGACTCATCAAACGCTCACGCCCAATGTCCTGGATTTTCACTCGTTTACTGTCATAGCTTTCCACCCTGGCCGCAAAACTATCGGTTTCATCGAGCAGGTATTCATTGGGAAAGGGGGTGGTGAAGATATCCAGCGGCACATAATGATAGGTTTCACGACCGTCCTGTTCACTTTCAACATCCTTTACCTGTTCCCAGAAGTTTCCCGGAAACTGATAAAAACCTTTTGTCAGCAATTTAATATCATCAATTAACTGGTCAGTACGGTAGTCCTCTACCTGTTTCACACCAGCACCTTTAGCTTTCAGACGCATATTAATGTCTTTAGTCACCAGAATAACCTGCTCTGGAGCCTTATGCCGCTGTACCTCCAGGGCCGACTGAATAATTCGATGATCATTTTCATTCAGTGATATCACAGCTTCCTGTTGCCGCAATTGAAAATCCGGGAATATGGATAGATGACCTACAGCCTGATGTTCCCCAGAAACCCGGGTTAAGGGTACACCCTCAGTAATTTGTTCCGGTGTCGCGTCGTGCAGCGCTTCTTCTAAAGCCCGGATAGCGACTCTCGCGTCCCGGCTCACATCCTTCTGGCGGTCTTTAATATTGTCCAGCTCCTCCAGTACCACCATGGGGATAATAACGTTGTGTTCATCAAAGTTTAAGAAGGCGAGAGGTTCATGCAGAAGAATGTTGGTGTCCAGTACATAGTGCTTAATACCGTCGTCGGTCATAGCATACCCCACTGAGCTGGTTTTTATCGTTGGTATTATTTATGGTTATGCCATAAAGCTTAGCTGAGAACCATTAATTTAATATATTAGATAACAAAATTTTTACCGCAGTCAGGCGATGCCTTTGTTACCATAGCGCAGCAACTATGCATGTACTGACGACCGAAGAAGGCAACCACATTGAGTGATTTTGCAATTGGCCAACGCTGGATAAGCGAAACTGAAATTGAACTGGGTCTGGGTCTGATTACCGGAATAAGCGGGCGCCAGGTTAGCTTACTATTTCCTGCCAGCGGAGAAAACCGTGCCTACGCTTCCTCTGAAGCACCGCTCACCCGTTACCTGCTCGAGATTGACGACGTCAGTCGCCACAGCGACGGCTGGAGTTTCAGAGTCACTGATATTGAGGAAACTGAAGGCGTTCTTATTTACCATGGCCAGGCTGATGATGGAGCCGTTAAGGTACCGGAAACCCAGTTGCATTATCAGGTCCAGCTGAATAGTCCGGTTAACCGGTTGCTAGCCGGTCAAATTGATCGTGTCAGTAAATATAACTTGCGCCAGGAAACGCATCAGTACTTGCAGAAATGGCTGAAACATCCCGCAAGAGGGCTTCTCGGTGCCCGTATTGAACTACTTCCACACCAGTTATACATTGGCCACAATGTCGGTTCACGTCCGGCGCCACGGGTGCTGCTAGCCGATGAGGTGGGCCTGGGTAAAACCATAGAAGCTGGCCTTATCATGCAAACTCAGCTTATTAACGGGATGGCCAATCGCATTTTAATTCAGGTCCCGGACAGCTTGTTGCATCAGTGGATGATTGAATTACGGCGCCGTTTTTCGCTTTATTTCAGTATTCTCGACAATGACTATTGCGAATTATACGACGAACAGGAAGAGAATCCTTTTGAACAGGCCCAACTGGTGCTTTGTCCTTCTTCTCTGCTGCATGAGCCGCAAAGAGCCGCTCAGGCGGCAACTGCTGGCTGGGATCTGGTGGTCATTGACGAAGCTCACCAATTGGACACACAAGACATACAGAATATCCGTGAAATTGCTGCCAATAAGGGCCTGCTATTACTCACAGCAACTCCGGATCAGGCAGGTGCAGACAGCCATTTTGCTCAATTGCAATTATTAGACCCTGAACGTTTCCATGACCTGCAACAATTTCGCGAAGAACAGAAAAAGTACCGGGCTATCGCCGACCAGGCCGCAACTATGGATAGCGACTCACCTGAGATCAATCAGTTATTGGATGAACATGGCACCGGACGCGTATTAATGCGTAATACCCGGGCTCATATAAAAGGCTTTCCTCAGCGCCGCTATCAGCCCCATGAACTCTCCCCGGATGAGGCAGAAATTGACATTTTTGATAGCAAGATTGAATGGTTGCAGAAATTAGCGAAATCGGTACAACCTGAAAAAATACTGGTCATAACTCATAACCAGCAACAGGTCGAAGAAGCGGCCGCTTTCATGCGCGTACGTTTTGGCCGCCACTGTGCCCTCTTTCACGAAGGCATGACTTTAGTAGAACGCGATAGAGCAGCGGCCTTCTTCGCTGATCAGGAAGACGGTGCCCAACTGTTGATCAGTTCTGAAATTGGTGGCGAAGGCCGTAACTTCCAGTTTGCCCGCCACATCGTCATGCTGGATTTACCCACTCATCCGGATCGGCTGGAGCAACGCATTGGCCGCCTTGACCGCATAGGTCAAAGCGACCACATTGATATTCACGTACCTTATGCAAACGGCAGTCGCGATCAACGTTTGGCACTTTGGTACGAACAGGGTATGCAGGCATTTACCCAACCCAATGCAACCGGACATCGCTTAATGCAGCTGCTAGGTGGCCAGCTGGAAACTAAACTGACAGCGAGTGACAGTGAGTTCGCTGAATTTGTTGAAAACACCAGGCAGCATTACGAAGATGTGAAAGCAAGCATGGCCGAAGGTCGTGACCGTTTACTGGAGCTCAATTCCTGTCGCCCTGAGCTGGCAAATAAGCTGCAGCAGGCCATAGCGGCGACGGATGGAGAAAGTTCATTGCCGACTTTCATGTTTGCGTTCTGGGATCAGTTTGGTGTAGAGGTTGAAGATAAAGATGGTAAGCGTCTGATTTTAAAACCAGGCCAGCATTTTGCAGCCAACGGTCTGCCTGGCCTCGATGAAGAGGGTTCACTGGTAACCTTTGATCGCGTTACTGCGTTAGCTTACGATGATGTGCAATTCCTGACCTGGGAACACCCTCAGGTACAAACCGCTTTTGAGCTAGTGCTCAACGAATCTCAAGGCACCAGTAGCGTCGCCATTTTGAAAAACAGTGCCCTGCCCACTGGCCACTGGTTTCTGGAACTCATTTTCAGCGCCAGCATACCCGAAGCGCCAACTCTAGGCCTGCAGCAGCTTTATCCAACGGCTCCAGTGCGGCTCTTTCTCGACAGTAGTGGGCGCAATATGGACAGCAAAATAACAGCGCAGACTTTGAATAAACAGCTGCACTTTGTGAACAAGAAGTCCGGCGCTCAAATGGTCAAAGCATTACGTAAGCCATGCCAGCAATTAGTGAAAGATAGCTGGCCGGAGGCTGAGAATAAACTCAACCAGGCATGTGCCGTTGCAGGCACCGATATTTGTAATCAACTCGAAGATGAAATTCGCCGTATGCGCACACTGCGCGAACGTAATCCAAGTATCCGGGAAGATGAAATCCAGGCTCTGGAACAGAAAAAAGAAAACCTCGAAAAAGCCTTTGCTAAACCGCAGCTGAATATTGACTCGGTGCGGCTGGTTGTTAACGCTGGTGCCGATGGAGCCACAGTGTGAGTAACTTTGTTTACCAGCCTCCGCAAACCCCCTGGCTGGAATTAGTTTATCGCGACGAGCACCTGCTGATTGTGGCAAAGCCCAGCGGTTTGTTAACGGTCCCGGGTAAAGCAGCGGAACATAAAGACTGTGTAGAAAACAGAGTGAAATCAGTACTTCCGACTGCACGTATTGTCCATCGGCTGGATATGGCAACCTCAGGCCTGCTACTGATGGCGCTGGACAAAGGCACTCAGGGAGCATTGGGACAACAGTTTGAACGCCGTGAAGTAAGCAAAGTATACCGCGCGCGCGTATGGGGAAAACTACCTCAGGAGGAGGGAAGTATTGAGCTTCCACTGCGCTGTGACTGGCCCAATCGCCCTCGGCAAATGGTCGACCATGAGCAAGGGAAAAGCGCCTTAACTCACTATAAAGTACAAAGCCGGAGTCAGCATTATAGCGATGTCCTGTTGTTTCCGGTAACGGGTCGTTCGCACCAGTTACGGGTGCATATGTGGCAATCAGGCTGCCCCATTCTGGGTGATCGGCTGTATGGTAGCCCTCAGTCTACTCAGGCAGCTCCCCGGTTACTCCTGCACGCAGAAGAGCTACGCTTTAGCCATCCACATAGTGGTGAAGCCTGCCACTTTAAACTGCCCGCTAATTTTTAAAGCTTTGCTTACCTGCGGCCGATAACCCAGGTATGAAACAGACCTTACTGCACCTATGCCTGCTGACTGTACTGCTAACCCCGGCAGCAGCACAGGCTAACAACGACCTTGACTACTACCTGCCTCCCGGCGAGGTGGTCTGGTTAGGTGAAGGTGATACTCAGGTACTGCTACTTGAGCAGGAGAACAAACAGGCGTTTGATCGGGGGAGTATTCTGCATATTCCAGAATGGGGGTATCATCCTTACCAGTCCGCCGCTATTCGCAGCTTATATCAAAGCATGCCCGATTATGGCTGGCAAAGTTACGCGTTACAGCCACCGACACAACCGCTTGATAATTTTCGCTGGCAGGGCGACGAAGACGTCCGCTACCCGGAGCCGCTAGCGGATGAAGAACTGGCTGAATTACGTGAACAACTGCGGGAACGGGTCGAGTTAGCTTATAGTCAGACCAGTTTAATAGCCGGGTCAGTTATTATTGTCGCTGAAGGCATCAGTGCAGCATTATTAACTGATTTGTTCAGCCGCAATGAATTGCCTCTGCCCGATGCCTTTGTGGTTTATGGTATCTATTTCCCTCAGTGGCAACTCAATCAGCAATTGGCCACCAAGCTCGCGCAGCTACCAGTGCCAGTGCTTGATCTCTCGCCCCATGACGGCAACGACTGGGTAACTCAGGCCGCCTCACGTCGTCAGCAACAAGCACAACGCCACCAGCAGGTAAGTTATCGCCAGCGTATTATTCCGGCCGGCACTCATGCTCACCAACCACGCTATTTGCAGCACCAGCTTTATGGCTGGTTACGCAGCAACGATTTTTAGTTACGCCCCCGGCTGCGCTTGATTTGATCATAGGCGGCCTGAATATTCTGCGTTCGCTCTTTCGCTGCTTTCATCATTTCTTCTGGTAGCCCCTGGGCAGCAAGCTTATCCGGATGGTGTTCACGCATTAACTTACGATACGCTTTTTTCAATTCCTGATCGCTAACGTCTGCTTTCACACCTAGCGCCTGATAAGCATCCTGCAACCGGGAAGCATCCTGGGAGCCGCGAGCCTGACCACTGCTTTTTGTATAGTTCTGTGACCGGTGAGCCCTTTGAAAACGGGCACTGGCTCCTGTCATCAGCAACCATTTATCCAGTTCGAATTTATTAAAACCAAGTGTGCGGGCGGCACGCAACAAAATATTATACTCGTCACGCTCTAACTTACTGTCATTCAGTGCGGTTAAAATCAGTTGCTCCATAAACAACTGCAGAATGTCGCGCCGCCCCCGGCTATCGTCACGAAAACGACGTAAGGTTTTATCCAGCGGGAACGCTGGGTCTTTACCTTCGCGAAAAGCTTGTTGCGCCTCGCGCATCGTTTCCCCACGCAACTCCAGTCTGTGCATCAATGCCTGCGCCTGAGCGATATCCTGTTCGGTAACCCGCCCTTTCGCTTTCGCTAAATGCCCCATAGTGGCGAACATGGCAAAGAAAAACGTCGCCTTTTCGCCGCTTATTGCAGTGTCATAAAAAAACCGCGAAAAGCCGCCTTCCTGAGTCTGATGCTGTGCATAAGCACGGTCAAACCAGTGCCCGATCAGGAACCCCAGAATGAGGCCCGGTATACGTAAAAACAGGAAACCAAAAGCCGCCCCCAGAATCTTTCCCCACATGGCTTTATTGCTCCTGTTGCCGTCGCTGAGCCAGCAGCTGAGCTGATAATTGCTCAAGTCGCTGTGGCGTACCTACATCTGTCCATTGCCCATTATAAACAGAACCCTGTAGTTGCTGCTGCTGAATGGCTGCTAAAAATAAAGGCTTTAATGCCAGCTTAGTTACTGGATAACCAGCAAACAACTGCGGGCTTAGCAAGCTAAGACCGCTAAAGGTATAACCAGGCCCTGCTTCAGGCAGCTCTACCCGATCCTGAGCTAACTGAAAGTCTCCATTCTGGTTATGCTGTGGGTTTGTCACCAAAATCAAATGACCCAGTGCATCGTCCAGTGTGGTAGGTAAACTGGAGAACGCATAATCGGTCCAGACATCACCATTAATAACCCAAAACGGCTCATCCCCCAGTAATGGTAATGCTTTTATAATGCCCCCGGCTGTTTCCAGACCGCCTTCAGGTTCTGCTGACCAGGCAACATTGAGACCATAAGCCTGCCCATTACCTATATGCTGGTGCAAACTGGCGCCTTGCCAGGCATGATTAATAACCACGTCTTTGACTCCAGCCCGTGCTAACTTTTCCAGGTGGTAATCAATCAAAGGTTTGCCTGCCACCGGCAACAAAGGCTTGGGCATATTGTCAGTGAGCGGACGCATGCGCTGCCCTCGGCCAGCCGCCAGAATCATTGCGCGCATGCTTGCACCGCTGGTTCTACACGTTCTTTCAGTAAACGATGAAAATCACTGAGCTCGGGATATTTTGCAGATACTTCGAGGATATAATTCAAGGTTCGCGGTACATCAGCCAGGTAGTTTAATTTACCGTCACGGTGACAAAGCCGCGCAAAAATACCCGCCGCCTTGCAGTGGCGCTGAATACCCATTAAATCAAACCAGCGTTGCCATTGTTGCAGGCTAACCTCAGGTTGCAGAATGTGCTCCGTCTGTAATCGCTGATACAGATGTTCACTTAATTCACTCACCAATTCATCCGGCCATGCCAGATAACAGTCGCGCAGCAAGGAAACCGCGTCGTAAGTAACTGGCCCCAGAACAGCATCCTGAAAGTCAATCAGCGCCAGACCAGAAGACTCTGTGCACATGATATTGCGCGAATGATAGTCCCTGTGTACTCCTACCTGAGGCTGCCCCGTGGCGTTATCTACTAACAGCGCACAAGTAGCTAACCAGATTTCCTGTTCCGCAAGACTCAGCTTTAGCTGCAGGTGTTGCTCTAGCAACCAGTCGCTGAATAAACTTAATTCAGTCTGCAGAAGTTCACCTGAATAAACAGGCAAGTCTCCATCTTCAGTGCGAATGGTGCGCATAACCCCCGGTAACAGATCCAGTGCCTGAATATAATAATCTCGCGCACTCGAATCATCTTGCAGGTGACTGTAAAACAGGTCGTCACCGAGATCCTCAAGGATCATAAAACCATCATCCTTGTTATAAGCGTAAACATGAGGAACCGGCACTCCGGTCTGCTTATAGGCCGCCGCGATGGCCAAAAATTCCTGCAGAGACTCCTGCGGCGGCGGAGCGTCTACCGCAATGTACCAATGACCCTGATGCAGGTAGCGAAAATAGCGGCGAAAACTGGCGTCACCGGAGACCACAAGCAACTCTCCATCCGGACACAGACTCTGTGTAGCTAACCACTGCTCTAATTTTTGCTGACGTTGATTGAGCGAATGCAAAAAATTCTCCCTATATTTCCGCTTTTCTGCGTAAAACGCCTATCTTATCAAATAGCCGCGCGAAGGAAATTGCTTTATCATGAGCACCTTCTGTCTATGATACTGGTTCGGAGTTAAATAACTGTGCTGCAATTGGGGCGCCCACATTATTTTTTGCTTATATCGTCGCTCATGGTAAGTGGTTCAGCGCAGGCTATGTGGCCGCAACAATGCGAGGTCACGCCTGATTGGGTCCAACCTTCCAGCACCTCAGATGATATTTCTCCAGCTCTTTATAATGCAGTGCAGGTGACTGCTGATCAGGCTAATGTTTTACATAATAGTTACGCTTCCTACCTGGGAAACGTAGAGTTACGCCACAATCAGCAATTACTGCAAACTGAAAGTGCCGAATACAACCAAATCACCGGTGAAATCCGAGCCGACGGTGGACTCTATTTTAATGATGGGTACGTTGCTGTGCGTGGAGATACTTTTCATGCCCACACTCTCCAGCAAAGCGCTACGATTCAGGACATTGATTATCATCTTGTAGGCACATCAGCACTAGGGTCAGCGAGTGTACTCGACATCCAGGAGTCTGGCGGCTATCAGAACCTGAACTTCCGCCGAGCCAGCTTTACCACGTGTCCGGGTGATCGTCCGGCATGGCAGGTTCGTGCCCGACGTATTGAGATGAAAGAAGATGAAAGCTGGGGGGTGGCCCACGGTGCTCAGGTTCGTTTATTTAATGTTCCTGTCATTTATATCCCTCGCTTTAGTTTCCCGCTTACTGACGAGCGCAAATCCGGCCTGCTCTATCCTACCGTTCGCAGCTCGTCTCGTAATGGCCTGGAATTCGAAATTCCTTATTACTTCAATCTGTCCCCCAATTACGACGCTACCCTGACACCTCGTTATATGTCTGAGCGTGGCCTGATGGGGATGGCGGAGCAACGCTACCTGAGCGAAGATCACCAGGGTCAGTTCAACATCGAATATCTGAACAACGATAGCTCCAGGCAAGCCGACAACAGTCGTTTTTTCTGGCGGGTAGAACATGAAGCTGAATTCAGCTCACGCTGGAGCGGTTACGTTGACACCAGTCACGTTAGCGATGTCAATTATTTCAATGATTTTGGCAGTCAGTTCGCCAGCCCCGCCGATGCCCATATCTATCGCCGCGGCCAGGTTGACTACCAACATCAGAACTGGACCGCGCAGGTTCAGGTAGAAGACTTCCAAATGCTGGGACCCTACCAGAATCCCTATCGCACCATGCCCCGTATCAGCGTCTGGCATGAAAGCGACTTACCAACCCGTCAGGGGTTTACCACTCAATGGTTTAGTGAAATAACTCAATTTCAGCGCCAGGATATGGCGGATGAAAATGCGACCCGCGTGCACATGGAGCCAGGCTTGAGTTATTACATGCGCAGACCTGGTTGGGAATGGCAGGCTGAAACCAGCATGCTGCTGACTCATTATGAACAACAAAAATTCGAAGAAGAGCAGCTGAACAGCAACTCTATTACTCGAGCCCTTCCCGAGCTAAGGTGGCATGGCCAGATAAACCTTGAACGACCACTGGATTTTTCAGGCAATGGAGGGCTACAGACGTTGCAACCGCAACTCCAGTTTCTCTACACGCCTTACCGCGACCAGCGTGATATCGGAATATATGACTCCATACCCATGCAGGATGATTACAATGGGCTGTTTCGACCCCGCCGTTTCACCGGTCTGGATCGAATAGCAGATGCCAATCAGATAACGCTGGGGGCCACTACCAGCATATTTAACCACAGAGCTGAGGAACTTATGCGCCTTAGCCTGGGTCAGATCTTTTACTTTGATGATAGTCAGACACAGCTGTTTGATGACACAACCCAGATTACTGACAATAATTCTGAGCTGGCTGCTGAACTCGACTTTCGTTTTGGCTCGCGCTGGTACTTCAGTCTGGGAGCGCAATACGATAGTCAGCTGAACCAAATGCAAAAAAGTCGGTCTGCTGTTGAATATCGTAAAGATAGCAACAATTTGATACAGTTGAACCATCGTCAGATTCGAGGTCTTGTTGGTACAGAAGCCGATGTCGAACAGCTCGGCTTAGTGACCACCTGGCAAGTTCATCAAGACTGGTCAATAGCGGGTCACTGGTATCAGGATTTGCGTAATGGAGACGCACTTGATGTTAATTTCGGGTTTCAGTATGAACGTTGCTGCTGGGCCCTGCGAGTAAGTGGATATCGTAGAATTGACCGTAATTTCGAAGGCATTTCAAGTACACAACCTCTGACACCGGCGGAGTTTGATAACGGGATTAGCCTGCAATTTGTAATTACCGGCTTGTCGGGCGACCGTTCCAGCCTTAGCAATTTATTGCAGCAGGGCATTTTTGGATACCGTCGGCCGTTTTATTTAAGTAACTAATGGAAATTATATGAAAGTAGTAACCTCCTGCTTATTTGCAATCACGCTGCTATTCAGTACAGCAAGTACGGCCGAAGAACTGCTCGATCAGGTCGTCGTTGTGGTAAATAACAATGTCGTTCTGGAGAGTGAAGTTGAAAGCCTCGTGCAATCAGTAAGAAGAGATGCCGCGGCTTCCGGGCGCAGCCTGCCGTCAGAGCAAGCTCTGCGGACTCAGGCGACCGAACGCCTGATTTTGCAAAAGCTGCAGATTAGTATGGCAGAAAATATGGGCATACGCATCAGTGATGCTCAGCTGGATCAGGCTATCGCCTCAATTGCCGCAGAAAATAACATGCCGGTTGAAGCTCTGCGTAATCAGGTTATTGCCGATGGTCTTACCTGGAATTCGTATCGCGAAGAGGTCCGAGAACAAATCATTACCAACGAAGTTCAGCGTTCACAGGTACAACGCCGTATTTACATCAGTCCTCAGGAAGTAAATAACCTGGTCAGGCTGATTGACGAACAGGGACAGTCTGCTACCGAATACAACCTGAGTCATATTCTTATCAGCTTCCAGAACGAAGAGGGCGACCAGGATGAAGCCGCGGCAAGACGCCGCGCAGATCGAGTTATGGAAACCCTTAATGAAGGTGACGACTTCGCTCAGGTGGCAATATCAGCTTCCTCAGCCGCTAACGCTCTTGACGGCGGTGAGATGGGTTGGATGAGTAGTAACGCCATGCCTACTTTATTTGCTGCGGCGGTGGATGGCGAAAGTCCCGGCACCCTGGTTGGCCCTTTGCGTTCAGGTGTGGGTTTTCACATTCTAAAAGTAAATGATGTACGGGGCGCAGACGCCTTTACCGCAGAAGAAGTCAAAGCGCGTCATATTTTAATTCAGCCCTCTGTTATTCTTTCAGATAACCGCGCACAGCAAATGCTGACAGAATTCCGTCAACAGATTATTGATGGTGAGAAAGACTTTGCAGAGCTGGCCCGTGAACATTCATCGGATACGGGGTCTGCAGCCCTCGGCGGCGAACTGGGATGGTCTGACCCTTCTGCCTATGTGCCTGAGTTTCGCGACCGTGTAATGAGTCAGGAAGAAGGTGTTATTAGCGAACCTTTTCGCACTACTCACGGCTGGCATATTGTCGAAGTGCAGGACCGCCGGGTAGAAGACATAACCGATCAACGCAAACAGGATCAGGCACAGCAAATGCTCTATAACCGTAAATTCCGCGAAGAACTGGATATCTGGCTACAGGAAATTCGTGACGGAGCTTACGTAGAGGTGGTGCGCTAAATGCCTCAACGCATTGCCATAACTGCCGGTGAACCGGCGGGTATCGGTCCGGATTTAATCATCCAGTTGTGCCAGCAAAAATGGCCGGTTGAATTGGTAGTCTGTGCCGATAAATCAATGCTTCAGGAACGCGCTGCATTGCTTGGGTTACCTTTGGAGATCGTCGACTACGATGCAGATTTACCGGCACGGCCTTTGCCCGCCGGCAGCATGACTGTACTCCACCTGCCTGTGGCAGCGAAGGTGACACCTGGCGTCCTTGACGAAGCCAACGGTCAGTATGTAGTTTCAACCTTGAACCGTGCCTGTCAGGGTAATCTTGATGGTGAGTTTGCAGCCGTGGTCACCGGGCCTGTGCATAAAGGGGTTATTAATGATGCCGGGATTGCCTTCAGTGGACATACCGAATTTTTTGCCCATCAGGCCGGTTGCAACGATGTTGTCATGATGCTGGCGACAGAGGGCTTACGAGTCGCTCTGGTGACCACTCATCTACCGCTAGCCTATGTTTCTAAAGCTATTACCAAAGAGCGTATCCAGCAGGTTATCCATATTTTACACGCAGATATGGTAAACAAATTTAACCTGCCGCAACCTCGCATTCTGGTTTGCGGCCTGAATCCGCACGCTGGTGAAAACGGCCACCTGGGGACCGAGGAAATTGATGTTATCATTCCTGCCCTCCAAGAGTTACGTGATGAATATGGCTACCATTTACCAGGCCCTTTTCCTGCCGATACCATTTTTCAACCCAAGTATCTGGAGCAGGCCGATGTTGTACTTGCCATGTTTCATGATCAGGGATTACCAGTACTTAAATATAAAGGTTTCGGAGCAGCGGTGAATATTACCCTTGGCCTGCCTTTTATTCGCACCTCAGTAGACCATGGCACAGCGCTCGATTTGGCTGGCCAGGGTAATGCCAATGTAGGCAGTTTTAAGCTTGCTATCGAGCAAGCCATTAGCATGGCTAACCAATCACTATGAGTAAAGTCCACCAGGGGCACTTCGCCCGCAAGCGTTTTGGTCAAAATTTTTTACACGACCAGGATGTAATAGAGTCTATCGTCAGTGCCATCCATCCTCAGCCAGATGAAGCGCTGGTTGAAATCGGTCCTGGCCTCGCTGCACTTACCGAGCCTGTCGCCGATATCTGCCGCCAGTTACATGTTATTGAACTAGATAGAGATCTGGCTGACCGTTTACAGCAGCACCCTGTTTTAGCTGATTTATTAACCGTTCATCGTGTCGATGCTTTACGCTTCGACTTCAGCGAACTGGCGCAAGAGCTGGGAAAAAAACTCAGAGTCTTCGGTAATCTACCTTACAATATTTCAACACCTTTGATTTTCCACCTGTTAAACCAGGTTGGACAAATAGAAGATATGCATTTTATGCTACAAAAAGAAGTCGTTGCACGCATGGCGGCAACCCCGGGTAATAAAACCTTTGGTCGTTTATCAGTCATGATTCAGCAAGCCTGTGAAGTAGCACCCGTACTGCATGTACCGCCTGGGGCTTTTACTCCGCCTCCTAAAGTAGAGTCCGCTGTTGTCCGCCTGCGCCCTATGGACAACCCGGTTTATCCAGTGCACGACCGTAAAATGCTGAACAATGTATGTCTCACTGGTTTTAACCAACGCCGTAAAACCGTACGCAATAACTTCAAGGAGTTAGTCAGTGAGCAGCAACTTGAAGCTTTGGGTATCGACCCCAGTGTTCGCCCTGAAACCCTGAATGTGGTAGATTTCTGTAATATCGCAAATTGGTTAACGGAGCAAGAATCAGATCATGAATAATTCTCCGATTAATATTCAGGTCGAAACCCAGTTTATGGATGCGCAGTCTAATCCTGAACAGGATCAGTACGTTTTTGCCTACACCATTACTATTGCCAATAATGCACAGCAAAGTATTCAGTTACTGACCCGTGAGTGGAGCATCAATGATGCTGATGGCAAAGTAACCCAGGTGGCTGGTGATGGAGTAGTGGGTAAACAACCTCATATAGGTCCAGGGGAGCATTTTACTTACACTAGCGGCACGGTGCTAACCACTCCGTTGGGCAGCATGCAGGGAAGTTACGGTATGCTTTGGGAAAACGGTGATGACATCGAGGTTCCCATTCCGGCTTTCCGCCTGGCAGTTCCCAATATCTTACATTAAAGGTATCTCATGGCGCTTTATCTGGTTGGTGACATTCACGGTTGCGCGCGAGAATTCGAAATGTTGCTCAGCCAGGTCAGTTTCAACCCTGCCCATGATCAGCTTTGGTCAGTAGGGGATCTAATCGGCCGGGGTCCGCAACCGTTAGAAGTTTTACAGCTAGTAGACAGCCTGGGCAGCGCTTTTCAATGTGTATCCGGCAATCATGACCTCAATCTTCTGAGCGTGCTTTGTGGTGTAAAGCCAGCCAACCCTAAAGACAATACCGAAACCATACTCAATAGCTCTCAACGCCATTACTGGATTGACTGGTTACGTCAGCAGCCGTTAATGCTACAGCACCCAAGTGCCCCTCTGGCAATGGCTCATGCAGGCATTTATCCGGGCTGGTCGCTCCACCAGGCACAGCAACTGGCAGACGAAGCTAGCCTGGTGCTGCAAAGCGAGCAATTTGTCCCCTTTTTAAGGGACATGTACAGTAATCAGCCGGATACCTGGGATGACGGACTACAGGGCTCTGAACGCTTCCGTTTTATTGTTAATGCATTTACCCGCATGCGCTTTTGTCGTCAACAGCAGCAAAAAGTAATACTCGACCTGGACTGCAAAGCCCCTCCCGCTGAGGCACCTGAAACTATTAAACCCTGGTTTAAAATCTGGCCCGAGAGCGCAACTACAATAGCTTTCGGACACTGGGCCGCGCTAAATGGAGATAGTCAGCGAAAAGATATCGTTGCTTTGGATACTGGCTGTGTATGGGGAAATAAGCTCACCCTTTGGGATTATGAGAATAATTATTACTACCAACAGGACGCTTTAGCCGATTAATAAGATCAATGCAATTTCCAAATGCTTATAATTTAGTTATAGTGCTCTCATAAAATAAGCATATATCAGGTTTGCATTAGGAGAATGTCATGAGGTTAACCGTCGCAGCGCGGGTAATTGGCGGGTTTGCCATTATTACTTTGCTTTTGCTGATTATCAGTTTAAATTCATTTATAAGTCTGAACGCTATTGGTAAGTCCAGTGAAGAAGTAAATGAAGTGGCGATTCCGGCTTTGATGGGGGTTACCGACATACAGACAGAACTGTTGCAACTATCTAACAGTCAGCTTGAAACTTTTCATAGTCAGAGTATTTCTCAGGTTGAAACCAACCAACAGAATTTCCGCGAATCCAACGAAAATCTGAAGGAGCTCACTTCAGCGCTGCAACGAAGCATGCGGCAAAGCGAGCAAACTACTAACATTGATGAGGTAACCTCTAATATAGAAAGTTTCCTGAGTCAGATCGGACAAATTTTCGAGTATCAGCTGCTCTACCTCCAGCTTGCCAATGACCGTGACTCCGCCCTCAGTCAGGTAGAATTTTCTTCTGACGATGCGGCCATGCTGTTACTCGATCTAACTGACGAAGAAGGCATTCCCAACGAACTTTATAATCAGGCTGGCCAACTGGAGAACACGCTTAATACTCTGGTTACGCTTGCATACGATATGTCTTCAGTAGACGACCTGGGCCGTGCTGACATTATTCGCAGTGAAATTGAAGTTGCCGTCAGCACCACTGAAGAACGTTTACAAACCGTCATCGATCTTGGCCAGGGCCGAGCCATCATCGCCGAGGTACAGGACAACGTAGAGAACGCGACGAATAGCCTGGTAGGAAGTTCCGACTCCTTAGTTGAAATCATTGAACAACGCTTACAGGCCCGCGAAGATGCCGAAACTTTATTAACTGACAACAATGATTCCATGCAGAACATTCTGAATCAGATTGCTAACCTGCAAACTCAGGTTCAGGGCATGGCGGATAGAACTCAGGAGCAGGCAGCAGACGCGATTAGTCGCAGTGGCATATTAAATGGTGTGCTGACTGTGCTCTCTATCCTGTTTGCAGTAGGTATAGGCTATCTGGCAGTACGCTCTATCAGCCGTCCTCTGGCTGACGTCAACGAAATGCTCAACACCCTGGCAAATGGTGACCTGACAGGTCGCTTAGATGACAGTGCTAAAGATGAGTTTGGTGAGTTATCGCGGAACATCAATAAGTTGATCGCCAACCTGCGTCAGTTAATTGAAGGTATTGCCAATCGCTCTACGCAATTGGCTACGGCGGCTGAAGAGTCCTCCGGCATTTCCGCTGAATCGCGTAATTCAATGCAGGAACAGCGTTCCCAGGTTGAGCAGGTTGCCACCGCGACGCAGGAAATGAGCAACACTTCGACGGAAATGGCGAGTGGAGCGGCTCAGGCTTTACGTGAAATTCAGCATTCCGATGAAGAAGCCACTCGGGTACGGGCTATTTCAGATGAAAATAAACGCACTATCGAAGAGCTGGCCCGGGAAATTCAGCATGCTTCTGAAGTTATTAACCAGCTCTCAGAAAACAGCTCCAATATCGGCGGTATTCTGGATGTAATTCGTGGCATTGCCGAACAAACCAACCTGCTGGCACTTAACGCCGCCATTGAGGCCGCTCGTGCCGGTGAACAAGGTCGCGGTTTTGCGGTGGTTGCGGATGAAGTTCGTACCCTTGCCAGCCGCACTCAACAGTCCACCGAAGAAATTCAGGAAATGATTGAGCGTCTGCAAAGTGATTCCAGTCGCGCCGTAAGTGTGATGGAACGAGGCCGCACTCAAGCCGAAACCTGCGTAACTCAAACCGACGAAGCGGCCGCTGCCTTGCAGGGCATTACTGACTCAGTCCACCAGGCGTCTGACAGTAGTACTCAAATCGCCGCTGCAGCGGAGCAGCAAAGTGCTACCGCACAGGATATCAGCGAAAAACTGGAGGCTATTGTCTCTATTGCTGAGCAAGCTGAACTAGGTGCGAAACAAACTTCTGAAGCTAGTGACGAAGTCGCTAAACTCTCTGCCGAGATGCAGGATTCAGTGAAAAGCTTCCGTCTGTAAAGCTTGTTTAAGTTGCAAAAAAGGGGCCTCAAGGCCCCTTTTTAATTACCCGCATCAGTTTCTAGTTGATGCTGATTTTAGCGAACCTTCTCTTACCCACCTGATACACAGCTTCACTACCTGGCTCACAACGGTGCTTAGTATCGGCGATCCGCTCGCCATCCACCTTAACCGCATTCTGTTTTATCATACGCATGGCTTCCGAGGTAGAAGTCACCAGACCTGCATTTTTAAGCACGCTGGGCAAACCTAGCTGCGCCTCTTCCAATTGCAGACTGATTTCATCCATATCATCCGGCACTGCATTCTTCTGAAAGCGCTGGATAAAATCCTGCTCTGCGGCCGCTGCGGCCGCTTCATCATGAAAACGCGCAATCAGTTCTTTCGCCAGTATGATTTTAATATCCCGGGGGTTAGTGCCATCGGCTACCTGCTGCTTAAGCGCTTTGATCTCGTCGGTCGGGCGGAAGCTGAGTAAATCAAAATAACGCCACATCAAATCGTCAGACACCGACATGACTTTACCGAACATATCGTTCGCTTTATCGGTAATGCCGATGTAATTGCCTAACGACTTAGACATTTTCTGAACACCGTCCAGGCCTTCCAGCAGAGGTACGGTAATGACTGTTTGTGGAACCTGCCCATTTTCTTTTTGCAGCTCACGCCCCATCAAGAGGTTAAAACGCTGATCGGTGCCGCCCATCTCAATATCCGCTTTGAGCTCCACCGAGTCCCAGCCCTGTATCAAGGGGTAAAGAAATTCATGAATAGCAATCGGTTGCCCCCCCTGATAACGCTTTTTAAAATCATCGCGCTCTAACATTCGGGCAACAGTATGACTGGCAGCCAGCTTGATCAGACCATCCGCGCCCAGTTTATTCATCCATTCGCTGTTAAAGCGAACTTCAGTTTTTTTCTCATCCAGAATTTTAAATACCTGGCTTTTATAAGTTTCTGCATTCGCCAGCACATCCTCTCTGGATAGAGGCTTACGCGTTACATTCTTACCTGTAGGATCACCAATCATCCCGGTGAAATCACCAATCAGGAAGATCACTTTATGACCCATTTGCTGAAGTATTTTCAGCTTGTTAATCAACACGGTATGACCTAAATGCAAGTCTGGAGCTGTAGGATCAAAGCCCGCTTTTACTGTCAAAGTTTTACCGCTTTTCAGCTTTTTCTCCAGTTCATCCTGTAGTAAAACCTCGTCGACTCCGCGTAGCAGATCGGCTATTCCAAACTCAGCTTGCTTACCTTTCATTTACTTTCCTCGCGCTCGACCAATGGCAAACAGCGCATTCTACTTGATTTTTGCCTGGCTTTTAAGCATTCTGGTAAGCAACTATACGAAGCTTTGAAAAAAAGCTTATTGCGCGCTAAAGCTAAAGTAGTCTAAAGGTTCATCTCATGACACAATTTATTCATCACCTGCCCCGACAACACCGCATTGTTATCGCGCTATTGCTTGGGCTTCTGTTGATCATCGCGTTGCTACCATCGGAGCAGGCTAGTGCCTCTCGCAATACTTCAGATGTGGATGAAATTGAACTGGGCAAACGCTACCAGCTTGAGCTCCAACTGCATGAAGCGGAGCTTGCTGAGCAAGAGCTTGGCGCAGATATTGAGTGGCAGAATTATGAAGTCCGCTCTGGCGACAGCATGGCGCGCATTTTTCAGCGTCTGGGCTTCTCCGCTCAGGAACTACACCGGGTAACACAAGCTGAAGACGCTGATACTATTTTACGCCGTATCCACCCCGGCAATACTCTTCGCTTCGCCAATAACGAAGACGGTGAACTGGTGCAGGTGTTGTACGAGCTGAATGAACTGGATACCTTTTTAATTACTCGCGACGAAGAAGGCCGTTTCTATAGCGAACGGGAAAGTAAAGAATTTGAAGTGCGTCTGGGCTTTGCTAACGCAACCATTACCAGCAGTTTTTGGAACGCAGGTGTGCAGGCTGGTTTAACTCAGGGCCAGATTATGAGCCTGGCTGAACTCTTCGGCTGGGATATCGACTTCGCACTGGATATTCGTCCCGGCGACAACTTCAGCGTACTTTATGAACAACGCTACATTGATGGTGAATTTGCAGGCTACGGCCGCATTGTCGCCGCTGAATTTGAAAATCAGGGTGATAACTTCCAGGCCGTACGCCATGAAAACGGCGATTATTACACGCCCGAAGGTAAAAATATGCGCCAGAGTTTCCTGCGCGCACCCGTCAGCTTTAACCGCGTTAGTTCAGATTTTAATCCTCGGCGCACGCACCCAGTCACTGGCCGTGTAAGACCCCACAACGGCATCGATTACGCTGCGGCTGTCGGCACCCCTGTTATGGCTTCCGGAGACGGCCGTGTCATTCGTAGCGGCTACAACGACCTCAATGGTAACTATATCTTTATTCAGCATGGTGAACGTTACATAACCAAGTACCTGCACCTGAACCGTCGTCACGTGCAGCAAGGCGCTCGGGTTCGCCAGGGTCAGACTATCGGCACTGTTGGAGCCACAGGACGGGTGACCGGCCCCCACTTGCATTATGAATTCCTGGTCGACGGCGTACATCGTAATCCGCGCACGGTAGACCTGCCTGCCGCTGAATCTTTAGATCCGGATAAAATGCCTGACTTCAAAGTAATCGCTGAACAACGATTAGCGAAACTGGAAAGTCAGCGCCGTATTATGCTGGCGATGAATGACTAATTATTACCTGGGTTTAATGTCCGGTACCAGTTTAGATGGGCTGGACATCGCCCTTACCCAGTTTGATGAACGTGGTCAGCCCAAACTCGTTTGCACTGACCACCAGCCTTTACCAACTCTTCTTAAAAAAAGCCTTTTCCAGCTAACTCAGGTACATGAAAATGAGCTCATTCACTATGGTCACTGTGATCGTGAATTTGCCTTGTTCTGTGCCAATGCAGTTAACCAGCTACTCCGCCAGCAAGGTATTAAAAGTAGTCAAATACGGGCTATTGGCAGTCACGGTCAAACCGTACGCCATTACCCGGAACGGGTGACTCCCTTCAGCTTGCAGCTTGGCTGTCCAGCTACCTTAGCTGCAGAAACCGGAATTAACGTGATTGCTGGCTTCCGGCAAAAAGATATTGCATTGGGCGGTCAGGGAGCTCCTCTGGCACCAGCTTTCCATCATCATGTATTCAATGATCAGCAGGAAAACCGCGCTGTACTCAATATCGGCGGTATTGCCAACCTTAGCTATTTACCCCAGCAGGGCCCTGTGCAGGGTTTTGATAGTGGCCCGGGTAACTGCCTGCTTGATTATTGGTATAGCCAGCATAATCCAGGCTCTTTTGATGCTAACGGAGACTGGGGACGTCAGGGAGAGTTAAATAAACCCCTATTACAGCGGCTACTTACTGACCCCTACTTCCAACAACCAGCACCTAAAAGCACCGGGCGGGAGTACTTTAGCCCCAAATGGCTAAATGAACACCTTGCAAATTCAGGGTCCTTGAAGGCTACCAATGTACAACGTACTTTGGCTGAGTTTACTGCTGCAAGCATTCGCTTAGGCCTACTCCAATACAGCGCTACAGCCTGCTACGTCTGTGGTGGCGGAGTACACAACCAACTGTTGTTGGATCGCCTCAAAGCGCTCATGCCAACTATCAGCTTTACCAGTACGCAAGCTTTGGGAGTCGACCCTGACTGGGTCGAAGCAATGGCTTTTGCCTGGTTGGCCTGGTGTTATGAACAGCAACGCCCGGGCAATCTGCCGTCGGTCACTGGCGCCAGTCGTCCCGCCATTCTTGGCGCTCTATACCCTGCAAAGTAAAAAGTAAAAAGCCCCGTTACCGGGGCTTTTTACAATTGAGTCTCAACAACCAGATTAGTTGTTGGCAAATGCATCGCGCGTCAGATTTTCAACACCATGCTCACCTACATACACACTGTCTTCAACGCGCACACCACCGAAGGGCCGTAACTCAGCAATGCGTGTCCAGTTGAAGTCGTCATTGCCTTCAAAATCCTGCAATAACTGATCGACCACGTAAAGACCAGGTTCAATGGTAAATACTTGTCCAACCTCGACCTTTCTCATCAAGCGAAGAAAAGGGTGACGGGCGTCACGCTCAAATTTATCGCCTTGCGGATTCTTCAGGTAGCCACCTACATCATGCACCTGCAAACCTATATAGTGACCCAAACCATGCGGGAAAAACGCATTGGTGTAACCACGCTGATAAATTTCTTCCGGACTGATTTTAAAGAAATTAAAGTCGGACAGAATTTTAGCAATTTTATGATGCATGCTGACATGCAGGTCATAATAAGAAACGCCAGGTTTAATCTCTGCTATGATCGCCTGCTCTGCGTTATCTACCGCCTCGACCAACTCGGCATAAAAGCCTGACTTCTGCGCCGCATAAGTCCTGGTGATATCAGAACAGTACCCATTGTAGGTTGCGCCAGCATCAATTAGGAAAGAGCGGGATTCTGAAGGTGCCGAGCGCTCGTAAACATCGTAGTGCAAAATAGACGAATGTTCATTCAGCGCAATAATACTGTTATAGGGGACTTCCTGCTCACGAAACTTTATCGCATTGAGGTAAGCATGCTGGATTTCTATCTCACTTGCACCGGCATAAAAAGCATCGCGGGCAGCAATATGAGCCCGTGCTCCCAGGCGATTAGCTTTACGCAGGCATTCAACTTCATAGTCAGTTTTTTCAGCACGTTGATAATGCAATACATCAATCAAAGGCTCAGGATTAACGGCCCCCAGGTGCCAGCTTTTCATGGGCTCAAAATCTTCTCCAATGAAAGCGGCATGTTGCAGTTTATCACCTAAATCCGACCGCACCTGAGCCAGGTTATCAACAACTTTAAGCTCAACATGGTCCTGCCAATCGCCAGGCGCTATATTCACCGGGGCGTGCCAGAAATCTTTGGCACAAAACAAATAAAGCGTGGGTTTACTGCCCGCTTCGTAATAAATAAAACTTTTAGGACTATCCGTGATCGGCAACCAGTACTTGAACATAGGGTTGACTCGAAATGGGTAAGGGTTGTCATCGAGGAAAGCCACACGGGGCTGACCCGAGTAGATCAGTGCTGCTGCATGCCCAGTCTGTGCTAATGCCGCATCAAAGCGTTGTTTTACCCTTTCTATATGCTCTGCATAATCTCCCATAACCACCTCAAATAGTCTGTAAGTAATGCCGCAGTCTAACAAAAAAAGCGGCATTCTGCATGACGACCATCAATCAGAGATACGGTTTCGCACAGCAGCAACCACAGCGGATGAACCGTAACCGGTAGATTCAGCCCAACTCAGTATATGTTCACCATTTACCGTATCGTCGTCGATCACGCTTGCTGGCAGCTGACGGGTGAGCATCTCTCCAACCTGCTCTGCTTCCGCAGTAATGGCAAATTGCAGCATGCTGTAATTATTGCATCGAATCGAAGTGTAAATGTTACGGACACGCATGTTATGATTGCTCAAAATAGTGCGCAAACGCTGACGATCATCAGCACTAATGGCAGTACATAAACCTTCCGCAATGCTGTCATTTGCAACTGCTGTCAAACTGGTAGCAGATAAAAGGACACTGCTGGCTGCAACAACCATGGCTAACTTTTTCATCAAAACTCCTCTTAGGCGCAGTATAGGGCTACGCCAACTACTTATATTGGCAAAAACAATAATCTATTGCGTCTGATTTTTGCGCTTTGTCACTCTAAAGGCAAGAATAACCGTGTAGTGATTTTGTTAAATCATCACCTTGCCAATGAGCGTTTTTAAACCTGACTCCAGACCTGAAAACAAAAACGCCAGCGATGTAAAGCGCTGGCGTAACGAAGCAGAATGTTAACTAACTAAACTAGTGGTATGGTTTTTACACGGCGAATGAAGCCCCGCATCCGCAGGTAGTTGTCGCATTCGGATTATTAACAAAAAAACGCGCGCCCTGAAGCCCTTCTTCATAATCAACAATTCCCCCGACCAGGTATTGTAAACTCATAGGGTCGACCACTAAAGTTACCCCTTCTTTCTGAATTTCCATATCTCCGGGGTTGACGCTTTCTTCAAAAGAAAAGCCATACTGAAAGCCCGAACAACCACCGCCGGTAACAAATACGCGCAATTTTAATGCGTCATTTTCTTCTTCAGCAATTAAAGTTTTCACTTTCAGCGCTGCTGTTTCACTAAATTCAATCGGCAAAGCCTGTTCAACTGCACTCATGTCGTTACCTCCGGACATTAAGAATGGTTATTCTCATTTACTCATTCAGACTCATCAACCAGATCTATCAAGTCGCCCCACTGGAAACGACGCTCTGTGCGTCCACCAGTGCGAGTTCGCACCTGAACTACGATAGATTCAGGCTCTATTTCAGCAGGCAGCTTAAAACTTCCATCAAGACGAGTAAAATAGTTCATCGCAAAGGTCCGCGCTGAATCATCTTTATTGGCCAGTTCAAATAAATCCAGCTCTTTTGGGCTGCCCTGTTCCCGACCTCGCAAGGTTATCGATACAGACCCCTGCGCCAACTGCTGCTGAGCTCGCTCAATCTGAACCAGGATCAAACGAAAATGATAAATACCTGGTCCACTGGGCGATACTACCAGGGAGTCAATAGTAACACCTTCAGCATCCAGTTCCGGTGCCATTACCCGCTGATAAAATGCCAGCTCCCGGCGTACCCCTGATTTTTCACTCTGCGCGGATCTTAAGTCCTGCTGCAAGGTCGTCGTTGCCACCCTCTCTACATCCAGCTCAACCTGCAGAATATTAATTCTATATTCAAGCTGTTCTATCGTTTGTTGCAATCTTTGTATGCGGTCCTGCTGGGAAGCATATTGCCCTTCCAGCCAACTCAAACGAGCGTTACCCAGTATGTACCCTAACCAGATACACACGGCTGCCACCGCCGCCACCGTCAGGGTGAACTTTAAACGTCCTGTGCGTTGCCGCATTTTAGAAAAACTCACTAACTTAATACCTGTGTTATGCTACATAGCAATTCTAATGACTACCTGAAACGAAGTGTACCATGAAGGAATTCCTGCTCCTACATACTGACTGGCTTAAAGCACTGCATATCAGTTTTATGGTGGCCTGGTTTGCCGGTATTTTTTATCTGCCCCGGCTGTTTGTTTATCATGCTGAGAACCATAAGCATGATGTACATGAACTTTTTAAGGTCATGGAACGGCGGCTACTCTTTTTCGTAACACCTTTTGCCCTGTTAACTTTAATTTTTGGTTTGGGAATTTTATACGCGTGGGGCGTAGCATTGTCTAATCTGCCCCTGTGGCTACATATAAAATTCGTGTTAGTCGCTTTGCTATATCTTTACCATATTTATTGCTTCAAGCTGCTTGCCGACTTCCGCAACGATTTAAATACCCGCAGCAGTCGCTGGTATCGGGTTTTTAATGAAATTCCGGTACTCTTACTGTTTGCAATTATAATCCTGGCTGTGGTTAAGCCATAAGTTAATCTGCTATCATGCAACGCCAACTGCCATTCACATTGGGGACCACCGCATGATGCACTTTACAGGCGCCGATATTCTCTCGGTCAAACAGTTTGACCCAGACTCCATCGCGCGAATTTTTGCAATCGCTGATCAGATGCAACCCTACGCTCACCGAAAAAAACGTACCCGAGTCCTCGACGGCGCTATTCTGGGCAATCTGTTCTTCGAACCCTCAACACGCACCCGGGTCAGCTTTGGTACCGCTTTTAACCTGCTCGGCGGCGAAGTCCGTGAAACCACGGGTATGGAAAGCTCGGCGATTGCTAAAGGTGAGTCCTTATATGACACCGCCCGAGTGCTTTCCAGTTACAGCGATATAATCGCTATGCGTCATCCCAAAGCAGGTTCCGTTGCGGAGTTCGCTGAAGGCAGCCGGGTACCGGTCATTAATGGTGGTGACGGGGCCAACGAACATCCTACCCAGGCATTACTGGATTTATATACCATCAAAAAAGAGCTCGAACACAACAAGCTCGGCATCGATGGCATGCACATCTGCATGGTGGGTGACCTCAAATATGGTCGTACAGTGCACTCCTTATCCAAATTACTGAGCATGTACAGCAACGTGCGTTTCACGCTGATTTCGCCCCGTGAACTTAGCATGCCTGACGATATTTTAAGTATGCTGGATAGCGCTGGCCACAAGGTCCATATTACCGAACATATCGAAGGTTCTATGGATGCGGACATCGTCTATCAGACCCGCATTCAGCAAGAACGTTTCGCTACAGCAGAAGAAGCTGATCAATATCGCGGTAAATTCCGTTTAAACAATGAAATCTATACTCGTCACTACAAACCAAATACTGTCATCATGCATCCGCTACCGCGCGATTCTCGTGCTGAAGCTAATGAGCTGGATAATGACTTAAACCAGAATCCTAACCTGGCTATTTTCCGTCAGGCCGATAATGGTGTGTTAATCCGTATGGCACTTTTTGCACTGACCCTCGGTGTTGAGGATCTACTGCAGAAATATGAAACTGACGTTATCTGGCACAGTGATAAAGCAAACATATAAGAGGTATCTATGTCTCGCTCAAGCGAATTATTTTCTCAGGCTCAGCACAGTATCCCCGGTGGCGTAAACTCGCCGGTTCGCGCATTTAATGGTGTGGGCGGCAGTCCTTTGTTCTTTGAACGGGCCAATGGCGCCTACATGTTTGATGTTGATGGTAATCGCTACGTTGATTACGTCGGCTCCTGGGGACCTATGATTCTCGGCCATAACCATCCGGAAATACGCGATGCCGCTATTGAAGCGGCTGAACGAGGCCTGAGTTTTGGTACGCCTACCGCTATTGAAGTGACCATGGCTGAAAAAATTATTGAGATAGTACCTTCGATAGAAAAAGTACGCATGGTTAACTCCGGTACCGAAGCGACCATGAGCGCCATTCGTCTGGCCCGGGGTTATACTGGCCGCGATAAAATTCTCAAATTCGAAGGCTGTTATCACGGCCATGTCGACTCACTACTCGTCAAGGCAGGTTCCGGCGCTTTGACTTTGGGCACACCAAACTCACCTGGCATACCGGCAGATTTAGCGCAGCATACGCTGACAGTAAGCTTTAATGAGCCTGACGAAGTCCGCGACGTATTCGAACGTTATGGCGATGAGATCGCCTGCATCATTGTTGAGCCGGTCGCCGGTAACATGAACTGCATACCTCCGGCTGAAGGTTTTTTACAAACCTTGCGTGATGTCTGTGACCAGCATAAGTCAGTACTTATCTTTGATGAAGTTATGACCGGCTTTCGGGTTGCCCCTGGCGGTGCTCAGGAATATTACGGCGTAACTCCGGACCTTACCTGCCTGGGTAAAGTTATTGGTGGTGGTATGCCTGTCGGCGCCTTTGGCGGTAAACGGGAAATTATGGATCATATCGCTCCAACTGGTCCGGTCTATCAGGCAGGTACCTTATCAGGCAACCCTGTAGCCATGGCAGCCGGTTTGGCTGCGCTTACAGCATTGCAGGACCACGGGCTTTATCAGGTTATGAATCAACGGGTAGAAACCCTGGTCAACGGTTTGCAGGAAGCTGCAGACGAAGCGGGCATTCCGCTGACGACTAACCATGTTGGCGGCATGTTTGGATTTTTCTTCACCAGTGAGAAAGTGACCAGCTTTGCCGGTGCCACAGCCTGTAATATGGAGCACTTTAAAGCTTTTTATCACGAAATGCTGAAACGTGGTATCTACCTCGCTCCAAGCGCCTTCGAAACGGGTTTCATGTCGATGGCACATAGCGAAACTGATATTGAAGAAACTCTGCAGGCCGCACGTCAGGCATTTGCCAGTCTGAAATAAGTACCACAACAGGCTGGGTACATTCCCAGCCTGTTAGCTCACTGGTCTGCTTGCTTCATGCAGGCCATAAGCCTATCATTTGGCCGGTGTCCTTTGGTTATTTCCCCCGGCTTTGATAAGGTATTTCATGACAGACAAAAAAGTTAAGCATCCGCTCTATATTCCCCACTCAGGCCCGAAGTTACTGGAAACCCCTCTGCTCAACAAAGGCAGTGCTTTTAGTCGTGACGAGCGCATCGCTTTTAATCTGACCGGTTTGTTACCACCGCGCTACGAAACTATCGAAGAGCAGGTGAGTCGCGCTTACAAACAGTATTCAAGCTTCGACACACCTATTAACAAACATATCTACCTGCGTGCTATTCAGGATAATAACGAAACCGTATTTTACCGGCTGTTGCAGGACCACCTGGAAGAAATGATGCCTATCATTTACACCCCTACGGTAGGTGACGCCTGTGAACAATTCTCGGATATTTACCGCAGCTCACGAGGCTTATTTATATCCTATGCTGAACGTGACCAAATGGATGACATTTTACGCAATGCCACCAAAGGCAAAGTTAAAGTTATCGTAGTTACTGATGGAGAACGCATACTCGGCCTGGGTGACCAGGGTATTGGCGGCATGGGAATCCCTATTGGTAAGTTATCTCTGTATACCGCCTGTGGTGGAATCAGCCCGGCGTACACTCTCCCAGTAATGCTCGACGTAGGTACGGATAACGAAAAACTGCTTAACGATCCTATGTACATGGGCGCCCGCCATAAACGGATTCGCGGTGAAGAATACAGTAACTTTGTTGATACCTTTATCCAGTCTGTACGACACCGCTGGCCAGAAGCCATGATCCAATTCGAAGATTTTGCCCAACCTAACGCGATGCCTATTCTGAATCGTTACCGCGACGAGATCTGCTGTTTTAACGATGACATTCAAGGCACTGCCGCAGTAACCGTGGGCTCTCTGCTTGCAGCCTGTAAAAGCAAAGAGCAGAAATTATCCGACCAACGCGTCGTTTTTGTCGGCGCGGGTTCTGCTGGTTGTGGTATTGCCGAACAAATCATTGACCAGATGACCGCTGAAGGCATCAGTGATAAACAGGCGCGCAGCCAGATGTACATGGTTGACCGCTTTGGTTTGTTGACCGAAGGTATGACAGGTTTGCGCGATTTTCAGCAAGCTCTTGTACAGTCCGAAGATGCCGTTGCGAACTGGTCATACAGCGGTGAGTATGCTTCTCTGCTGGACGTTATGTACTGTGCGAAACCCACAGTACTGATTGGAGTTTCAGGCCAGAGTGGCCTGTTTACTGAACAGGTCATTAGTGCCATGCAGCAAAATTGCCCGCAGCCCATTATTTTTCCGCTCAGCAACCCGTCCCGCAATGTCGAAGCTACTCCAGAGCAAGTCATTGAATGGACTCGCGGCAACGTGATGATAGCTACGGGCAGTCCTTTCGCTCCAGTCCATTACGAGGGTAAAACCTACCCCATAGCCCAGTGCAACAACAGCTATATCTTCCCCGGCATCGGCCTGGGCGCTTTGTCTGTGCGTTCTTCCCGTATTACCAATGAAATGCTGATGGCCGCCAGCCAGACCCTGGCTGAATCATCGCCGGCAGCGCGGGGGCTTTCTGAACACCTGTTGCCACCGATCACGGGTATCGCTGACCTGAGCAAACAAATTGCCTTTGCTGTGGGCAAAGTAGCCCAGGAGCAGGGTTATGCCCTTGAAGTTTCAGACGATGTACTGCGCGAACGTATCGAGAAAAACTTCTGGCGGCCTGAATACCGGGATTACAAACGCGTCAGCATTTAACAACATACTGCTGGTTTTAAACGCATTTTTAGTCTTAGCCTATTTTAAATCTTAGCCAAAGATGCGTTTAAACCAGGACTTTTCGTCCTCTTCCGGTGACTCCTTAATTTCACCCTCACAATCAATGTCGCGGCCCGGCTCATAATGCCTGACCGGTAGCAGCAGCGCGCCTTCGCAATTTAAATCAACTGCTGCGCCAGTGGTCTTATTAAAAGCCCCTTGTATTAGACCTGCTGGCCGCGCCATCAGCATATTCTCGACACCAGCCTGCTGCCAGTATTCTGCTGCGACGGGCAGTGCTCCACGACTACCACTCAGGCCTACCGACTGGTTATCATCCCGGCCCAACCATACTGTCACCACATGACGACTATCATAAGAGACAAACCAACTGTCACGTAAATTATTGGTTGAGCCAGTTTTTCCGGCAATACCGCTCTGCCCCAGGGTATTGCCCAGAGCCTGCCCGGTACCTTCGCGCACAACGCCCTGTAATGCATAATTGGTCAGATAGCTGGCTTCTTCCGTGTAGACCTGTTGCGTCATAGGTTGCGCCCGATACAGTGGATGTCCCCAATGAGTTGTCACCGTCTGAATACTGGTTAAGCGTTGTTGCCCACCCTGATTAGCCAGTACTGAGTAAAGTTGAGTGACGGCCAGCGGAGACATATCAACTGCACCTAACAATAATGAAGGATAAGCATGGGTAGGTTCATCCAGCCCTGAGTTATAAAGACGTTCACGCACTTTTTCTACCCCCAGATCCAGGCCCACCCGTATAGCCGGAAGGTTGCGCGAATCAACTAAACTCTCATAAAGAGTAACATCACCACGAAACTCACCGTCAAAATTGCCTGGTTGCCACTCCCGGTCACGTTCATCCGTCACCACGATAGCGCTGTCATCCAACAGAGTATTCAGCTCATAACGTTCTGGTTGCTCTAGTGCCAGGGCGTATGTAAAGGGCTTAATCAGCGAACCAACGGGTCTTCTCGCGGTCAGCGCCCGATTGAACCCGGCCTGACTGGGATGTATGCTGCCAGCCAGCGCTCTGACCACGCCCTGCTGATGGTCGGCAACCACAACAGCGCCTTCTATATCCGCCACCTGCAAAGACACAACACCTCGCTGTAAGGCCTCTTCCGCGTATTCCTGCAGATAAGGGTCATAATGTGTAAATACACGTAAGCCGGTCTGCTGCCATTCTTTGCCTGGCACCAGCTGACGCAATTCCCGCTGCACCAGGTCAACGTAGTCCGGTCGGTCACGAACCACCAGCCGGGTGCTCTCCCGCCCGACTAAAGGTGCTTCAATAGCAGCCAGGTACTGAGGCTGGTTGATAAGGTCATTCTCGTACATGAGACGCAGCACTAGATCCCGTCGTGCACTGGCTCGTTGCGGTCTGCGCCTTGGGTCATACAAAGAAGGACCTTTTACCATGCCCACCAGCAGGGCGATTTCAGCGGGGGTCAGGTCTTCCACTGACTTGCCAAAGAAATACTGTGAGGCCAAACCTACACCGTGAATGGCATGACCCCGATCCTGACCGAAATACACTTCGTTAAAATAGGCCTCCAGAATTTCATTTTTTGAAAAGCGATAATCCAGAATCAAAGCCATAATGGCTTCATTAGCCTTGCGCCGCAGATTCTGATCATGAGTCAGATACATATTTTTAATCAACTGCTGAGTAAGAGTACTTCCCCCCTGCACCGTCCGGCCCGCCGCCAGATTAGCTGAAGCTGCCCGGAGAATAGCACTGGGCTTAACGCCCCGATGCTGATAAAAATCGCGGTCCTCAACAAGCAACAAAGTATCCTGCATCAGTTGAGGTACCTGTTCCAGATTCACCAACAAGCGATCTTCTCCACTGTCAGCAGCAAAACGACCTATCAGTTGCGGCTCCAGTCGGGCTACACTTAACGGCTGTTGCGTTGGCCAGGCCAGTATTTCTGCCAATTCTTCATCTTCAAAGCGCAGTCGTAAACGCTGGCTCGGCTCAAAACCATCGGCAAAATCAAAAGCCCGCCGATGCAGCAATATCATATTATCGCGCAGATTAAATTCGCCGGGCTCGCGGGCATAACGGGTATGTCGGTAATTCAGTGCTTGCAACTCACGTAGCACCTGCCCCTGCTGTAGTGGCTTGTCATCAGAGATCTGCAAAGCACGGCTATACAGCAAAGCAGGTGCCTGATAGCGGTTTTCTTCAAAACGCTCAGTCACTACCGAGTCCAGGTACACACTATAGAAAAACAAAATTGTAACGCCTGTCAGACTGAGCTTAAGCAGCAGCCAACCAGCGGAACTTAACCACTTGTTCATCGTTTTAACGCCCTTGTTGTCAAGTGACTGGCTTGCGCCTGCTCAGGGTCTTCGGGCCAGGGGTGCTTTGGATAACGACCGCGCATTTCTTTTTTAACCTCCAGGTAGGCATTCTGCCAAAAAGCGGCTAAATCCCGGGTTCGTTGCAGCAAGCGGCCCGCCGGGGATAATAAATCAAAAGTCAGCGCCAGCTGGCCCTGCGCCAAAAGCGGTGTTTGCGGTGTTCCGAAAACTTCCTGTAATTTTAACGCCACCACAGCGGCGCCATCCTGCTGATAAATAATTTTGTGCTGTCGTCCACTAGGTGCATGCCAGTGAGTCGGCAGCTCCCGATCCAGGCGCTGTTGCTCTGCATAAGACAATAACTGACGCAATGCGTTATGCGGCCGCCATTGTGACAATTCACTCCGTGTGCGCAGTGCCAGCCAGAACGGCGCGGCCCAGCTATCCAGGTTCTGCAGCAGCCAATCATCCGACACATCCAGCTCTGACTGTTGGTCAGCCCAGATGCGCAGCCGCCTTAATAACTGAGCACTGGCTTCATCCCAGTTAAAAATCTGCAGACCGCGGGTTTGGGTTTCGTTCAGCAATGCCTGAACGCGCTGTTCAGCGCTAATCTCACCCGGCAGAGCCCGCTCTGACACGACTAAAGCGCCCAGCCGCAACTGCTCTACTTTTTCCAGGCCCCCTTTATCGCTGCGCCAGCGCGCCAGGGTATGGACGGAGGTTAGGTCACCCAGTAACGCGGCTGCCCAGTCTTCATGTAAGGGTAAAAACTGGCGGATAATGCCATCACTGCGCCGCTCATTAAAGGTAACCTGCACTACTATCAACCAGTCAGCAGACGTCATGGAGTCACGCTCCCAAATCAGACCCGCCCCCGTTGCCAGCTGGTAATCTTTGCCTGAAGCTCGCTTCGCAGCGACCCGGTCCGGGAACATCTGCAACAATAACCAGGCAAGGTCTCTGGCCTGCCACTTACCGATATGGGCTTTAATCTTGAGTCGCGCGCACCAGTATAACCAGCGGCGTTGAGTACGGGGCCATCGCTGTGGCGTCGCTGCAACCGCCTGCAATGCACTGTGCACATCATGAAAATCACGCTGTTCCTGTTCTTCAATACTGGCAACGAGCAACGCAGCCAGGGGTAATAAATGCCTTTGTTGCTGTTCGCATTTCAATAGGGTCAAAGCACCGCGCAAATCAGAGCCCAGCTCACTTAATTGTTTACCTAACGCTGTTGCCTGTCCCTGATCATCCAGCGCATCGATCTGCTGCAAGGTGTCTTTCGCACTTTGCAAATGCCCTGAATTAGGTGCGGTAAACCAGGCCATATCTTCAACGCGGCTGCCCCATACGGCGACTTCCAACAAAAGTTCAGTTAAATCCTGCTGCTCAATATCTGCTGGCCGGTACTCCGCCATACTGTGCCAGTCATCTTCGCTCCACACCCGGATACAGGCACCTGGCCCGGTTCTTCCGGCTCGTCCGGCCCGCTGAGTAGCCGCTGCCTGCGCAATGCGCCGGGTAATTAAACGAGTCAGCCGATACTTTGGAATATACTGCGCCTGCCGCTCACGACCACAGTCAATAACCAGGCCGATACCAGGCAATGTCAGGCTGGTCTCGGCAATGTTAGTACTCAATACCAGCTTACGCTGACCTTCTGGCAACGGGGTTATCACCTGGTTCTGCTGTTGTAGTGATAGGCCCCCGTGCAACGCAAAAACCTGTAGATCCGCGCTGCCCTGTAGTTGCTGCTGCAACCTCCGTATTTCAGCCTGACCCGGTAAAAACACCAGAATGCCCTGGTAATCACTGGCAATAGCCTGCTGAGTAACCTGCACTGCTTTTTGCAACCAGGGTTGCTGTGCCGTAGGCGGTTGATAGGAGATCTCCACAGGAAATTGCCGGCCTTCGCTTTGTAGTACATGACAGGATATATTTTGCTGTTGCAGCCAGCTCGCCAGTGCCTGCGCCGGCAACGTAGCAGACATGACCAGCAAACCAAGCTCAGGACGCAACTGGCGGCTTTCCAGAAATAACGCCAGCCCTAAATCGCTATGTAAATTACGTTCATGAAACTCATCAAAAATGACCAGGTCAGTTCCACTCAACTCAGGGTCACTTTGTAGCATCCGGGTCAGAATCCCCTCGGTAACTACCAATAGGCGGGTATCAGGCCCCGCCCGCCGCTGCTGCCGTACCTGATAACCAATTTGCTGACCCACTTCCTGATTAAGTTGCTGGGCAAGAAAATTCGCAATGCTAACAGCGGCCAGTCGCCGCGGCTGCACCAGTATGATACGACCCTGAGTCGCCATTTTCTGTAGCAGATACAAAGGCAATGCGGTTGACTTGCCAGCACCGGGAGGCGCTTGCAAAACGACCGCCTGAGTTTCCAGCTGTTTAACCAGGTCCGGAAGCAGGGCGAGTACAGGAAGTTGTTGGGGTTCTTTCATACACCTATTTTGCCATAAAAAAACCGCCACGTGCCGATAAGCAGGTGACGGTCTTTTTAATTTTTATGCAAAGACTCTGTGCTTAGTCCTGAGACAGGGTACGCGCGATAGTACGGATACCCAGGCCCGTAGCGCCCGTATTCCAGAACTGATCGCCCTGCTTGCGGTATGCGGCGGCCAGATCAAAGTGCAGCCAGTTAGCGCCTTTATTAGGAGCAAAACGCAATAAAAATCCGGCAGCATTGCTGGCCCCACCGGTACCACCACCTTTCATGGGACGGCTGTTTGCAGTATCAGCAAATGCAGAGGGACACTGGAACTGATGCCAGTCAGCCAATGGCAAACGCCATAAAGGCTCATTTTCCTGCATGGCTGATTCCATTGCCTGGGCACTGTATGCATCATCCACGCTGAACAGTGCATTATACTCCTGGCCTACTGCTACCTGCGCAGCACCGGTTAAGGTTGCCGCATCGATAATACGTTTCGCGCCCATTTCGCCAGCCGCTAATAAACCATCAGCTAAGACCAGGCGACCTTCAGCATCGGTATTGAATATTTCTACCGTCTGACCATCTTTGTAAGTAATAATATCGCCCAGTTTAAACGCGGTTCCATCGACCAGGTTTTCTGCACAACAAAGAATTAATTTAACGCGTTTGTTAAGCCCACGCTGAATAGCCAGTGCTAATGCGCCAGCGACCGTTGCCGCACCGCCCATATCGCACTTCATCGCAATCATGCCTTCGCTTGATTTCAGACTATAACCACCGCTGTCAAAGGTAATACCTTTGCCTATCAAAGCTACATCAACTTCGGCGTCATCGTTGCCCGTGGGGTTAAAATCAAGCTGCAGCATGGTCGGCTTGTTAATACTGGCCCGGCCTACCGTATGAATGCCCATCCAGCCTTCATTCAGCAGCTCTTCTTCACGCAGTAAGCGATAACTAACCTGCTCGCCACCTACTTCTTTCAGCTTATCAATAACCCGGGTGCAGAGAGATTCAGGATAAATGTCCTGTGGTGGCAGGTTAACCAGTTCGCGAGCCCAGCTCACTGTGGTGTACATAGCCTGCAGCTGCTCAGCCACTCCCATATCATCGCTATTCCAGCGCATTTCGTTTTTATTCAGACTGTCAGAAAAACCCTGTGATAATGCCCATTGGCGTTCCAGTGTCCAACCGGCACCGACTGCCTCTATCGTTCTGATTCCGGCCTGATCCAGCTTGCGACCTGCCTGCTGGATATTTCGCAACAAAGAGGTTTCATCACTGTCGGCGTTGATTTTCATTCCGTCACCGGCAAAAAAGCTGCTGCCTTTTTCTTTATACGCCGGTGGCATCTGATCCTGAGTTAACTCGACCTGTATTGCGCTAGACATGTTATTTCTCTCCACGTATGTTGCTGTTGCTACTTCTGTATCCATGACTGTAACGGGAAACTCATTTGCAATGCAATTTCAACCGCCACTCAAAAAAGGACGTTTACAACGTCGTCATAAAAGATTTCTGGCCGATATTAGCACGCCTGAGCAGCCTTTGCTGACCATCCACTGCCCGAATACCGGTGCCATGACCGGCTGTGCCGAACCTGACTTTACAGTATGGTACAGCCAGTCTGATAATCCTAAGCGTAAATACCCAAACACCTGGGAGCTGGCCACAGATACGCAGCAGAACTGGATAGTGATCAATACTCAGCATGCTAATCAGATTGCTGAAGAAGCCGTTCGCCAACAGAAAATACCTAGCCTCAGTAACTATCAGCAGATACGCCGGGAGGTCCGTTACGGTGATGAGAAAAGCAGAATAGATTTCCTGCTGCACAGCCCCGGCGAACCGGATTGCTACATTGAGGTAAAAAGCGTCACCCTGAATGAAAGCGGCACCGGTTTTTTTCCTGACGCGGTTAGTGTGCGGGCCAGAAAACATGTACGTGAACTTATGCTCATGCGCCAGCAGGGCCACCGCGCCATGCTCTTGTTTGTAGTAGCCCACAGCGCTATTCAGGAGGTTCGACCTGCTCGACATATTGATCCTGAATACGCTGATCTTTGTATTAAGGCAGCTGCAGAGGGCGTTGAGCTGCGGGCTATTCGTTGCAACATCAATGCGCAGGAAATCACTCCTGGAGCAGAGTTAACAGTGCATTTATAAATAAAAAAAGCTTGAAAAGCTCATCCATAGGCCCTATATAAAGGCCCGGCATACAGAATTGCATGGCAATTTTTATTCTGGTATACATAGCCAACTTTGAAGTAAACAGGGTGCATTGCCTCACAGAGGAGAGATTTATGGCCGCCACGAAGGAAAGAAAAGCGCACGGTATTCTCGCGCAAGCAGGCTTAGAACCCTATCAGCAAAAAGCTGACGAAGAGTACATGAATGAGGCCCAGCTGGCCCATTTCAAAAAGATTCTGGAAACCTGGCGTAATCAGTTACGGCAGGAAGTGGATCGCACCGTTGGTCATTTGAAAGAAGAAGCCAACAACCATGCTGATCCTGTCGATAGAGCGGCTCAGGAAGAAGAGTTTGCTATTGAATTGCGAACCCGCGATCGGGAACGTAAACTGATCAAAAAAATCGAGAAAACCCTTCAGTTGATTGAACGCGACGACTTCGGTTACTGTGAATCCTGTGGTATCGAAATTGGTATTCAGCGTTTAGAAGCTCGTCCTACTGCGGATTTATGCATTGATTGTAAGAGCCTTGCTGAAATCCGTGAGAAGCAAATGAAAGGAGCTTAATGGCTCAGCCTGATACATATCGGGGGCGTTTTGCCCCCTCTCCTTCAGGTCCGTTACACGCTGGATCTTTAGTGGCTGCTCTTGGCAGTTATCTGGATGCACGGGCGAAACAAGGCGAATGGCTGTTACGCATCGAAGATATAGATCCCCCCCGGCAAGTTAGCGGTGCGGCTGATGCTATTTGTTCCCAGCTGGAAGCACATCACTTGCACTGGGACCAGCAGGTCAGCTACCAAAGCCAACACCATGCTTATTATCAACATGCATTGGAAAACCTGTGGCAAAGCGAACATCTGTATTACTGCGATTGCACCCGTAAACAAATAAAAGCCCGGGCCCCTTTTTACACCGGTTATTGTCGCGAACGCCAGGTTGCCGCCGAGGGCGCTGCGATTCGCTTAAAAAATGATAATCCTGTGACTTCTTTTTACGACCGCATTAAACATCAGGTGATGGTCGAAACAGGTTTTGCCAACGAAGACTTTGTTGTTCGCCGACGCGATGGCTTATGGGCCTATCAGCTTGCTGTCGTGGTGGATGACATGCGCCAGGGCATTACGCATATTGTGCGGGGAGCGGATTTATTAACTCCTTCCGCCTGGCAGCTAACTTTGTGGCAGGTGTTAGCTCAGACTCCGGGGGACTTAAAAAACACTTCCTTGCCTCAACTTATGCATCTGCCTTTAGTCACAGGCACTGACGGGCTTAAGCTCAGTAAGCAGAACCATGCGCCCGCACTGGACAGTAACCGGGCAAGCGATAACCTGGAACAGGCGCTTGCCCATTTGAACCTGACCTTGCCAAATGAGCTAAAAAAAGCCCCTTGTGATAATATTCTGGCCTGGGCTATTGAAGCCTGGAGTCAACTGAATCGATAAAAATCGTTGAAAGTTTGGTCGTTAGATTCTCATTGGCGGCGACTTAGTATATGATCGGCGCCAATTTTTAACTCACAATACCTTTTAAATCTGGAGTCTGGCCATTATTAAGCGTTTGGTACAGTTTGCCCGTCAGGTCATGCCGAATAATGATAGTAATCAGGATTCTCAGCGCGCTACCTTAGCTGAGCCTATTATTATTCCACGGGACAAACATAATATTTCCCGTACATCCATTTCAGAGCATGCTCTGAAAGTACTTTATCGCCTGCATAATAATAATTATGAGGCCTACCTGGTAGGCGGCTGTGTCCGCGATCTGTTGCTTGGCGTTGAGCCCAAAGATTTCGATGTCGTTACCAATGCCAGCCCAGAACAAATTAAAGCTCTTTTTCGCAACTGTCGGTTAATTGGCCGCCGTTTTCGCCTGGCCCATATTGTCTTTGGCCGCGATATCATTGAAGTTGCCACGTTCCGCGGCCACCATCCTGAAGAAGATGATGATGCAAACCTGAATACCAGCAAACAAAATAAAGAAGGTTTGCTGTTACGGGACAACGTCTATGGCAGCATTAAAGAAGATGCTGAGCGTCGTGACTTTACTATTAACGCGATGTATTACTCCATAGCTGACTTCAGTATCCACGATTTCGCCAATGGCGTGAGTGACCTCGAAGCGGGTATCGTGCGCTTAATCGGTGACCCGGAAACTCGTTACCGCGAAGACCCGGTGCGCATGTTACGGGCCGTGCGTTTTGCGACCAAACTTGGACTACGCATTGAAGAAAACTCCAGAGCTCCGATTAAAGGACTGGCTCATTTACTAGGCAATATCCCACCTGCCCGGTTATTTGAAGAGTTTTTGAAACTCTTTATGAACGGTAAAGCGGTAGCTAATTTTGTCAGCTTGCAGGAACTGGGCCTATTTAACTATTTCTTCCCGCAGATTAAAACTGCACTTAAGCAGGAAGACAGCAACGAATACCGTATGTTGTACCAACTTTTTATCGACACCGATAATCGCCTGAACAATGGCAAAGGGGTTACCCCTGCTTATTTGTTTGCAGCTATATTATGGTATCCCGTAGTATCGCGCGCAGAAGAACTGACCCAGGACGGCGGCTTACCCGAATACGATGCCTTCCAGATTGCGGCCGCTGATGTGGTTGGCAAACAGGCCCAGAGCATTTCCATCCCCAAACGCTTTAGCTTACCTGCACGCGATATCTGGCTACTGCAATTGCGCTTGCAGCAAACTGCACCACGCCGTGCCGAACGCTTATTAGGTCATCCTAAATTCCGCGCTGGTTATGACTTTCTGCTATTGCGCGCCAAAATAGAACAACGCCCCGATTTACAGGAACTGGCTGATTTCTGGACCGAGTTTCAACGTGGCAAAGAAACGGGACATAATCCACCTGGCGCGCCGGGACAAAGCACCGCACCACGTAAACGTCGGCGTCCAAGACGCAAGTCGGGCCCGAAAGACACAGGTCCAGCCAAAGACAAATCATGACCTTGTGTTATCTGGGGCTGGGTGCCAACCTGCAAAAGCCGCTGCAGCAAATACAGAATGCGGTGAAGGCATTGCAGGCAAGCCCGGCCATTCAGGTTCTGCGCAGCTCTTCACTGTATGCCAGTAAACCTATGGGACCTCAGGATCAACCCGACTATGTCAATGCGGTAGTGCTCATTGAAACTAACCTGCAACCCCTGGAGTTACTGAACCTTACCCAAAGCATCGAAACTCTGGCCGGGCGCGAGCGAAAACAACACTGGGGGCCCCGCACTCTCGATGTAGATATTCTGCTCATAGACCAACTACAGCTCTCTTTACCTCAGTTAACAGTGCCCCACCCCGGTCTGCATGAACGTGAATTTGTGCTTTATCCTTTGGCGGAAATTGCTCCCGACCTGATGTTGCCCGATGGAACCCCGGTTGCACAGGCCTGCCAGCGAGTTGCCCTGAACGGGTTGCAAAAAATCGCCCCTGCTACAGACTATTAACCCTGCGCATCTCCGGTTACAATGCTGTTTTAAGCACTTTAAACCGGGTCAATACTCATGGCTAAAAACACCATAGCTAAGCTGTTCAAACAAAAACAAAGCGGCGATAAAATCACCGCGATAACTGCTTATGATGCCAGCTTCTCACACTTGTTTGCCGAGTGTGGCATTGATCTAATGCTGGTCGGTGACTCTCTCGGCATGGTCTTGCAGGGACAAGATTCTACGGTTCCGGTAAGCGTGGCAGACATTGCTTATCACACGCGTGCCGTACGCAATGGTGCCAAAGAAGCCTTTGTAGTTGCTGATATGCCGTTTATGAGTTATTCAACACCAGCCGATGCCTGCCAGAATGCTGCTGAACTGATGCGCGCCGGGGCCAATATGGTGAAACTGGAAGGCGGCGAGTGGTTAATAGAAACCGTCAAAGCGTTACACACCCGAGGTATTCCTGTCTGTGCGCACCTGGGTTTATTGCCCCAGTCCGTTAATGTTATTGGCGGCTATAAAGTGCAGGGCCGGGAACAGCATCAGGCAGACGCCTTAATTAAACAGGCCAGCCAGCTGGAGCAGGCGGGTGCCCAGCTATTGGTGGTTGAATGCATTCCGAATGCCCTTGGCAAAGCAGTTTCAGAAGCCGTTAATATGCCAGTCATTGGCATAGGTGCCGGTGCTGATACCGATGGTCAGATTCTGGTGATGCACGACATGCTTGGCTTAACTGCGAATTACCTGCCTAAGTTTGCCAAAAATTATCTGCAACAAAGCGGCGACGTCCGCTCTGCCATACAGACCTATATAGAAGAAGTTAAAAGCGGTCGCTTTCCTGATGCTGAGCACTCCTTCGGTTAACTAAAGACACAGGAGCTGACTATGCAACAGATAAGCAATCTCGATGAATTACGTAAGGTACGTCAGGAATGGCGTCAGCAAGGCCTCAGTGTAGCCCTGGTGCCAACTATGGGCAACTTACACAGTGGTCACCTCAAACTGGTCAAAAAAGCCCGTGAGCTGGCTGACAGAGTGATTGTCAGTATTTATGTTAACCCCATGCAATTTGCTGCTAACGAGGACCTCGACAATTACCCACGGACCCTGGTAGAGGATATGCGCGCTTTGCAGGAACTCGGGGTGGAAGTGGTGCTGACACCAAATAATCAGGATATTTACCCGCGCGGCCTGAAGCAGCAAACCCTGGTCGAGGTGCCGGGGATCTCCGATATATTGTGCGGCGCCAGTCGTAAAGGCCATTTCCGGGGCGTGGCCACTATTGTATGCAAGTTGTTCAACATGGTTCAGCCTGAACATGCAGTATTTGGAGAGAAAGACTTCCAGCAGTTACAGGTAATTCGCCTTATGGTGCAGGACTTATCGATACCACTCATAGTGCATGGTGTAGCCACCGAACGCGAAGCGAATGGTCTGGCTAAAAGTTCACGTAACGGCTATCTGACAGAGCAACAAAAACAAACGGCCGCGGTCATCTATCAACAGTTACAACGAACCGCGCAACAGATAAGGCAGGGGAAAAATAATCTGCACCAGCTGGAAGCTGATGCCAGCAAAGTCATTCAAAGTGCCGGGCTTAATGTCGAGTATTTCAGTATTCGTCGGCGCGAGGACCTGCAGCCAGCAGAAAACATCCAGACTGAGCTGGTCATACTGGCGGCAGCTAAACTGGGGAACACCCGGCTTATCGACAACCTGCTCTGTTAATTCAACCGCTCAATAAACCACAGTCCCGCGCCTCTGCATATAACGCGTGCAAAGTATGCGGGGCGTTTTCACCGATCTCACGCTGCTCCTCGAGAATTTCGCTGAGCATCTGCATGGTGGTAAGCGGGTTCGCCAGTACGGTACGAAATACGGTGCTCGGCTGGTGAAAATACTGATGCGGAGTTAACTTGGTTCGCGACACAAAAGCATTACCACTTTCGCGCTGGCTTTTTTGCACGTGTTTTGTCAGCTGATTGAGGATTGGAGTAATACGGTTCATCTGCTCTTCATTAGCGTTAGCCAGAACTTCCTTAATATCCGCCGGTACATAACGATAAGTCAGTAAACAAAGCTCAGGTTCAGTAACCACTTCAAAGTCTGGCTGCTGATGGATTAACGCCGAAAATGCCTGAGCCTTATCAATGCTCTGATCAATGAGTAACTGATAGCCCCGACGGCCCATAACATGCAGCGCTGAATACACCAGCATCGCCATGCCCGGACGCGAACCTTCCATCGTATGACTGCCCAAATCTTTAGAGCCACGGCGAATAACATACTCCGCGTGGTGCTCAATGGCATGCACCAGTGCCGGGTCACGAAACAACACCATGCCAGCGCCCATAGGCACATACATTTGCTTATGCGCATCAATAGTGACGCTGTCCGCTCTTTCGATACCCTGCAATAAGCCACGATGCGTGGACGACAACAAGGTCGCGCCACCCCAGGCAGCATCTACATGAAAATGGGCGCCAATCTCAGCAGCCACATCCGCCATTTTTTCCAAGGGGTCTATATGACCAGTTTCAGTAGTGCCCGCAATGCCTACAAGTGCCATTACCCGGCCACCTTCGTCCGCTATTTGCTGGCAGCCTTTACGTAACGCTTCTATATCCATGCGATTGTTTTTGTCGGTAGCAATTGCCACCAGATTAGCCCGGCCAATACCCAGCACATCGGCGGCTTTAGATAACGAGTAATGACCGCGCTCAGAAACCATTACACAGGCTTTTTTATAACCGTAATGCTGCAAGCCTGCAGCCAGTCCTTCGGTCGCAACCCCAGCAAAGCCCGGTTGCGCAGCAAACAACTTATTACGGGCAACCCAGAGCGCTGTAATATTGGCTACGGTACCGCCAGAACAGAATGCACCCAGCGAATGTTCAGCACTGTGCATCCAGTGTTGATAAAACTTTTCCTGCTCGCCATATACCAGGTGGTGCATCATACCCAGTACCTGACGCTCGAGCGGAGTGAAAGCTTTCGAGGTTTCTATCTTAACCAGGTTCTGATTCAGCCCCACCATTAGTTTTGCCAGCGGCAAAAGGAAGTACGGCAAGGCTGACGTCATATGGCCAATAAAACGAGGGGATGCAGTATGCACCGAATGGGCGACCAGTTTATTCAGTAATTCGTCGGTGTGCTCAGAAACAAAGGTTGGCTGCTCGGGAATTTCGCTGTCAGCAAAATCCTCTTCAATTTCATGCAGAGGTTTTTCTTTCGCTACAATGTGATCACTTAGAAAACCCGCCAGGTTTTCGGATAAGTGACGCTCAATTCTTCCCAGCGTTGAATCAGGAGCCTCAGGGATTGTAAAAATCCGATACAGGGCATCCAGGCTGACGTCAGCCGCAGACGAATTGCTCAAAAGACATCTCCTCGAATTTGCATGGGCGCAGACTTTAGCACAAGTTACTTTGTAACTGCCACAACGGCTGGTCTGTTGCCTGATATTTGCGTTCAAAAGGCGTAATAGGGGAATGCTCATTAGGCAATTGCTTTATGACTGACTGCTGACCGGCAATTTGCAACGCCACCTGAAACTCCTCAACGTACAAGCGCCAGTTGCTGCGCACTTCCAGTTTCCCACCCAATGCCAGTATCTGCGGGAACAGTGCCCCGCCATGCCAGCGCCGCCCCAGATGTTTGTGTTTCGGCCAGGGATTTGGATATAAAATATAGTGATGCGTTAATGGCCAGCTGGCCTGGGCTGCCAGACGCCAGAAATCATTCAGGTCAGCCCTTACTAATAAGCAACGCTGGCCCAGTTCGCCCTGCCGATAGGCTGTATTTTTTGCCAGCCGGTGGGCTGATTTATCCACTCCTATTACCAGCGCGTCAGCGTGTTCGCCAGCCAGGTGCAGAGTACTTTCGCCAACCCCACAACAGGAGTCCAGAACAACAGGTCCCTGCCATTGGGTGACTTCTTCCTGAACCCGGTCAAAGGCCTGCTGACTATGTTCAGCTATTGGTTTACGGAAACTGGTCTGCAGGTACTTACGCACATGGCTTTCCAGCTCCTCATGCACACCCTCCTGGTTGCTATCAATAGCCCGCGACTGATAATCCATGTCCGCCCCTTAGCTACGAATGCCCGTACCGCGTTCAAGCAGTAACCAGGCGATACCCAGGAAAATCAGGTTAAATACGACCAGAACACCAAGCGCGAAATAGGCGTTAATATCAGAGACGCCAATAAAGCCATAACGGAAGGCATTGACCATATAAATAATAGGATTGGCCTGTGACACCCACTGCCAGAAATCAGGTAGCAGCGTAATGGAATAGAAAACACCGCCCAGATACGTTAGAGGTGTCAGGATGAAGGTTGGTATGATGGAGATATCATCAAAGGTCTTGGCAAAAATAGCATTCAGCAGACCACCCAGAGCAAACAAAGTAGCGGTCAGCACTACCGTTACCACAATTAACCAAAAATGCTGAATATTGAGTGGCACAAAAAAGCTCGATACCACAGTCACCACCACTGCAACTATCAAGGCTCGAGCCACACCACCGCCTACGTAACCTAAAATAATAGTCATCGTAGATACCGGGGCGACCAGCATTTCCTCGATATTACGCTGAAATTTGGCGCTGAAAAAGGAAGCAGCAACATTGGAGTATGCGTTGGTTATCACCGACATCATGATCAGGCCAGGCACAATGAACTCCATATAGCTGACACCGCCCATCTCACCGATACGCTCACCAATCAGGTTGCCGAAAATCACAAAATACAGCGTCATCGTAATAGCGGGAGGCACCAGGGTTTGCACCCAGATACGTAAAAAGCGGGTGCATTCTTTAATCCATATGGTTTTTAATGCGGTCAGATTCATTGGATTGCTCATGCTACACAGACTCCTTCTGAGTACGGCCCTGTTCTACCAGATCCACAAATAATTCTTCCAGCCGGTTCGATTTGTTGCGCATCGAGAGCACTTTAAAACCCTGCTCAGTTAACTGCGTGAATACTTTATTCAGGCCTCTTTCTTTAGGGACATCCACTTCGATAGTGTGGTTGTCCAGCTCACGCATTTTAAAACCTTCCAGAGTTGGGCCGCTTTCATACACTGCTAAATCCAGAATAAAAGTTTCAATATTCAATTTGCTAAGCAGGCTCTTCATAGTGGTGTTTTCAATAATGCGGCCTTTATCGATAATGCCAATAGTGCGACACAGGGTTTCTGCTTCTTCCAGATAATGCGTGGTCAGAATGATAGTAATGCCCTGCTGATTAATCAGTGTCAGGTATTCCCACATTGAACGGCGTAATTCAATGTCCACGCCCGCAGTCGGTTCATCCAGTATCAGTAATTTAGGTTCATGTAATAACGCGCGGGCGATCATCAGGCGACGTTTCATGCCCCCGGAAAGGGTGCGAGCGGGTTCATTGCGTTTATCCCAGAGACCAAGCTGAGACAGATATTTCTCAGCACGCTCTTTAGCCAGTGTACGTGAGACCCCGTAATAACCCGCCTGGTTAACCACTATCTGGAGCACGGTTTCAAACTGGTTAAAGTTAAACTCCTGGGGAACCAGACCAATATGACGTTTCACATCCGCCAGTTGTGTATCCAGATCATAATCAAACACCCGTACTTTACCTTCACTTTTATTCACCAGCGAAGAGATAACACCAATGGTAGTGGACTTACCCGCTCCATTAGGCCCCAGCAAGGCGTAAAAGTCGCCCTGGTTAACAGTCAGATCCAGCCCTTTCAAGGCTTCCAGACCGCCCCGGTAAGTTTTTTTCAAACCGCTGATTTCAAGCGCTTTTGCCATTACTTAAGACTCCTTACTACGAATTCAGAAAATTAAGGTTTACCATAACCCCAACGTGGAACCAGGTTTTGTTCGAGTTCCAGATGATCAAGAATGCGGGCGACCACAAAATCTACCAGGTCGTCGATGGACTGAGGTTGATGATAAAATCCAGGGGCGGCCGGCATAATAGTGGCGCCCATTTCGCTCAGGCTCAGCATGTTTTTCAGATGAATGGTGCTCAAAGGCATTTCCCGCGGCACTAATATAAGCTGTCCGCGCTCTTTCAACACCACATCAGCAGCACGTTCTATCAAGTTGTCACTAGCGCCCACAGCAATCGCGGAAAGGGTTCCTGTTGAACAGGGGCACACCACCATGCGGCCAGGCGCAGCAGAACCCGAAGCAACCGGGGAAAACCATTCTTCTTTGCCAAAGACTTTCAATTGATCATCACTGACCTTAAAACGCTGGCAGAAAAACTCTGTCATCGCCTGGGGTGACGCGGGTATTTGCATATCTTCTTCGGTCGCAAAGACCACTCGTGCGGCGCTCGACATAAGCAAAAATACCTGTTGCCGTTGAGCAATCAGGTTTTCCAATAAACGCAGAGCATAAGGTGCGCCGGATGCACCTGTAATGGCCAGGGTCACACTGTTATTTCGCATCCATATCTCCATGCATCTGAATTAAAGTCGCCTGTAATTTTTCGCGCAAACCACCAAAACTACTGTTGCTCATTAGCAATACGTGGCAACCCGAAGCTGCCTGCCGGGCGATCATCTGCACCAGCTCATCCACAGCACCAGAAATGTGCCACGGCTGCTGTAGATGCTCGCTAATGTCTTGCAGCGACCATTCTAAGCGACCGTTATCATAAGCGTAAACCTGATCTGCCAGTTTCAGAGCCGGTGCCAGGGTTGCTTTATGAACGCCTTGTCGCATGGTGTTCGAGCCAGGTTCAATTACCGCAAGTATAAGCTGCTGCCCAACATGAGCACGCAATCCCTGTAAAGTGCTTTGCATAGCGGTCGGATGATGGGCAAAGTCATCATAGACTTTAATACCCGCAACCTCGGCATAAAGTTCAAGACGTCGTTTGGGCGCGGCAAAAGTATTCAGGGCCTGTACCGCCATTGTTGCTGGCACACCGGCATGCTGCGCCGCCGCAATTGCCATCAGTGCATTGGCCATATTGTGCTGTCCTAACAGGGCCCATTCAACCCGACCTTTAAGTTCGCCTTTAAAGTTGACGTTAAAAGCGCAACCATCCGGCGAGCTCTGGCTCAACGACCAGCCCTGCTTAGCTTCATTTAACCACTGCAGCTCACTCCAGCAGCCTTCCCGCAGTACTTCCTGCAGTGCGCTGTCATCTGCAGGAGCCAATACACACCCGGTGCCCGGAACCGTGCGTACCAGATGATGAAACTGCCTTTGAATAGCCGCCAGGTCAGGAAAAATATCGGCATGATCGAATTCCAGGTTATTCAAAGCCAGCGTGTCGGGGTAGTAATGAACAAACTTGGAACGCTTATCAAAAAAAGCGGTATCGTATTCGTCTGCTTCAATAATGAAAAAAGGACTCTCTGTCAGTCGCGCTGAGCAACCAAAAACGGGCAACACGCCACCTATCAGAAAACCCGGCTGCATATCCGCGCTTTGCAGAATATGCGCGAGCATGCTGGCTGTGGTGGTTTTACCATGAGTACCTGCTACTGCCAGTACCCATTTATGCCGTAACACCTGTTCTCCCAGCCAGGCCGGACCCGAGGTATAAGGCAACCGCGCATTCAGCACAGCTTCGACTAAGGGGTGTCCCCGGCTCATCGCATTGCCGATAATAACCAAATCAGGGGCAGGCTCCAGCTGTGTCAGATCGTCATCCTGATTAATCTCAATGCCCATATTCTCAAGCTGAGTGCTCATAGGTGGATACACATTACGATCACTGCCGGTTACCCGATGTCCGAGCTCCCGCGCAATAGCCGCGATGCCCCCCATGAAGGTACCGCAAATACCAAGAATATGAATATGCATAGATGTCTGTAACTCGTGGCCCTAAAACCGCCTCAGTGTAACACCTAATATCCCACTGCTACAGCAGCTCAACGCTCCAATTGCGACTAAAATAGACATAAAGTCAACTGACAGGGGCGCATCTTCACTGCTTTTCAGGTAAACTATTGCGCGTCTGAACGCGTGACTCAGCCGACAAAGAGGACTACCATGCAACGCCTGATTCCGGTGCTTAATAAAGACCATGTTCCACTTCACCTGATCTCCGTGATCAACACCCTGCTCACAGCAGCGAAAGAAATATCCCATCGCCTGCATCAAGGGAGCTTAGCTGGCACCCTGGGATCGACTCTGGATGAAAACATTCAGGGTGAAACCCAGAAAAAGCTGGATGTCGTCTCTAATCAGTTAATTAAAAACATGCTGTTAGAAACCAATCTGGTACGCGCTGTCGCTTCTGAAGAAGAAGACGATATCGTTGAAGGCAACCCGGATGCGAAGTACCTGGTTGCTTATGATCCTCTGGACGGCAGTTCGAATATTGACATCAACGGCTCTGTGGGTACTATTTTCTCGATTCTGGAAGTACCAGATCATCCCGCCGAAGGCAAAGATATGTTCCTGCAGACCGGTGATGAACAAGTCGCAGCGGGTTACATTTTGTATGGACCTTCAGCGATGTTAGCCCTCACTACCGGTCAGGGCGTTCGTATGTACACCCTGGATCATACCGTTGGTGAATTTTTGCTGACCGTAGATCAAGTAAAGGTGCCAAAAGACACTCGGGAGTTTGCCATTAATATGTCGAATTCACGTTTTTGGAATAAACCCATTCAAAGCTACATTGCAGACCTGATACAAGGCGAAGAAGGCCCGCGCAAGAAGCGCTTTAATATGCGCTGGAACGCGGCTATGGTATCCGATGTACACCGGGTTCTCTGTCGCGGCGGGTTGTTTACCTACCCAGCCGATTGTCGCAACAAAAAGAAACCCTGCAAGCTGCGTTTGCTCTATGAAGCGAACCCTATGAGTTATCTGGTAGAACAAGCCGGGGGACGTTGCAGTACTGGCTATGAACGCATTATGTCGCTACAGCCTACCGATATCCACGAACGGGTTTCTGTGATTATGGGTTCATCTAACGAAGTTGAAGTCTGCCTCGATTATCACAAAAAAATACCCTGTGACCGTTTCGACGTGTAAAAATAAGTAATTACCGACTATGGTCTGACTTTTATTCATTACCGCCGCAAGGCTATACTAAGCGGCTAATTTAAACCTGATTGTTGTCATACTTAATTAAAGGAAACATCATGAGCTTAAGCGATGTACCAGCGGGCAAAAACCTGCCAGACGAGATTAACGTAATTATCGAAATCCCGGCCAACGCCGACCCTATCAAATATGAAGTTGATAAAGATAGCGGTACTGTCTGGGTTGACCGTTTTATGACAACGCCCATGTTTTACCCGTGCAATTACGGCTTTGTAAACGACACCCTGTCTCTGGATGGCGATCCGGTTGACGTTTTAGTACCTACTCCGTATCCACTGCAGCCAGGTTCTGTAATTACCTGTCGCCCTGTGGGCGTGCTGCAAATGAGCGATGAAGCCGGTGAAGATGCCAAAGTAGTCGCGGTGCCCATCAGCAAACTGACTAAAGAATATGACCATATTCAGGATGTGAATGACCTGCCAGAGCTGTTAAAAGCACAAATCACCCACTTCTTCGAGCACTATAAAGAGCTGGAAAAGGGCAAGTGGGTTAAAGTGGAAGGCTGGGCCGATGTTAAGGCTGCAAAAGAAGAGCTGAAGTCCTCGTTTGCCCGCGCTCAAGAGAAAAAATGAGCACAACCAGTGTCGCAATAAGTGACCTGACGTTTAACTGGCGTGGTCAGACTGCGCCAGTTATTAATATTGCTGCCTTGCACATACAGCAAGGCGAGCAACTTATTCTGCAAGGCCCCAGTGGCAGCGGCAAGTCGACCCTGCTCTCTTTGCTTGCTGGCGTACATACCCCGACTCAGGGGCAGATTGAAATCAACGGCGTAAACCTGACAACTCTGAGTAACCGACAACGAGACCGTTTTCGCGCCGATAATATCGGTTACATCTTTCAGCAATTCAACCTGCTGCCTTATCTGGACTGCTTACATAATGTGCAGCTGGCTTGCGACTTTTCTGCCCGCCGCCGTCAGCAGCTGCAACAAAAACAGACTACCCCGGAACAGGAAAGTAAGCGTTTGCTACAGCGTTTAGGCTTACCAGAAGAGCTTTTTTCTCGCAAGGCCAGTCAGTTAAGTGTCGGTCAACAGCAGCGCGTTGCCGCGGCCCGCGCCCTGATTGGCGCACCGCCTTTGATCATCGCTGATGAACCAACTTCCGCATTGGACAGCGACAGCCGCCATGACTTCCTGAGCCTGCTGTTTGAAGAATGCCAGGCGGCGGGCAGTACGCTGATATTTGTCACTCATGATACTGACCTGACGCAGCGCTTTCAGCGACAGCTGCGCTTGCAGGATATCAATGCTGTATCAGGAGTTGTCCTGTGAATTTAATTAAACTTGCGCTTTCCAGTCTGCTGAGCCGTAAAACCAACGCTTTGCTTACCCTGTTCTCAATCGCTATCAGCGTCATGTTGTTGCTCGGTGTTGAGCGGGTTAGCGACCAGACTCGATCCGGTTTCGCTAATACTATTTCCGGCACCGACCTTATTGTTGGCGCTCGCAGTGGTCAGGTGAACCTGCTTTTATTTTCTGTATTTCATATCGGAAACCCCAGCGCTAACGTGAGCTGGCAGAGTTACACTCACTGGCGCGATCACGACCAGGTGGCCTGGAGCATACCCATTGCCTTAGGCGACAGTTACCGCGGTCATCCCGTGATAGGCACTACTAATAGCTTTTTCGAGCATTTTAAATACGGTCAGCGACAATCGCTAGAAATCGCCACGGGTGGTACCTTTGAGCATTATGATGAAGTGGTAGTAGGCAGCCAGGCGGCACGCCGACATAATCTGTCGATAGGTGATGAAATTGTGATTGCCCATGGCACCGGCAGTGTCAGCTTTCATCAGCATGACGACGATCCTATGCGTATTGTTGGCATTATGCAGACGACCGGTACCCCCGCAGATCATGCGCTTTATATTCCACTGGAAGGGCTTGGCCGTTTGCATGGTCAGCATGAGCATGAAGATGAACATGACGACCACCAACCGGACTTCAGCGGCGCTACCCAACAGGACGACGGACATGAACATGAACATGAACAAAATAGCGAGCATAGACACAGTCATGAGCAGGAAGCACCACTGGACAGTATCAGCGCTTTTTTTGTTGGTTTGCACAGTCAGCCGCGGGCTATTTTCATGCAGCGCGCGATCAATACCTGGACTCAGGAACCCCTGACCGCAATTATGCCGGGAGCTACCTTACAAGAGCTGTGGCGAACACTAAGCGTATTTGAACGCACCCTTGCCATCGTATCCGGATTTGTTTTACTAACGGGCCTGATGGGCATGCTAGCCACTTTATTAGCCAGCTTGCAGGAACGTCGTCGGGAAATGGCGGTCTTACGCTCTCTAGGCGCCGGACCTGGCACTATATTTGGGCTTTTAGTCAGCGAAGCCATGCTGCTTACCAGCGCCGGCATACTGCTTGGTATCGGTCTGCTGTATGGGCTTTTGTTGAGCCTGATGCCCTGGTTACAAAGCAGTTTTGGCATTATGATTGAACTTGGCGGCCTGTCAGGCACCGAATGGCAGCGAGCAGGCCTGGTATTTGTAGCTGGGTTCATCATTAGCTGCCTGCCTGCATGGCGTGCTTATCGTCACTCATTAACTGACGGACTATCTATAAAATTATGAAGTTATTTATCTGGTTCAGCGCGGCGCTTACGTTCTTTGTCACTATGGGCGTTCACGCCAGTGATTTTCGCACTATTGAATGGAAAGAATTAAAGCCGGACGACTGGCAGGCACCTGCAGTGCGAGATCCCTCTTATTATGACCGAAATCCGGATGCTCAGGTTCAGACCGGGCTCGATGCTCCCGTTATTGAAGAGCTGAATGGTGATAAAGTAAGAATTCCAGGATACGTGGTGCAACTGGAAGGCGATGATCGCCGGGTCACTGAATTTCTTTTAGTACCCTATTTTGGGGCCTGTATTCATGTACCGCCGCCGCCACCTAATCAAATTATCCACGTTAGCTTTCCGGAAGGCGTGCCCTACTCGGTGACTTATGATGCCGTCTGGGTCAGTGGCACAGTCAAAGTAGAACGTAAAGAAGGCGATATTGCCGTAGTGGGTTACCAGATAGATGCAGCTGAAGTGGTTTCTTATTTTAACTAAGACCGTGCCGATGACTTGTTAATGTGATGCCGTAAGTCCTGCAGAGGCATAGGACGGGCATACAGATACCCTTGGGCTTCGGTAACTCTGAGTTCTTCAAAATAGCGAGCCTGTTCTTCAGTTTCAATGCCTTCCGCCAGTGTGGAAAGTCCAAGCCGATGACCCATATTAACTATAGTCTCAATAATGACCGCACCACTGTTGGTATGTGCGGCTTTAACAAAAGCCCGGTCAATTTTCAGTTTATCCAGCGGCAACTGCTGCACATAGCTTAACGATGAGAAACCGACCCCAAAGTCATCAATAGCAACCCGAACGCCCTTACTTTTCAACTGATGCAGTACCTCAGCCACCAGCTTGGGATCATCCATCACAATGGACTCCGTAATTTCCAGCTCCAGTCGACCCCGCGGTATATTATATCTGGCCATAATATCTCCAACCATGTTGGCAAAATTTCGCTGCCGGAACTGCGGCACAGACACATTAACCGCCATACGAAAATCAGGGTCCACGTCCTCGAGAATACTCTCCATAGAACGGCAAGCTTCCTCCAGCACCCAGGCTCCAACATCCAGAATAAGACCCGAATATTCAGCTAAGGGGATAAACACCTCAGGCGAAATAAAGCTTCCATCTTCCTGGGGCCAACGCAGCAAAGCTTCGACTCCGACCAAGCGACCGCTTCTGAGCTCTACCTGTGGCTGATACCAAAGCTGCAGAACCTCAGCATGAAAGTCCGAACGCAAACGACGGATTAGATCTAACCGGCGCTGAGTTTCAGCTTCCATACTCGGGTGATAAAAAGCGTACGAATCAAGACGATGATTTTTAGCATTTTTCAACGCTATATAAGCTTGTTTTAGTACATCCAAACCGTCATTTGCTGAATGTTGTAACGAGAACCCGGTAGTCATGCTAATAGGAATTCTATGCTCAGACACCACAAAAGGTTCAACTAACGCATTTTGCATGACCCCTGGAGTCAGGTCGTCCTTCTTACAGATCAAACCGAATACATCCGCACTAATACGAGCAACTACAGCGGGTTCGGGAAAGTGCGTGCGTAACCTTTTACCGACCTCATAAATCAGTTCGTTACCAATATCCTGCCCCAACGCGTCATTTACATCCGAGAAATGGCTTATATCACTAATAGCAAACAGCCATGGTTCAGAACTAAGCAATGATTTCTCAAGCAAAGATATAAATTCGGCCCGATTAGCGAGTCCGGTAAGTTGGTCACGATACGCCGCGGTACGTAACTCTTCGAACAAACTAACATTTTCAAACCCGATCGCGATATTTGCCAGAAAAATCTCTATAAGCTTATGATCCACCTGTCTCAATACTTCAGATGACTCTATATATGCAGCCGCTTCAATACCTTTAGCGTCAATATAAAAAACGGTCGCATTGGGTAAATACAAATGTTTTTTCTGTTCCAGACAGCGGCGTACCCCGTCCACAATACGACGTTCCTTGATATACTCGATAGGCTGCTGAATGGCATCGGCAAAGTGTCCGGCCGCACCAAGTACTATCACGTCGTTTTGTGTTGCAGTTGGCGCTTTAACACATAACAACCCTTCTGGCTCGAGCCCTAGCAGGGATGCTAATTGTGTAACTACTCCTTCCGAAAAGTTATTTATCGAGTGACGTTCCATCAGGTTAGCTGCAGCATTGACGATCTTTTCAAGCCCCCGACGGCTTTCATTAATGGTTCGGATCTGTTGATAGGAACGTAAAGCGGAAACAACGGTAGTCAGTAATTTACTGCGGGTAAGTTCTGTTTTAGTTTTATAGTCATTAATATCATATTCCATGATAACCCGTTCTTCGGGAGCCTGACCCGGCTGGCCGGTGCGCAGCACAATACGAATTTCATCGTTGTTCAGGTCTTCTCGTATTGCCTTAACCGCACGTAAACCGGCATCGTCGGTCTCCATCACGACGTCTAACAAAGTTAACGCTATATCATCGCGCTGACTTAATATTTCCAGAGCTTCGGCCGCAGAGTACGCGTGTAGATAAGCAAGAGGACGGCCATCCAAGATGACACCCGACAACACAAGACGAGTAACTGAATGTACTTCCTCTTCATCATCAACAATCAAAATAACCCATGGGATAATTATTGATTGTGAATCGTCGCTGTTGTCCGCCTGGTCAGCAAAGACTAATTGGTCATCATTATGATGATTACTCATGCCTATGATTCTTACCGTCCACTGATATGTATTTTAATTGTTGATTTACAGTATTTCACTCTAGCCTATCTCGTCTTTCAAAGGTAGTACTAGATCAAAGGTAAAGAAATAAATTCAGGTCCTGCGAGTACAGGCCGATACAATACGATAAGCCTGTACTATATTGCTTAGGTAATTTAATGCATAAGGACACTTTATGTCTGAAGTAAGCCGGATCCATTCGGTAAAGGCGCCGCCACGCGTAACCCGACAACGTAAACACGCTGCGCCCTCCAGTAAAAGCGCAGCCAATACAGAGAGGGTCCCACCTGGCTCATCCAGTCGCGAACAGCTTCTGCGAGCCGTGCGTTCGCTTGGCATTGAACAGGATGGGTTTAGTAAGAAAAGCAGTTCTAATATAAATGAGCGCTTGCAGAGGCGACTGCAAACCCGGGAACGCCGTCGTCAGGACAACCTGGAAAAAATTCTGGGTCTGGCTTTGGATTACGCACCTGCCAGAACTAATAATGATGAACTCGACATAGACTGGTTAAATAGCTTCCTGCAACAAGCAGAAGACATTTCATCCCCAGCGATGCAGAAACTGTGGGCTAAAATAATGGCCTCAGAAAGCGCGCGCCCAGGGAGTTTTTCGTTAAAAACCATAGCAACTCTAAAACGACTTACGGTGCGGGAAGCTGATATATTTCGTCGCGGTCAAGCGCTTACCTGCCGTGATTCGCGGCATCAAAGCAATAAAATTATTACTGGCTATTATCGCCGACCCAGCCTGTTTACCTGGTTAACCTTAAACAAACCAGTCAATCTAAACCTGGCACGTGCTGGTTTAAGTTATCCAGACACACTAGCGTTAGCTGACCTCGGTATACTGTATCCGGCAGCTATTGAGTCTGGGGAGTTGGAGATGACTGCGCCTCTGCAGTTAACTATTGGCGGAGATAACCTGACATTAACGCCAAAGACCAGAGGACTGGTTCTTACCTATCATAAATATACTGCACAGGGAGATGAACTACTGCGCCTGCTACCACCGAAGTCGCAGCAGGCGTTTATTGACATGCTTCAGGAGCATTTTAGTCGGGATTTTGTGATTGCTATAAACTGATTAATTAAAAATGAAGCTGAAAACCGAGAAAAGGACCTTTAAATTCAAAGTCAGTATACAAACCGGCAACATTATCTAATTCCAGATTAAAAGCACGATAACCCAACTGAAGATTGCCATCCAGAAGTGGAGTATTAAACAAGCGATACTGCAGACCTGCTTCTATATCCTGTACTTTGTTATCATCAAAGGCAAGCAGATGACCACGTGCATAAGCACTTAGTCCAGTAAACGGCAAGCCAACACTACCCATCAAATAAGCTGTCGGAATAGTTTCATCTACTTGATAACCATTACCTGACATGGTTTCACCAACATAGCCATCGAAACGTTTAGCACTGACACCAAAATGAATGCGAGCCAGTCGATTATCCAGAAGGCGATAATAAAGAGTTATCGTATCATGCTGCAAATCTACGGTATGCTGAGTTGCTGTAGCACTATCAGCACCAGAGCGAAAGCCGGTAGTTTCCAGCTCTTGCCGTTCTAATCTGATGTTAGGTAATAAAGGTATCGGGTGATGTAAAGCGACAGCCAATTGCAGCTGCCCCTCATCTTCGAAATCATAATCGACCTGATTCCCCTGAGAACCATAACTCCCTGTCGCTTCTGGCGCCCAGTATTGGCCTTCAGCGTACACACCAAAAATCCAGTCCGCTTTTGCCGGAGCTGCGCTCACTGCCATAAAAGCCGCTACGGCGACCAGTCCTGCTTTTTTCATTTTTATTTCCTTTTTACTACTTAACAATATCAGCTATTCTACCGCGAATTCGCTCAATGATGCTCGTTATGAGCATCCTCGATTAACGGTTTGACCTCAGCCATCATAGTAATGGCTTCGCCAGATGCAAGCAACAACGTAATCTCATGTTCATCACCAGTTGTTAAGCGCTGCTTCAGCCCTAATAACATAAGATGGTAACCACCAGGCTGTAACTTTACTTCCTCTCCTGCTGGCACTGTCAGAGCTTCAATAGCTTCCATCGACATTTGACCATTACGGCTTACATGCTGATGTATTTCTACGTCACCTGCCACCTCAGAATAAGCACCAACAATCACGACATCCTCATTCGAGGGATTAAGCAAAGCACCGAAACCCGCCCCGTTCTCGGCACCAGGCACCGATTCACGCAACCAGATGTCATCAGTATTCAAAGATATCGCAGCCTGGGTAGCGGAAGCAAAACTCGCAAACACACAAAAGCTTATCAGGTATAAAGCACGCATATAATTTTCCCTTTTTCTTTTCTCAGTATTATACGTGCCTACTGTAAACGAAATTAAGCGCTTTGGGTACGCCCTCGTGTACAAAGCCAGATAAGAATAAAAGCAATAAGTAGCGGCCAGAGGAGACTGAAGCCGACAAAGAGTAACGTGATACCTCCGGCCAGAAATGCCATCAACGCGCTCCCAAAGATCAGCCCAACGAACAACATGACTCCACCTACAATCAACAGTCCCACAAAACCTGAAACCGTGACCGTTATCAATCCAGCAAGAGAGGCGGCAAAGATCCCGGGAGCAAACCAGAATAATGCAGCTACCAGCAAAGTAATAAGTAAAATTGAACGCATGATCTTTCCTTCATATTGTTAATTTCATTAATTCTTTCAATTATCTTTCAATTGCCGTGCCATATTTTAACTTATTGATTTTCATAAACTTAATTAAATTAAAAAAATATATCAATCTCTATTTTTAGCTAAATTGACCATATTTTAGCTAAAACCGCATGGTAGGGCAGGCTCGGCCTGCCGTGCGATGTCGTTGTGGCCGCGATGGGGTATTCATTTGCGATCTGGATACGTTCCACCTGCCGTTGCGGTGGTTGGGGTATCGGCAATGCTGTGGTTGTCGGGTATCAGATACGTCGCGGGGTTTCGCGGTGGTACCCAACCTGGACGGCAGGCACGGCCTGCCCTACACAAATGACCAGATACATCGGATGCACCGTAGGGCAGGCTATGCCTGCCGTGCGATGTCGTTGTGGCCGCGATGGGGTATTCATTTGCGGTCTGGATACGTTGCACCGTAGGGCAGGTTCCACCTGCCGTGCGATGTCGTTGTGTCCGCGATGCGGTATTCATTTGCGGTCTGGATACGTTGCACCGTAGGGCAGGTTCCACCTGCCGTTGCGGTGGTTGGGGTATCCCCGATGCTGTCGTTGTCGGGTATCGGATACGTCGCGGGGTTTCGCGGTGGTACCCAACCTGGACGGCAGGCACGGCCTGCCCTACACAAATGACCAGATACATCGGATGCACCGTAGGGCAGGCTATGCCTGCCGTGCGATGTCGTTGTGGCCGCGATGGGGTATTCATTTGCGATCTGG